>JBGPND010000020.1:0-40807 GCA_041487355.1 Acetobacteraceae bacterium | reverse complement strand
CTACAACTTCGTCACCAAGCGCGGCGCGTGCCGGGGCGCGCGGAGCAAAATCTCCTGGACGCAGGTGGAGACCGGATCGGCGATCACCTGGAAGTATCCGTCCTGCGTGTTGCAGGGCGACGACAGCGTCGGCGAGTTCTACTCGGTGGCGGTGACCAACAATTGCCAGCAGGCCGATACCGGCACCAAGATGATCCATATCGGCAAGCGGACGAAGAGCACGATCGTCTCCAAGGGGATCAGCGCCGGCCGCTCCAACAACACCTATCGCGGCCTGGTACGCGTGCTGCCGCAGGCTTCCGGCGCGCGCAACCATACACAGTGCGATTCGCTGCTGATCGGCGACTGCTGTGGCGCGCACACCGTGCCGTACATCGAAAGCCGCAACCCTACGGCGAAGGTGGAGCACGAGGCGACCACCTCGAAGATCGCCGACGATCAGTTGTTCTATTGCCGCCAGCGGGGACTGTCGGAAGAGGACGCGGTGAACCTGATCGTCAACGGATTCTGCAAGGAAGTGTTGAAGGAGCTGCCGATGGAGTTCGCCGTCGAGGCGCAGAAGCTGCTGGCGGTGAGCCTGGAAGGCTCCGTGGGTTAAGGGACACAGGTATTATGCTGGAAATTCGCGGCCTTTCCGCCGCCATCGACGACAAGCCGATCCTGCAGGGCATCGACCTCACGGTGCCGCAGGGCGAGGTGCACGCGATCATGGGGCCGAATGGCTCCGGCAAGTCGACGCTTGCCTATGTGCTGTCGGGCCGTGCGGACTATGCGGTCACCGGCGGCTCGGTAACGTTCGATGGCCGCGACCTGCTGGCGATGGCGCCGGAGGAGCGTGCCGTGGCAGGCGTGTTCCTGGCGTTCCAGTATCCTGTGGAGCTGCCTGGCGTCGGCAATGCCAACTTCCTGCGCACCGCGCTGAATGCGCTGCGCCGCTCGCGTGGCGAAAGCGAGCTGGACGCTGTGCAGTTCCTGAAGCTGGCTCGTGCCGAGACCAAGCGGCTGGCAATGCCGGACGACATGCTGCGGCGGAACGTGAATGTCGGGTTCTCCGGCGGCGAGAAGAAGCGCAACGAGGTGCTGCAGATGGCGATCCTGCGGCCGAAGCTTGCGATCCTGGACGAGACCGACAGCGGGCTCGACATCGACGCGCTGAAGATCGTCGCCGATGGCGTGAATGCGCTGCGGGGGCCGGAATTTTCCGCGCTGGTGATCACCCACTATCAGCGCCTGCTCAACCATATCGTGCCCGACCGCGTGCATGTGCTGGCCGGCGGCCGGATCATCCGCTCCGGCGGTCCCGAACTGGCGCACGAACTGGAAGCCAAGGGCTACGCCGGCATGGTCGCGGAGGCGGCGTGATGCTGGCGTCCCCGCCCCCGCCCTCCACCGTCATGGTCGGCGAAGGCCGGCCATCCACGTCTTTGCTGTGCCGAACGCTGGAAAGACGTGGATCGCCCGCCTTCGCCGACCATGACGAGCGGGCACGGTTCGTGTCAGGGCTGGCGGTGCTGGCATGACCGCACCAGTGCAAACCGGCATCGGCGGCTTCCTCTCCCGCTTCGAGAGGTTGCGCGAAAGTCTGCCTGGCGACCCGCGCCAGCGCCTGGCGGCAGCCGATGCGTTTCGTCGCGCGGGGCTGCCGGGTGCCACATCGGGGCGGCGCGAGGAGGCGTGGAAATACACCAGCCTGCGTCCCGTCGCCGACGCTGCATTCCATCAACCGCTGACGCCGCTCGTCGGCGACAGCAGTTTGCTCGCGCGCCTGCCACGGATCGATGCACCGCGCATCGTCTTCGTCGACGGTCAGTTCCGCCCCGAGCTGTCAGCGCTGCCGGCGGCAGTCGGCGTCACCCGGTTCGCCGATCATGCCGGGTTCGGCACGCTGGCACGCCCCGATAGCGAGCCGCTGGTGGCGCTGAACACCATGCTGGCGGAAGACGGCGCTTCGCTCGCCATACCAGAAGGTATCGATGCAGGGCTGCTGCTTCTGGTGAGCCTGGCAACCGATGCAGCCGCGTTCCACCCACGTCATGCGATCCACCTGGCGGCCGGTGCGCGCCTGACCCTGCTGGAGCTCTCACTCGGCGATGGTACGTATCTGCACAACCCGGTCATCGAGGTGCGCGTGGCGGAGGACGCCGCGTTCACGCATGTGCGCCTGCAGAACGAGTCGCCAACAGCGTTCCACCTGTCCACGCTGTATGCGGAAATCGCCGAGCGCGGCACGTATGACAGCTTCGCACTGAACGTCGGGGCACGCATCGTGCGCACGGAAGTGCATGCTCGGTTGATCGGCGCGAAGGGAATCACGCATCTCAACGGCGCGCAGTTGCTCGGCGGCGTGCAGCATGCCGACTTCACGACTGTGGTGAAGCATATTGCGCCGTCCTGCACCTCGCGGCAGACGGTGAAGAATGTGCTGGCGGGACGCTCGCAGGGCGTATTCCAGGGTCGCATCGAGGTCGCGCGCACTGCACAGAAGACCGACGGCTACCAGATGAACCAGGCGCTGCTGCTGTCGCCCGACGCCGAGATCGACACCAAGCCCGAGCTGGAGATCTTCGCCGACGATGTGAAGTGCAGCCACGGCGCGACGGTGGGCGAGCTGGATGCCGATCAGTTGTTCTACCTGCGAAGCCGCGGGATTCCCGATGCCGAGGCGCGTTCCATCCTGGTGCGGGCGTTTCTCGCCGAGGCACTGGATGCGGTGACGCACGAACAGGTCCGCGACGTGCTGGGGCACGCGGTGGAGAACTGGTGGGGGAGGCAGGCCGCATGAACGTCACGACCCGTCCCGCCATGCTGGACGTCGCCCGCATCCGCGAGGACTTTCCGATTCTGCGCCAGAAGATCCGCGGCAAGCCTCTGGTGTTCCTTGACAGCGCCGCCTCGGCGCAGAAGCCGCGCGTGGTGATCGATGCGATGCGCGAGGCGATGGAGACGCAATACGCCAACGTGCATCGCGGCCTGCACTGGATGAGCGAGCGTACCACCGATGCTTACGAGGCGGCGCGCGATGCCGTGGCGGCGCTGCTGAACGCGCCGGATCGGCACGAGATCGTGATCACCCGCAACATCACCGAATCGCTCAACCTGATGGCGCACAGCTATGGCCGCGGCGTGCTGAAGCCGGGGCAGGCGGTGCTGATCTCCGGGATGGAGCACCACTCCAACATCGTTCCCTGGCAGTTGTTGCGTGCCGATCGCGGCATCGAGCTGCGTGTCGCGCCGATCACCGATGCCGGCGAGCTGGACATGGACGCGTTCGAGGCTCTGCTGGATGACGGCAAGGTCGGGCTGGTGTCGATGACGCATATGTCCAACGTACTCGGCACGTACACGCCGGCCGAGCGCATCGTGCAGATCGCGCATGCGCATGGCGCCAAGGTGCTGTTCGACGGCGCACAGGCGGTGGTGCACCGGCGCGTCGACGTGCAGGCGCTGGGCTGCGACTTCTACGCCTTCACCGGCCACAAGCTGTATGGGCCGACGGGCATCGGCGTGCTGTGGGGCCGGCGCGAATTGCTGGATGCGATGCCGCCCTTCCTCGGCGGCGGAGAGATGATTTCCTCGGTTTCCTATGAGCGCTCCACCTGGGCCGAGGTGCCGCACAAGTTCGAGGCCGGCACGCCGCCGATCCTGGAAGGCATCGGGCTGAAGGCCGCGATCGATTACGTGCAGTCGATCGGCTACGACGCGATCGCCGCGCATGAGACGGCGCTGATCGATCACGCTCTGGCACGGCTCGGTGCGATCGAGGGTGTGCACATACTCGGCCGCGCGCAGGACCGTGGCGGGGTGGTGTCGTTCACGCTTGACCGCGCGCATGCGCACGACGTGGCGACGCTGCTGGACCGCCAGGGCATCGCGGTGCGCGCGGGGCATCACTGCGCCGAGCCGCTGATGCACCGGTTCGGCCTGGAAAGCACGGCGCGCGCCAGCTTCGCGATCTACACGACGCATGACGAAATCGACTATCTGGCTGACACGCTCACCCGCGTGCGGGAGTTCTTCGCCTGATGCCGGCAGACACGTTCGACGACCTGCGCGATCTCTATCAGGAAGTGATCCTGGATCACGGCCGGCGACCGCGGCATGCGCGGCGGCTGGAGAGCTTCGATGCTACCGCGAAGGGCGACAACCCGATGTGCGGCGACCGCATCGAGGTGTGGGTGAAATACGCCCCTGACGGCACGATCGCCGACACGAGCTTCGAGGCGCGCGGCTGCGCGATCAGCGTCGCCTCGGCTGACCTTATGGCCGAGACCGTGATCGGCCGCAGCAAGGCCGACACGCACGCGCTGTTCGACGCGTTCCGCGAGATGGCGCGCACTGGCAAGTGCCCGCATTGCGACGCTGCGCTGGCCGAACCGCTGGAACGCCTGGAGCCGCTGGCCGGCGTGCACGAGTACCCGTCGCGGGTGAAATGCGCGACGCTGGCGTGGCACGCATTGGTCGCCGCATTGGATGGCGGCAAGGAGGCGAGCAGTGAATGACATGAGCCAAACTCATGCCGCCTGGACACCGGACGGCGAGACGCAGCCGAAGCCGACCGAGGACATCGTGATTGCCGCGATCGCCGAGGTGTACGATCCGGAAATCCCGGTGAACATCTACGAGCTGGGGCTGATCTACACGATCGACATCGGCGACGACGGCGCGGTGAAAGTTGAGATGACGCTGACCGCGCCTGCCTGTCCCTCCGCGCAGGAACTGCCGGAGCAGGTGCACAACGCCGTCATGGCAGTGCCTGGCGTCACGTCCTGTGACGTGGAGACCGTCTGGGATCCGCCCTGGGACCCAAGCCGGATGAGCGAAGAAGCCCGCCTGCAGTTGAACATGTTCTGATCGACACGATATCGAGCGAGCCATGAGCACGACAACCACCACCGCCCCTCGCAAGCCCCGCGCGCTGCCGCAGCTGATGACGCTGACCGATGCCGCGGCCGACCGTCTGCGTTCGCTCTACGCCAAGGGCGAGCAGGGCAAGCTGCTGCGCATCGGCGTGAAGACGAAAGGCTGTTCCGGACTGTCCTACGACATGACCTGGACCGACGCGCCAGCGCCCAGCGATGAGGTAGTCAACGACAAGGGCCTGACAGTGCTGGTGGACCGCAAGGCCAGCCTGTTCCTGATCGGCACGGTGATGGACTATGAGGTGAAGGCGCTGACATCCGGCTTCACCTTCACCAACCCGAACGAGAAGGGCCGCTGCGGCTGCGGCGAGAGCTTCCACGTCTAGCGCACGTTCAGCATAACTGGAATCTCGCCCGAATGATGGGTTTCGCTTTGCTCAACCCTTCCTACACCTACGCCGCTACTCCGGAACCCGTAGGATGGGTTGAGCGCAGCGATACCCATCACGACTGGCGAGGCCCGCTGGCGTTTCCGGTTACCTGAACCCGCTATAGCGGCTGAACGCCATCACGCCCTCCAGCCGGCTCGACCACAGGAACTGGTCGATCGGCGTTGCCGATGACAGGCGGTAACCCGCCTGCGACAGCAGTCTTGCGTCGCGCGCCAGAGTGGCGGGGTTGCAGCTCACATAGATGACTCCTGGCACTTTCGCTGCCGCGATCTGCGCGACCTGGGCAGCGGCGCCGCCGAAGGGTGGGTCAAGCACCACGGCCGCGAACCCGGCCAGTTCCTTCGCTTGCAGCGGCTGACGCGCCAGATCGCGTTGTGTCACCACGATGTGGCCAGACAGGCCGGCCTGGTTGGCTGCTGTGCGCAGGGCGGACACCGAAACCGGATCGCCCTCCCATGCGGTGACGCGTGCCCGCCGCGCCAGTGCGAATGTGATGGTGCCGCAGCCGGCATACAGTTCCGCGATGCGGCCCTTGGCGGGAAGCGCATCGAGGACGGCGGCGATGATCGCTGCCTCACCCGATGCCGAAGCCTGCAGGAAGGCCCCGGGCGGCGGCGTGATGCCGATGCCGGAGAGCGTTGTCGTCGGCGGGTGCAGGACCGCGACCGGCTCCGGCTCGTCGTTGCCTTGCGCCCAGGCGATGCGCGGCAGCCCATGCGCACGCGCGAACTCGGTCAGTGCGACGCGGTCGGCGAGGTCCAGCGGTCCATCGGTACGGAGCAACACATCGGGGCCGCTGTCGAGCAGGTTCGCGATCACCGAGCCCTCGCGCCGGAGCCCGCGAAGCCGCGACAACAGAACGCGTAACGGCGCGATCAGCGCCACCAGCGCGGGATGCAGCACATGGCATTCGGCGAGGTCCACCACCTCCGCGCTGCGCAGCCGATGCAGACCGAGAACGATCCTGCCGCCTGCACGGCGCGCGGCGAGGTCCATGCGCCGGCGCTCGCCCGGCCTGATGCGCACCGGCTCCGCGAGGACAGCATCGGCGTATCCCGCGCGGCGCAGCGCGGTCCGCAGCAGCTCCGTCTTCCACGCGATATAGGCGTCGTCGCGCCAATGTTGCAGTGCGCAGCCGCCGCAGGCGCCGAAATGCGGGCAGGGCGGCGCGGCGCGCGCCGCGCCCGGATCGGGAAGCGCCGCGAACCCCTCCCCCCAACCCCCTCCCGCAAGGGGAGGGGGAGTAGGTACAGCAGGTACGGCACTCCCCCTCCCCTTGCGGGAGGGGGTTGGGGGGAGGGGAGCAGCTCTTGCGTTCAGGCGCCGAAGGCCGACAGGCCGGTCTGCGCGCGGCCGAGGATCAGCGCGTGGACGTCGTGCGTGCCCTCGTAGGTGTTCACCGCTTCGAGGTTCATCACGTGGCGGATCACATGGTACTCGTCCGCCACGCCGTTGCCGCCGTGCATGTCGCGCGCCTCGCGCACGATCGCCAGCGCCTTGCCGCAGTTGTTGCGCTTCAGCAGGCTGATCATCTCGGGCGCGGCGTTGTCCTCATCGATCAGCCGGCCCAGCCGCAGCACCGATTGCAGGCCGAGCGTGATCTCGGTCTGCATGTCGACCAGCTTCTTCTGGATAAGCTGCGTCGCCGCCAGTGGCCGGCCGAACATGATCCGTTGCAGCGTGTAGTCGCGCGCCGCGTGCCAGCAGAACTCGGCGGCACCCAGCGCGCCCCAGGCAATGCCATACCGGGCATTGTTCAAACAGGAGAACGGCCCGCGCAGGCCCTTCACACCCGGAAGCATGGCATCTTCGGGGACCGCCACGTTGTCCAGCATGATCATGCCGGTGACGGACGCGCGCAGCGAGAACTTGCCCTCGATCTTCGGCGTACTCAGCCCCTGCATCCCCTTCTCCAGGATGAAGCCGCGGATATCGCCGGCGTCGTCCTTCGCCCACACCACGAACACGTCGGCGATCGGCGAGTTGGTGATCCAGGTCTTCGAGCCGTTCAGCACGTAGCCGCCATCGACACGCTTGGCGCGCGTGCGCATCGACGCAGGGTCGGACCCTGCGTCGGGTTCGGTCAGGCCGAAGCAGCCGACCCATTCACCGCTGCGCAGGTTCGGCAGGTATTTCTTCTTCTGCGCCTCGGAGCCGAAGTCCCAGATCGGATACATCACCAGCGAGGACTGCACGGAAAATGCCGAGCGATAGCCGGAATCGACCCGCTCCACCTCGCGCGCGATCAGCCCGTAGCTGACGTAGTTCACGCCGGCGCAGCCGTAGCCCTGCAGCGTCGCGCCGAGGAACCCCATCTCGCCCATCTCGTTCATGATCTCGCGATGGAATATCTCGTGCCGGTTCGCCTCGATCACGCGCGGGAAGAGCTTCTCCTGGCAGTAGTCGCGCGCGGCGTCACTGATCGCGCGCTCTTCCTCGGTCAGTTGTTCGTCGAGGCGCAGCGCATCGTCCCACTTGAATTGGGTGAAGTGGCTCTTGTGTCGAACGGGGGCGTCGTTCATGCCTCGCTCTCCCCTTCCTCGATCGCCGGGCTGGCTGCGACCGGAGCGGATCGCGCGCGCAGCAGCATGAAGGCCGGCACCTCGTCGCCGAAACCCTTGACCGCCGGGCCCAGATCGTCGTCCCGCCGCCTCGGCTCGCGGCGCGGAGCCTCACGGGGCGGCGGCGGTTCGCGGTGCGGAGCCTCACGCGCGGGCGGCTCGCGCGGCGGCTCGGGCTTCGGTCTCGCCGCGCGCGGCTGCGGTGCGGGCTTCTCGCGAACGGCTTTCTCGCGTGGCGCCGGCTTTTCGCGCGCGGCTGCCTTCGGCCGCGCCGTCTGTGCGCGGCCACGCCGCCGGCGTCCAAGGTCCTCCGCCCAGTCGATCGGATCGAGGCCCTCGACGTTGAACGGCGGAATCGGATGTCCGATCAGCTTCTCGATCGCCTCCACCGCGGCGCGGTCCTCCGGCACGGCGATGGTGAACGCGTGGCCTTCCAGACCGGCGCGGCCGGTCCGGCCGATGCGATGCACATAATCCTCGGCATGATGCGGCACGTCGAAGTTGAACACATGCGACAGTCCGCCGATGTCCAGCCCGCGCGCGGCGACGTCGCTGCACACCAGCAGCCGCAGTTCGTTCGCCTTGAACTTCTCCAGCGTCGCGAAGCGCACGGTCTGCGCCATGTCGCCGTGCAGTGCGCCGACGTCGAACTTGTGCCGCGTCAGCGACTTGCACAGGATATCCACCTCGCTCTTGCGGTTGCAGAAGATCAGCGCGTTCTGCACCTTCTGGGTGCGGATCAGCCGGCGCAGCGCCTCGCGCTTGTCATGCTCCGCCACCAGCGCCAGCCCCTCGATGATGGTGGTGGCCACCGAGGCTGGGCGCGAGACCACGATCTCCTTCGGGTTCTGCAGGAACGCATCCGCCAGGCGGCGGATTTCCGGAAACAGGGTCGCGCTGAAGAACAAGGTCTGGCGGTTGCGCGGCAGCAGCGAGACGATCCGCTCGACGTCGGGGATGAAGCCCATGTCCAGCATGCGGTCGGCTTCATCGATTACCAGGATCTTCACGTCCGACAGCAGGATGGAGCCGCGCTCGAACATGTCGATCAGCCGGCCGGGCGTGGCGATCAGCACGTCGACGCCGCGCATCAACACGTCCTTCTGGTCGGTCATGCTCTCGCCGCCGATGATCAGCGCGTGCGTGAGCTTCAGATACTTGCCGTACTGCACGAAGTTCTCGGCCACCTGCAGCGCAAGCTCGCGCGTCGGCTCCAGGATCAGGCTGCGCGGCATGCGCGCCCGGGCGCGCGAGCCGGTCAGGATGTCGAGCAACGGCAAGGTGAAGCCGGCGGTCTTGCCGGTGCCGGTCTGCGCCGCGCCCAGCACGTCGCGCCCCATCAGCACGGTGGGGATCGCCTGCTCCTGGATCGGCGTCGGGTGCCGGTAGCCCTTCTCGGCGATGGCGCGCAGCACTGCCTCGGACAGGCCTAGTTCGGCGAACGTGGTGCGCGACGGCTCCAAGCTTGTTGGCTCGCCTGCAGGCACGGCCTCGATCGGCGCGGGGTCGCTCGGTTCCGCCGGGGCGGTCGTGGTATCGTTCAAATCTGGTCCAGTCGACTGGCTGGTTGCGACGCTGCGCCGCAACACCCGCGCGTAAGGCCGCCTGACGGCCGCCGGCGCGTAACGAGCGGGGTATCGGGAGGAAACCGCTAAAAGTCAAGTTCCGCTGTCGGCGGACGTGCACCGCTGCATGAGTGGAGCACCGCCCCATATAACTGGGGCCGGACCGGGTCATATTCCAGAAAACAATGTGAAGCGAGGGTCTGTGGGATGATCAGCGTGTTTCCAACCACTCTCCGCCGCCCGCTTGCCTTGGCAGCGTTTGGCGCACTGCTTGCCGGCGCCCTGGCGCTTCCTGGCCCGGCGCAGGCCCGCGTCTGGATCGGCTTCGGCTTCCCGTTCTACGTCGGTCCTCCGGTCTACTATCCGCCGCCGGTGTATTACCCGCCGCCGCCCTACTATCCGCCG
This sequence comes from Acetobacteraceae bacterium, assembly GCA_041487355.1. Classification (GTDB taxonomy): domain Bacteria; phylum Pseudomonadota; class Alphaproteobacteria; order Acetobacterales; family Acetobacteraceae; genus JAMXLO01. The sequence continues at coordinate 30,965 of JBGPND010000020.1, read as the reverse complement.
CCGGCGCCCTATTATCCGCCGCCTGCGTCCTATGCGCCCAGGCCTGCCGCACCCTCGGGTCAGTCCTGCTACGCGGGCGCCACAGTCTGTCCGATGGAACGCCCGGTTGCGTCCGGCTCCGCCTGCTACTGCACGACGGCCCAGGGCCGGGTCTGGGGTCGCGCGAGTTGATGGCGGGCCCGCCAGGCGCGGCGCCGCCCGAGCAGGCCAGACGCAACCCGCGAGACCAGTCGTCAGCGTCGAACGACGCCCAGTACGCGGCGAGGATCGAGGATTACGCGCTGATCGACTTCATGACTGCCACCTCCGGCAACTCCTCGCTGGTGCGCATCGTCGAGGGACGCAGCGGCCAGGTCGCGATGCGGCTCGATCTCGCCTTGCGGTTCGATTACGGCTCGGCCGTGCCGTGGGTGACGCGGCTGCAGCACCGCACTGGGCTTCGCGCCATCGCCGGCCCCGACCTCGTGGTGTTGGCCAGCGGCGTTCCGCTGCATGGCCAGCACCTCACCACGGTCGGCGAGTTCACCGTCGCGGCAGGCCAGCGCGTTCCCTTCGTGCTGTCGCACGGTCAGTCGCACCTGCCTGATCCTGCGCTGCCGAACGCCGACACGGCGCTGGACGCAGCCGAGGCCGAGTGGGCTGTATGGTCGGCCCGGTGCATCTACCACGGCGAATGGCGCGAGCAGGTGCAACGTTCCCTGCTCGCGCGGAAGGCGCTGACCTATCAACCGACTGGCGGCATCGTCGCCGCGCCGACCACCTCGCTGCTTGAGCGACCCGGCGGCCAGCGCAATTGGGACTACCGCTATTGCTGGTTGCGCGACGCCACGTTCACGCTGCTGGCCCTGGTGCACGCCGGCTATACCGATGAGGCGCGAGCCTGGGGCGCCTGGCTGCGCCGCAGCGTGGCAGGCACGCCCTCGCAGGTGCAGACGCTGTACGGCCTGGGCGGCGAGCGCTGGCTGACGGAATGGGAAGTGCCATGGCTCGCGGGCTATTGCGGCGCACGCCCGGTGCGGATCGGCAACGCCGCGAGCGCGCAATTGCAGCTCGATGTGTATGGCGAGCTGATGGATGCGCTGTATCAGGAGATGCACAATGGCCTGGTCCGTCCGGGGGCGAGTTGGGACATCCAGCGCGAGATGATCGCGCATCTGGCCGAGGTCTGGGAGCAGCCGGATGAGAGCATCTGGGAAGTGCGTGGCGGGGCGCGACACTTCACCTTCTCGAAGGCGATGGCCTGGGTGGCGATGGATCGGGCGACCCGCGGCGCGGAGGAGTTCCATCTGCCGGCGAAACTCGACGAATGGCGTGCGCTGCGCCAGCGGATTCATGACTCGGTCTGCCGCGAGGGGTTCAGCGCGGAGACGCACAGTTTCGTGCAGTACTACGGCGGCACTGCGCTCGATGCGAGCCTGCTGCTGCTGCCCATCGTCGGATTCCTCCCCGCCGACGATCCGCGCATCAGGAGCACCGTCGAGGCGATCCAGCGGGAGCTGACGGTCGATGGGCTGGTGATGCGCTATCGAACGCATGACGGTATCGACGGACTGCCGCCCGGCGAGGGCGTCTTCCTGGCGTGCAGCTTTTGGTTGGCGGACAATCTCGCTCTGCAGGGGCGACGCGACGAGGCCCGCGCCCTGTTCGAGCGTCTTCTCGGCTTGTGCAACGATGTCGGTCTGCTGGCCGAGGAGTACGATCCGCGCAACCGCCGCCAGCTCGGCAACTTCCCGCAGGCCTTCTCGCATCTGGCGCTGATCAACACGGCGCTGAACCTGGAGAACCACGGGCCTGCGCAGAAGCGTTGCTCCCGCGCGGGCGGCAACAGTCGTCCGTAAGACGCGGCGGACCGCGCCGGTCGCCGACACGGGTTGTTCACGGGAGCGACATTCCTCTGTCATCGACCGGTGCTATGGCCTTCTTCAGCCAATCGGGGGCCTGCCCCGGACTGGATCCGGGGAAGCCATGCTGCAGCTCGACAACATCACGCGCAGGTTCGGCGAACGCGTCGCCGTCGCGGACGCAACACTGACTGTTCCCTCCGGACAAATGGTGGGCATCATCGGCCGCTCCGGCGCGGGAAAATCCACGCTGCTGCGCATGGTGAACCGGCTGATCGACCCGACGGCCGGTCGGCTGCTGTTCGATGGCCGCGACATAACCGGGCTCAGCGGCCACGCCGTGCATGCCTGGCGCGCGAGTGCCGCGATGATCTTCCAGCAGTTCAACCTGGTCCCGCGACTCGACGTGCTGACCAACGTGCTGGCCGGGCGGCTGAACCGGATCCCGACCGTCCGTGCATTGCTCAAGCTGTTCACCGCGCGCGAACGCGCCCTGGCGATCCGGGCGCTGGATCGGCTGGGCATTGCCGATCTGGCGCTCAACCGCGCCGACACGCTGTCCGGCGGGCAGCAGCAGCGCGTGGCGATCGCGCGGGCGTTGATGCAGGAGCCACGGATCCTGCTCGCCGACGAACCGATCGCCTCGCTCGATCCGATGAATGCCAGGCTGGTGATGGACGCGCTGCGCGACATCAACCGGCGCGACGGCATCACCGTGCTGTGCAATCTGCACACGCTGGACACCGCGCGCGCTTATTGCGACCGGATCGTCGGCATGGCGCAAGGACGCATCGTGTTCGACGGTGCGCCCGAGATGCTGACCGAGGAAGCCGTGCGCGAGATCTATGGCAGCGCAGAACACGGCGACGTTGTGGACGAGAGGATCACCTCGACGAGCATCGCCGTGGCTGGGCTGCCGGCCTACGCCCGCGCCTGATCCGGCGGGCCGCCGCCTTACCACTTGCCTTCATCAGGGGAGAACAAGAGCATGCTGCGCAGACTGAGCATGGTGGCAATCGCCGCCGCACTGGGCTTGGGTTTGGCCGCCGCCCAGGCCGATTCCGACAAGGACAAGCTCAAGGAATTCCGCATCGGCATACTGGGCGGCGAGAACACGCAGGATCGCCTGGCGCGCTACGACAAATTCCAGCAGCTCCTGTCGCAGCACCTGGGGATTCCGGTGAAGCTGTTCCCGGCGGCGGACTATGCGGGTGTGATGCAGGGGATCGCGGCCGGGCAGCTCGAGGCTGCGGAGTTCGGCGCATCCGGCTTCGCCGGCACCTGGCTCGACTGCAAGTGCGTCGAACCGGTCGTTGTGCCGCAGGAGAAGGACGGATCGACGTACTACTACTCGGTGATGGTTGTGCGCGCCGATTCCGGCATCAGGTCGCTCGAGGACATGAAGGGGCACTCGCTCGCCTGGGCCGATCCCAATTCCACGTCTGGCTACCTGATCCCCAGCGCCACGCTGAAGGCGAAGGGCATCAAGCTCGATGACGGCGTCTATTTCTCCAAGACCGGCTTCTCCGGCGGCCATGAGCAGGGCGTGGTGGCCGTGCTGAACCACCAGTATGACGGGGCGGTCACCTGGACATCGGGCCAGGGCGAGAAGTCCGAGGGCTATACCCGCGGCAATCTCCGCTCGATGGTCGACAAGAATATGCTCAAGATGTCCGACATCAACATCATCTGGCAGTCCGGCAAGATTCCCAACGGTCCATGGGCGGTCCGTATCTCGCTTCCCGTCGAGCTGAAGAAGACGTTCGCGGATTTCATGCTCGACCTGCCGAAGTCGCACCGGGCCATTTACGACGATGTCGAAATGGGATCCGGCGTCGGCTACTCGCCAGCCACGATGGACCTGTATCACGACATCATCGAACTGCGGCTCGCCGAACAGCGCGCCAACCGTTCGTAGAGTGCATTGCCCCGGTCATTGCGAGCGAAACGAAGCAATCCCCAGGCCAGTGCGCACCATTCTGGGGATTGCTTGGCCGGGTCAAGCCCGGCCACCGCTGCGCTCCTCGCAATGACAGAATCCACCGACCATCCCACCTATCGCGTCTTCGAATCGCGCTTCGCCGAACTGCGGCGGAGCCGCCGTATCGAGACCCTGCTGGTAGTCGCTATCGTCTGCCTCTTCATTCTGGTTGCGGTCGTCTCCACGGAGTTCTACCCCTCCCGCATCGCAGCAGGCCTGCCGCGCATCGGCGAGTACTTCGGCAAGCTGTTCAGTGTCGTACCGCAGCGCGGAGCCGACCCCGTGCCGGTGCTGGCGTTGTCTCACCTGTTCGGAGGCGTGAAGGAGCCGCAATCGCTTGCATACTGGTTCTACCGGATCGACACCTACGCATCACTGCTCTGGCAGACGGTGCAGATGGCAGCGCTGGCCACCGTCATGGGATTTCTCGGTGCATTCATTCTTTCGTTTCCCGCGGCGCGCAACCTGGTCCGCCACAACTCCGTCCTTTGGCTCACTCGTCGCCTGCTTGAGGTGATGCGATCAATCCCGCAGGTGGTGCTGGCTTTCATCCTGGTCTGGCCGTTCGGCATCGGCCCGTTGGCGGGCATTCTGGCCATCGGCATCCATTCCACCGGGGCACTGGGGAAACTGTTTTTCGAGGTGAACGAGAACGCCGACATGCGCCCCGTTGAGGGCATGCGCGCCGCCGGCGGCAACTGGCTGGAGGCGGTGCGCTACGGCATGGTGCCGCAGGTGCTGCCGGGATTCCTCAGTTATGCTCTGCTACGCTTCGAGATCAACGTGCGCTCCTCCACCATCATCGGCTTCGTCGGCGCCGGCGGCATCGGTGCTGAATTCAAGCGGGTGATCGGCTTCAACATCTATGAGGAGGTGAGCGCGATTGCCATCCTGATCCTGGTCATCGTCATGCTGATCGACCTCGCCTCGGAACGGATCCGCGCGCGGTTCATCGGCAACCTGCTGGCACACTGAGGCGGTCGTGACCACGGCGATCCGCCTTGCCGACATTTCCGACGCTGACATCGGCAGCGCGCGTTCTCGCCTCCCGCGTGCCTTTGGCGCACCCTGGCGCGAGCGCGCGTGGCGCATCGTGCTGGCAGGCACCGTGCTTCTCTGGCTCGGCTATCTGCTCTGGCTGTTCGACTTCGCCAAGGTGTTCTCGGGCCTCGATCGGCTCTGGGTGATCGTCCGTCTCATGGTGGACTGGTCGCAATTCGCCAGATGGGACCACATCGAGATTCTGCGATCGATGCTGGAGACCGTGACGATGGCCTTTCTGGGCTCGTTGCTGGCTTCCGTCGTCGCGCTGCCGCTTGGTTTCCTCGGCGCCCGCAACGTCATCCCGAGTGGCGTGTTCCGCTTTTTCACGCGCCGGGTCTTCGACGTGTTGCGCGGGCTCGACCAGCTCATCTGGGCACTGGTCTTCGTCCGCGCGATGGGGCTCGGACCGATCGCCGGCATCATGGCAATCTTCGTCTCCGACAGCGGAGTGCTGGCAAAGCTCTACGCCGAGGCGATCGAGAATGCCGACAAGGACCAGGTCGAAGGCATCCGCTCGACCGGTGCCGCTCGGCTGATGACGCTGCGCCTTGGTGTGCTGCCGCAGGTGCTGCCGGTGATGCTGAGCCAGGTACTCTATCAGCTCGAATCCAACTCGCGGGAGGCGACCATTCTTGGCCTGGTCGGTGCCGGCGGCATCGGATTGCGACTGTCCGAGCGCATCCAGATCAATGCGTGGGACCAGGTTGCCTACATCATCGTGCTGATACTGATCACCGTGGCGGCGATCGATTTCGTCTCCAAGCGCATCCGCACGCGGCTGATCGCGGGGCGGTAAGGCCTGTCATTGCGAGGAGGGGTGCAATGACAGCACTATTCCGCCGGCAATGCGATCGGATCGCGCCGACCTGCAAGCCGCTCCAGCGCCAGGTAGATCACCGGCGTCGTGTAGAGAGTCAGCACCTGCGAGACGATCAGACCACCCATGATCGAGATGCCAAGCGGGCGGCGCAGCTCCGCGCCGGTGCCGAAGGCGAGTGCCAACGGCAACGCACCGAACAACGCTGCCAGCGTCGTCATAATGATCGGACGGAAGCGTTCGAGACAGGCCTCGTGGATCGCCTGGAACGGTGAGAGCCCTCGCTGCCGTTCCGCCTCCAGCGCGAAGTCCACCAGCATGATCGCGTTCTTCTTCACGATGCCCATCAGCAGGATGATGCCGATCAGGCCCATGATCGACAGATCGCTGCCGGTGATCAGCAGCGCCAGCAGTGCACCCAGCCCGGCCGAGGGCAGGGTGGAGATGATGGTCAGCGGATGCAGCAGACTCTCGTACAGCACGCCGAGCACGATGTAGATCGAGATCAACGCCGCGCCGATCAGCAGCGGCTGGGTCGATAGCGATTGCTGCAGAAACCGCGCATTGCCGGCGAACTCGGTGCGCACATCCTCCGGCATGCGCAGTTCGCGGGCGGCGTTTTCCACCGCCGCCTCGGCGTCGCCGAGGGCCGTGCCGGGAGCCAGGTTGAAGCTGAGAGTGGCGGCGGGAAACTGTCCCTGGTGACGCACCGCGAGCGGCGCCGTGCCGCGCTCAAAATGTGCGACGGCGGAGAGCGGCACCTGCTTGCCGCCCGCCGCGCCGACATAGATGCGGTCGAGCAGTGACGGTTCGGTCTGCAGCCGCGGGTCGATCTCCAGCACCACCTTATACTGATTGCGCTGGGCGTAGATCGTCGAAATCTGCCGCTGCGAATAGGCATTGTTCAGCGCATTGTCGATCGCCGTGGTATTGACGCCGAGCCTTGCGGCGACGTCGCGGTCGATCACCACGTTCACCTGCGGCCCCGCGCGATCCTGATCGGAGGTGACGTCCACGATGCCGGGCGTCCCCTTCAGCTTGTCCTCCAGCGCGAGCGCCCAGCGGCGCAGCGCAGTGATGTCCTGGGTGACGATAGCGTACTGGTATTGCGCGCCGCCCTGCCGTCCGCCGCCGCGCAGGTCCTGCGCCGAGAACAAAGTCGTCTGCACGCCGCCGAGCTTTTCCAGCGGCCCGCGCAGCCGCGCAATCACCGCCTCTGACGAAATGCCGCGCTCCGACAGCGGTTTGAGACTGACCGTGAGATTGCCGCGATTGATCGAGCTCCAGCCGTTCGACACGCCGACGGTGGAGCCGACGCTGGCCACCGCCGGATCGGCCAGCACGACATCCACCACGGCGCGCTGGCGGTCCTCCATCGCCTGGAAGGAAACGTCCGGCGAGGCGAGGGTGGAACCGATCAGGACTCCGGTGTCCTGCAACGGCAGGAATCCCTTCGGCAGCACGGTGTAGAGGCGAACGGTCAGCACGATGGTGGCGAGCGCCACCAGAAGCATGAATACATGGTGCTCCAGCGCCCAGCCGAGTGTGCGTGCATAGAAGCGCTGCATGGCGGCGAAGCCGCGCTCCAGGGCACGGTCCAGGCGTGCGGCCAGCCGGCCGTGCGGCGGAGCCTCCGTGTCGGGACGCATGTAGTGGCCGCAGACCATCGGCGTCAGCGTCAGCGACACGACGGCCGAGATTGCGATTGCAATCGTCAGGGTCATGGCGAATTCATGGAGCAGCCGGCCCATGATGCCGCCCATGAAGATCAGCGGAATGAACACCGCGACCAGCGAGATGCTGATCGACATCACCGTGAAGCCGATCTGCCGCGAGCCGATCAGCGCGGCACGCAACGGGTCGGCGCCTCTTTCGCGGTGCCGGACGATGTTCTCGATCATCACGATGGCATCGTCGACCACGAAGCCGACCGAGATGGTAAGCGCCATCAGCGAGAAATTGTCGAGCGAATAGCCAAGGAACCACATGCCTGCCAGCGTGCCGCAGATCGACAGCGGCACGGTGACGGCCGCGGCGATCGTGGGCACCAGCCGGCGCATGAACATCAGCACCACCAGCAGCACCAGCGCGATGGTGATCAGCAAGGTGTACTGCACGTCGGTGACGCTGGCGCGGATCGTCGTGGTGCGGTCGGCGATGACCGTCAGTTGGATATTGGCGGGCAGCCATTCCATGAGCTGCGGCAGCAACTGCTTGATGCTGTTGACCGTGTCGATGACGTTGGCGCCTGCCTCCTTGGTGATGGTCAGCAGGATTGCCGGCTGCTTGCCGTTCCATGCCGCGAGCCGCGTGTTGGCGACACCGTCGACCACGGTGGCGACGTCGGAGAGGCGGAGGATCGTGCCCTTGCCGGCCTTGATCACCAGCGGCGCGTAGTCTGCCGCCTGAGACAACTGGCCGTTGATGCCGATCGACTCGGCACGGTCCGGGCCCTGGAACGAACCGGTCGGCTCCAGGACATTGGTGCCGCGGATGGCGGTGAGTACGTCCTGGCCCGACATGCCAGCGGCGGCCAGGCGAACCGGATCGAGCCGGACGCGCACGGCCGGCTTTTCCGCACCGTTCACCGTGACCTGGGAGACGCCTTCGGCCTGTGAGAGTCGCTGCGCCAGGATGGTGTCGGCAGCGTCGTAGATCTGTGCGGTGGTGAGCGTGTCGGAAGACAGCGCCAGCGTCATGATCGGCGCGTCGGCGGGATTGAACTTGCGATAGTAAGGCCGCGTGGGAAGATCCGACGGCAGGTCGGTGATCGCGGCATTGATCGCAGCCTGCACATCGCGGGCCGCGCCGTTGATGTCGCGATCGATGTCGAACTGCACGACGACGGATGTGTTGCCGACCGAGCTGGTGGAGGTGATTTCGGTCACGCCGGAGATTTCGCCGAGGCGGCGCTCCAGGGGGGCGGCGACTGAATTCGCCATGGTCTCCGGGGCTGCACCGGGGCGCGCTGCGATCACGACGATAGTGGGGATGTCGACACTGGGCAGTGCCGAGATCGGCAGGAAGCGATAGGAGACGATCCCGGCGAGCAGCAGGCCGAGCGACAGCAGGATCGTCGCGACCGGGCGGGCGATGAAGGGGGCAGAAAAACCCATGCTACAACCCCACACACGTCATGGCCGGGTCAAGCCCGGCCATGACGGGAAACACAAGCCCGGCCATGACGAGTAAGAGAATCATTCCGCCGGTGCCGGTCGCGCACCGGCACTGGCAAAACGCAGCCGCAACCGCTCGAAGGCCAGATAGATCGCCGGCGTGGTGTAGAGCGTGAGGAACTGGCTCAGCAGCAGACCGCCGATGATGGTGACGCCGAGCGGCCAGCGCAGCTCCGATCCTGCCCCGCGCTCCAGCACCAGCGGCAGCGCGCCGAGCAGCGCCGCCATCGTCGTCATCATGATCGGGCGGAAGCGCAGCAGGCAGGCCTCCTGGATCGCCGCCTGCGGCGTGATGGCGCGGGTTCGCTCCGCCTCGATCGCGAAGTCCACCATCATGATGGCGTTCTTCTTCACGATGCCCATCAGCAGTACGATGCCGACCAGTGCCACCAGCGATAGGTCGGTGCCGCACAGCATCAGCGCCAGCAATGCACCGATGCCCGCGGAGGGCAGCGTGGACAGGATGGTGACCGGGTGAATCCAGCTCTCGTACAGCACGCCCAGCACGATGTAGATCACCACGACGGCGGCCAGGATCAGCCAGGGCTCCGCCGCCAGTGATCGCTGGAACTCGGCGGCATCGCCCGAATAGCTGCCCGAGATGGTCTCCGGCATGCCGATCGCCTGCTCGGCTGCGGCCACCGCCTGCACCGCATCGCCCAGCGCATAGCCGGGGGCGAGATCGAAGCTCAGCGTCACCGAGGGGAACTGCGCCTGATGGGTGGCCACCAGCGGCGCGACGGTGCGGGCGATCGTGGCAATGCCGGAGAGAGGAACCTGCGCGCCGCCGGCTCCCGGCACACGCAGCAGGCGCAGCGAATTCGGATCGGCCTGCCAGGACGGATCGGCCTCGAGCACCACGCGGTACTGATTGGACTGGCCGAAGATGGTCGAGATCTGCCGCTGGCCGAACGCGTCGTACAGCGTGTCCTGTATCGCCTGCATCGACACGCCCAGCCGCATCGCGGCATCGCGGTCGACATTGATGTAGGTGCGGAAGCCGTTGTTCTGCTGATCGGTGGCGACATTCATCAGCTCGGGCGCGGCCGCCAGCGTGCGCAACAGTCGCGGCGCCCACTGCGCCAGCTCCGTCGAGTCGGTATCCATCAGCGTGTACTGGAACTGCGTCCGACTGATGCGTGTGCCGATCTGGATGTCCTGCACCGGCTTGAAGAACGCCGTGATGCCTGGGATGCCGGCGATCGCCTGCTGCATGCGCGCCATCACCACCGCAACCGGATCGCGCTGGTTGATCGGCTTGAGCGCGATGGTGAGCCGGCCGGTGTTTGGTGTCGCGTTGATCGTGCCGGCGCCGACGAACGACACCACGCCCGTCACCGCCGGGTCGCGTTCGACGATCTTGGCAACCTGTGTCTGCAAGGACACCAGGCGCGGAATCGACACGCTCTGCGCTGCCTCGGTGACGGCAATCAGCACGCCGGTATCCTGCTGCGGCAGAAAGCCCTTGGGCACCACGGCATAAAGGCCAATCGTGCCAACCAGCGTGGCGGCGGCGATCGCGAGCACCAGGCGATGGTGGCCGAACGTCCAGACGAGGCTGCTTCGGTATGCGGCGAGCATCGCGTTGAAGCCGGCCTCGCTGATCCGCGCGATGCGGCCCGGCCGCTCCTCGCGCGCCGACCGAAGGATGCGGCCGCACATCATCGGCGTCAGGGTCAACGAGACCACCGCCGAAACCACCACAGCGACCGAGAGCGTGACCGCGAACTCCTTGAACAGCCGGCCCACCACGCCCGTCATGAACAGCAGCGGGATGAACACGGCGATCAGCGAGACAGTCAGCGAGACGATGGTGAAGCCGATCTGCGCCGCACCGCGATAGGCAGCCTCCAGCGGGCGCATGCCCTGCTCGATGTAGCGCACGACGTTCTCGATCATCACGATCGCATCGTCCACCACGAAGCCGGTCGCGACGGTCAGCGCCATCAGTGAGAGGTTGTCGAGCGCATAGCCCAGTTGCTGCATCACGCCGAACGTGCCGACCAGCGAGAGCGGCAAGGCGATGGCGGGGATGAAGGTGGCGCGCGGCGAGCGGAGGAACAGGAAGATCACCAGCACCACGAGCACGACCGACATGACCAGCGTGATCTGCACGTCGCGGACCGACGCGCGGATCGTCTCGGTGCGGTCGGTGACGATGGTGAGGTTGATGGCGGATGGTATGGCGCTTTGCAGGCGTGGCAGCGAATCCTTCACAAGCTGCACGGTCTGCACGATGTTGGCGCCCGGCTGGCGCTGGATGTCGAGCACCGCCGCAGGCTGGTCCTTGTACCAGGCGGCGACGCGGTCGTTCTCCACCCCGTTGATCACGTTGCCGATGTCGGACAGCCGCACAGGGGCGCCGTTGCGCCAGGCGATCACCAGGTCGCGATAGGCAGCCGCGTCGACAAGCTGGTCGTTGGCGCCCAGCGCGAAGGCGAGCCGCGGTCCGTCGAAGCCGCCCTTGGCGCCGTTCACATTGGCGTTGGCGACCGCGGTCCGCACGTCCTCCATCGCGAGCCCATAGGCGGCGAGCCGCGCGGGATCGACGCGTACGCGCACGGCGGGGCGCAATCCGCCCTGCACGGTGACGCGGCCGACGCCGTCGATCTCGGAAAGTTTCGGCTGCAACAACGTGTCGGCGGCGTCGCTGATCACGTCGATCGGCAGCGAATCCGACGTAAGGGCCAAGGTCAGGATCGGCGCGTCCGCCGGGTTCACCTTGGCGTAGACCGGCGGATAGGGAAGGTTCGCCGGCAACGTGCCCGCCGCGGCGTTGATCGCCGCCTGCACGTCCTGCGCCGCGGAATCCATGCTGCGGTTGAGGTCGAACTGCAGCGTGATCTGGCTGGTGCCTTCCGAACTTTGCGAGGTCATCGTGACCAGCCCGGGTATCTGGCCGAACTGCCGTTCGAGCGAGGCGGTGATCAGCGTCTCCACGGTCTCCGGGCTCGCACCGGGCAGTTGCGTGGTCACCTGAACGGTCGGGAAATCGACTTCCGGCAAGGCGGAGACGGGGAGAGCCCGGTAGCCGAGGACACCCGCGAGCAGGATGGCGATTGCCAGCAGCCAGGTGGCGATCGGGCGGGCAATGAACGGTGCGGAGATGTTCATGGATGTTCACCCCCTCCCCAACCCTCCTCCGCTGCGCGGGAGAGGGGGTTCAACGCGCCCCCTCTCCCGCGCAGCGGGGGAGGGTTGGGGAGGGGGGCTTGCATCAGCCCGACCCGCCGGCCTGCCGGCGCCTCGTGCCCGGTGCCGCGGGCTGCCCGGCAGTCGGCGGGCCCCCTGCCGCAGCCGGCTGGACGATCGTCACCTTGCTGCCGTCCGACAGGCGCGAGGCCCCGTCTACCACCACCTTGTCACCCGGCTTCACACCCTCGGTGATGATCGAGCCTTGCGCGTCCTCGTGTCCGACGGTGACGTTGTGGCGGCTCGTCGTGTTGTCCTGGTTCACCACGTAGACATAGGCGCTGTGCGGACCGCGCTGCACCGCCGCCGGCGGAACCACCACGGCGTTCTTTGCCGTGTCCACCTGCAGCTGCACGCCGACGAAGGCACCAGGCCAGAGCCGGTCGCCCGAATTGGCGAAGGTCGCCTTCAGCTTGATGGTGCCCGTGGTGGGATCGACCTGGTTGTCCAGCACGGCGAGCGCGCCGGTATCCAGCACGCCGGATGGGCTGCCGGTGGCGCCTTGCGCGTAGGCCAACACCTTGGGTGCATCGCCGCGCATCGCATTCGAGACGGCGGCGAGCGACTGCTGCGGCAAGGTGAACAGCACGGAAATCGGCTGCAACTGGGTGATCACCACCATCCCCGTCGCATCCGAGGCGTGGACGATGTTGCCGGCATCGACCTGACGGATGCCCGTGCGCCCGTCGAGCGGGGCGGTGATCGTGGTGTAGCCAAGCTGCGTGCGTGCCGTGTCGATCTGCGCCTGGTCCTGCCTCACCTGTGCTTCGAGCTGGGCCACCTGCGCCCGCGCCGTATCGGCCTGCTGGGCAGAGGTGTAGTTGTTCACGGCGAGCTTCTGGTAGCGCGCCAGGTCGAGCCGCGCGTTGGCAAGCTGCGCCTCGTCCTGCGCCTTCTTCGCCGCCACCTGGTCCAGTGCGGCCTGGTAGGTGCGTGGATCGATCTGGGCGAGCAGGTCGCCCTTCTTCACGCTCTGCCCTTCCACGAAATTCACCGCCATCAGCGGGCCGTCGACCATCGCCCTGACCGTGACCATGTTGTAGGCTTGTACGGTGCCGAGGCCGTCGAGGTAGATCGGCACGTCCTTCTGCTCCGCCGTCGCGATCAGCACGGGGATCGGCTGGTTGGGATTGCGGTTGCGCGCCGCCTGGTTGGCGGGGCCGGCCGGCCAGAACCAGATCGCGTAGCCGATGCCCGCCGCAACGAGCAGGCAGAGCACCGCCATGAGCCACCGGCGGGACCGGGTGCGGATCAGCAGGTCGGCCGGTTCGCGGGTCAAAGAGTCCATTGCGTGCCTCGGGACACTGCGGCGCGATATCGGGACGACAGGGGGAGATGCCAATGCATCACCGGACGTTGCCTCCCACCGGCAGCGCGACGCCACCCGGCAGCATCCCCGGCTCCAGGCCGGGGAACCGGTCCGGGATCGGCCCGGATGGCGCAACCCAGCCGCCGCCCAGCGCCTTGTAGAGGTTCAGGAGTGCCTGGAAGCGCGCCAGCCGGACCTGGGCGAGATTGTCCTGGTCGTTAAACAAGGTCGTCTCCGCCTGCAGGACCGTGGTCACGTCGACGGTGCCCGCCTGCATCTGGGCGCGCGCGATGTCGGCCGCCCGCTGCGCCGTCGCGACCGCCTGGCGCTGCAGCGCCTCCTGCTCTGACGTGAATCGCCAGGCGGTCAGCGCATCCTCGACATCGGTGAATGCCTGCACGACCGCCTTGCGGTAGTCGGCCAGCAATTCCTCGTAGCGGCCCTTGGACAGCTCGAGCTGGCCACGCAGCAGACCCGCATCGAAGATCGGCTGGGCCAGTCCGGCGGCCAGGGAGGTAAGAAAGCCGCCGGGGCCGAACAGCGTGGTCAGCGCGGTGTTCTGGAAGCCTGCCGAACCGGTGAGCTGAACGGTGGGGAAGAAGGCGGCGCGTGCCGCCTTGATGTCGAAGTTTGCTGCGACAAGCTGGGCCTCGGCCTCTGCCACGTCGGGGCGGCGCTGCAGCAGGCTCGACGGAAGGCCAGGAGCGACCGGCGGCAGCGACAGGTCATCGAGCGAGCCGGGACGGACGTTGATGGCTTCGGGCGGCTTGCCGACCAGGATGCCAAGTCCGATCAGCTGCTGCTCCATCTGGCTGCGCAGGTTGGGAATGACCGCCCGTTCGCCGGCCACGAGTGCCTCCTGCTGGGCAAGATCGAGTGCGTTTGCCGTGCCGGCGTCGACCCGGCCGCGGATCACCGCCAGAATCTGCTCGGCGTCCGCGAGGTTGCGCCGTGCGACGGCAAGGCGATCGGCGAACGCGAGGGCGGCGAACCAGGTGTTGGCGACATTGGTGACGACGGTCAGCGCAACGACCTGCTGGTCGAACCGACTGAACACCGCGCTGGCCTTGGCCGCCTGCATCGTCGCCAGGTTGCGGCCCCAGAAATCGACCTCGTAGGCGACGTTCAGTCCCAGGCTGTAGCTGTGCGTATCGATCGTCCCCTTGCCGCCACTGGCGGTGCCGCCGCGCGTGCTGCTGGAAAACCGGCTGGATGAGACGCCCGCATGCTGCCAGCTTGCGTTGCCACTGGCATTCAGCGTGGGCAGCATGGCCGCGCCGGCGATTCGCACCTGTGCGTCGGCTTGGCGGATCCGGGCGATGGCGGCAGCGATGTCGAAATTTTGCGCGCGAGCCTGCTCGATGAGCGCATTCAGGTCGGGCGAGTTGAAGCCGCGCCACCAGTCCTCGGAGGGCCAGGCGGCAGCCTCGGTCGCCGGGGTGGCGCGGAACTCAACCGGCATCTCCACTTCCGGCCGCTGGTAATCGGGACCGAGGTCGCAGGCAGCGAGCAGCAGGACGAGCGGCATCGCGCTGCGAGTGATGAGGCGAATCATGGCGTGGCCGCTAACGCGCTGTCTGCCTGGCCGCCCGCCATTGCCGAATCACCACGCGATCTCCTGCCGTTCTCTACCATGCCATGCGGAACGCGGCGCAAAGATGTCACTGCCAGGGCCGTGTAACGCCCGTATGTCGGCTATCCAGCCCTTGTCGCGAAGGCCGCCGACTGGTAGTCGGGCAGGCATGAAAGAACGGGCACGGGACTTCACCGCCGCCATCGCGGGGCGTGAGACGGTCATGGAAGGCCAGGACATGCGGGCGGTCGCGCTGACGCTCGCCGCCGGGCAGTCAATCCCTTGGCACTACCATTCCGACATCACCGACAGCTTCGTCTGCCTGGAGGGGCCGATGGTGGTGGAGACCAGGGCGCCGCGGGCGACCTATGTCCTGCTGTCGGGCGAACGCTGCCAGGTTCCGCCGAAGACGGCGCATTACGTGCACGGCAAGGACGACGGTGCCTGCAAGTTCCTGATCCTGCAAGGCGTCGGCGAATACGACAACGTGGCCGTCGGCGGCTGACCCGACGGCCCGTGATGGGCCGCCGGCACAGCGTTCGGTGTTGTTGGCCGGTTAGCGGGCTGCGACGTAACCCAGACCACCGCCGATGACCGCGCCGATGGCGGCGCGGGTGGTGAGGAAGGCGCTCCAGCCCCATCCGCTCATTTCAGCAGCGGCGGCCGGGGCGGCCATCGCGGCGCCAGCCGGCATCATCGCCGGCCAGAGTAGTGCACCCACCGTCGCGCCTGCCGCGGCGCCGACCACCACGGGCACCAGATAGCCGCCGGAAGGGCCGCCCGGCACAGGCTGGGCGGACGCCGTGGACGTGAAGACTGGCGCACTGATCATCATCGCCGAGGCAATGACGGCGGCCATGACGTGGGATTTCATCCGATGTCTCCCGGCTTGGTTGGAAATCCGGATAGTAGGCACATCATTCCGTGCCGCCAATCGAATTCCGGTCGGTTCCGCTAGCCAGCGGCAAATTCGCGGCGTGCGAGCAGCGCGGCCCGCCCCTTGAGCCTCTGCCGGATCGGCTCCAGGGCGCGTCCGGCGACGACGATCGGGGCGTAACCCTCGGCTTCCCAGACACGCACGGCGAAATCCGGGTGCAGCGCGATCGGTCCGCCGCCATTCTCGAACGTGCTGCGATCGCCGGTGTCGAGATAGCTTTCGGCGGGCAGACCCTCGGCCAGCAGCACGTCGTGCCTGTCCAGCTCCACGTGGTAGTAGGTTACCTCGTCCATCGGCACCTGAGCGATCGTCGTGCCGTTCACCAGGCATTTCACCGGGATCAGCATATGATCGACGAAGACCGCATGGTCCGGTGACAGATAGAGGTCGCAAATCGGCAGCCCTGGCGCGAATGCGTCGCGCGCGATCCGCACCGGCCAGACCTGCTCCGGTGACTTGTGCCGGCGACAATCCAGCCGGCGGCGGCCGAGCCATACGAGCGGACGATGCACTCCCTCGACGGTGGGGATCATGTCATCGGATCGCAGGTCCTCGACGGGGACTTCGCCACGCGCCGTGCGGATGTGCGTGCCGGCACAGAAGCAGGCCGCAGCCGCCGCGAAGTTGAAGCCTGCGTCGCTGAAGGGCCCCGTCGTGTAGACGAACGCGGACGTCACCTTGAACGTCGGATCGATCTGCGATTGGCCGAATACCGCTGCCGGCGTGTCCGTGGTTGTGAACGTGAAGCCGGTGAGAGAATGACCCGCTTGAATATCGGCCGATGCCGACGAAGCGGTCCACTGGATGCCAAAACCGTCGGTTGGGCCGGGGTTGTGCGTCAGCAGCGCGTTCCAGCCGGTCGGCGAGGAGAAGGACAGCGGTGCGGTCTTGAGGAAGTTCTGATCCGGAAGGTCGTCCCAGGCGAACCAGAACGTGCCGATGGTCGTGGGGCCCGTGTCGTTCAGCGTGATGCTGTACTGAAAGGTGGTCGGGTTGATCTGGGTGAAGGCGATCGTCGCAGAGGCGGTCTCGCTCATGACATCACTCCCCAGTGCGGTCCATTTCTTGTCATTCCGCAAGGCGTGGCCAGGCAGCCGTGATTCAGCGTCGGCTGCCGCCAATCAGCAAGGACGTCCTGCAGTCGCAATCTATTCCCCGTGAATGAAAACTTAGGGGACCACCATGCAGTTGAAGACAAAAAGCTACCGCCCCGCCGCGGCAAGGATGCGCTGCGCCAGCTTGTAATGCGGGCGATCGATCATCTTGCCGTCCAGCGCGAAGACGCCGGAGTCCGGGTTGGCGTCGAAGGCGTCACGCACCCGCTCGGCCCAGCGCACCTGATCCCGTGAGGGGGTGAAGGCGGCATTCACGATGTCGATCTGCGCCGGGTGGATCAGGATCTTGCCGGCGAAGCCGTCGGCCGCCGCGGCCTCGGCTTCCCGCCGCAGCCCATCCGGGTCCCTCGGATCAGGATAGGGCGTGTCGATCGCGGGAACGCCGGTCGCGCCGGCGGCCACCAGGACCTGGGCGCGGGCGAGGACGACAGCCGCCGGGTAGGAACCGTCGGGATGGCGCGGGCTGATGCCCAGATCGGCCGAAAGGTCCTCGGCACCGAAGCAGATGGCGCGGAGCCGCGACGCCACCCCTGCATAGGCCCCAAGTGTGAACACCGAGGCGGCTGTCTCGGTGACGATCGCCACGACCCCGACGCTGCCGACCGGGATGCCTGAGGCTGTCTCCAGGGCTTCGAGGTGATGGTCGAGCGTGCCGAGGTCCTCGGGTCCGCTACACTTCGGCAGCATGACGGCGGCGGGCCGTGCGGGGACGGAAGCGGCCAGATCGGCCAGATACCACGGGGTGCCGCGTGGGTTCACCCGCACGATCAGATCGCGGCCGGGGTGCGCCCGCACCACTTCGGGAACCATGGCCCGCGCGGTCGGCTTCGCCGGCGCCGCGACGGAATCCTCGAGATCGAGGATCACCGCGTCGGCCGCGGAGGCGATCGCCTTCTGCATCTTTCGCTCGGAATCGCCGGGGGCGAACAAGGGGCTGCGCAGTCGCATGCGGTGGGCCTCGCGCATCGTGGTGCGGTCAATCTTGCGCCCCCGGCAACGATATGCAATCAGCGGCCCCACAGGGCACCTCATGAAAAGGGAGACGTCCGGGGGTGAGTGACACCATCCTGGAGACCGTGCACTTGACCCGTGAGTTCGGTGGCTTCGTCGCGGTGGACGACGTGGCGCTGACTGTACGCGCGGGGACGATCCACGCGTTGATCGGCCCGAACGGCGCCGGCAAGACGACCTGCTTCAACCTGCTGACCGCGTTCCTGCCGCCCACACGCGGCACGATCCGGTTCAAGGGGCGCGATATCACCGGGATGAAGCCCGCGCAGGTCGCCCGGCTCGGCCTGGTGCGCAGCTTCCAGATTTCCGCGGTGTTCCCGCATCTGACGGCGCTGGAGAACGTCCGGCTGGCCTTGCAGCGAGCGCGCGGTGCCAGTTTCGACTTCTGGCGCTCCGAGAAGGTGCTGCGGGTCTACGACGACAGGGCGCGCGAGCTGCTGTTCGACGTGGGACTGACCGGCGAGGCTGACACGGTGGTGACTCAGCTCCCCTACGGCCAGAAGCGCGCGCTCGAGATCGCCACGACGCTGGCGCTCGACCCCGAGGTGATGCTGCTCGACGAACCCACCGCCGGCATGGGCCACGGCGATGTCGACCGCATCGTCGAGCTGATCCGCCGGGTCCGCACCGGGCGTACTATCCTCATGGTCGAGCACAATCTCTCGGTGGTGGAGGGGCTGTGCGACATCATCACCGTGCTGACACGAGGGCGTGTGCTGGCGGAAGGCGACTATGCCACGGTCTCGGCCAACCCCGACGTGATCGCCGCCTATCTGGGGACGCCGCATGCTTGAGGTCAAAGGGCTCAACGCCTGGTACGGCGAGAGCCATATCCTGCACGGCGCCGAGTTCGAGGTGCGCGAAGGCGAGGTGGTGACGCTGCTTGGGCGCAATGGCGCGGGCAAGACCACGACGCTGAAGTCCATCATGGGCCTGGTACCGCGGCGCGAGGGCAGCATCCGGTATCGCGGCCGAGAGCTGGTGAAGCTGATGCCGAACCAGATCGCGCGCTCGGGGATCGCCTTCTGCCCGGAGGAGCGCGGCATCTTCGGCTCGCTCAACGTGACCGAGAACCTGCTGCTGCCGCCGGTCGTCGCCCCCGGCGGGCTCGACATCGCCACGATCTACGAGCTGTTTCCCAACCTGAAGGAGCGCGCGCGCACGGCGCACGGCACGCGGCTGTCCGGCGGCGAGCAGCAGATGCTGGCGATCGCGCGGATCCTGCGAACCGGGGCGAAGCTGCTGCTGCTCGATGAGCCGACCGAAGGCCTGGCGCCGGTGATCGTGCAGCAGATCGGCCGCACCGTGCGCGAGATCAAGCAACGCGGCTTCACCGTGCTTCTGGTGGAGCAGAACTTCCGCTTCGCGCAGACCGTGGCCGATCGGCACTACGTGATGGAACACGGCCAGGTGATCGACATGATCCCGAACCACCGGCTGGAAGCCAACATGGATAAGTTGCACGAGTATTTAGGCGTATAAGCCGCCTGTCATTGCGAGGAGCGGAGCGACGCGGCAATCTCGCGGGTGGTGCGCAATTGGCTCGGGATTGCTTCGCTCCGCTTGCAATGACAGGTGAACCATTGGAAGGGATATCCGCTATGACCATCTCCCGCCGCGCGCTTCTCGGCACCGCGACCGCAGCCGCCGCAATGCCGCTCGTGCGTCCCCGTGCGCAAGGCGCGCCGACCATCAAGATCGGCGTGCTGAACGACATGTCGGGTCCCTATCTGAACACCGGCGGTCCCACCTCGGTGATCTGCTGCAAGCAGGCGCTGGAGGATTTCGGCGTCTCGGGCAAGGGGCTGAATATCGAGGTGATCAACGCCGATCACCAGAACAAGCCGGACCTTGCCGTGTCGATCGCGCGGCAATGGTTCGACCGCGACGGCGTGGACATGATCCTCGACGTGCCGACCTCCTCCGTCGCGCTCGCCGTGCAGGGGGTGGCGCGGGAGAAGAACAAAATCTTCCTCGCTTCCGGTCCCGCCACGACGGCGCTGACCGGCGAGCAATGCTCGCCGAATTTCGTGCACTGGACCTACGACACCTACATGCTGGCGAAATCCACCGGCGGGGCGATGGTGAAGGCCGGTGGTGACACCTGGTACTTCCTCACCGCTGACTATGCCTTCGGCAAGCAACTACAGGCCGACACCACGGCGTTTGTGCAGCATTCGGGCGGCAAGGTGCTTGGCGCGTCGGCCTATCCGTTCCCTGGCACCACCGACTTCTCCTCGTTCCTGGTGCAGGCGCAGTCCAGCCGCGCCAAGGTGTTGGGCTTGGCGAACGCCGGCGCTGACACTGTGAACTCGATCAAGCAGGCACGCGAGTTCGGCGTGAACCAGTCGATGAAGCTCGCCGCCCTGCTTATGTTCGTCACCGACGTGCACGCGCTCGGTCTGGACGTGTCGCAGGGGCTGAACCTGACCGAAAGCTTCTACTGGGACCTCAATGACCGCACCCGTGCCTTCACCAACCGGGTGAAGCCGAAGACGCCGAACAACTGGCCGAACATGATCCATGCCGGCTGCTACTCGGCGACGCTGCACTACCTGAAGACGATTGCGGAGATGGGCGTGGCGGAGGCGAAGAAGGACGGCGCGGCCACGGTCGCGCGCATGAAGAAGATGCCCGTCGAGGACGACTGCTTCGGCAAAACCACGATCCGCGAGGACGGGCGCAATCTCACCACCGCCTATCTGTTCGAGGTGAAGCAGCCGTCCGAGAGCAAGGGCGCGTGGGACTACTTCAAGCTGATGGCCACCACGCCCGGCGATCAGGCCTACCGGCCGCTGGCCGAGGGCCATTGCCCCTTTGTCAAGGCCGCCTGACAGGACGCGGCGAACCGGGGAGGCACGTCAATGATCATGATTTTCGGCATCCCCGGACCGCTGCTGTTCGGCCAGCTTCTGCTCGGGCTGATCAACGGCGCCTTCTACGCGATGCTCTCGCTCGGGCTGGCGGTGATCTTCGGCATGCTGAACATCATCAACTTCGCGCACGGCGCGTTGTTCATGATGGGTGCGTTCGCCTCCTGGATGCTGCTGCAATACGCCGGCATCGGCTACTTCCCATCGCTGATCCTGGCGCCGCTGATCATCGGCGCATTCGGCGTCGTGCTGGAAAAGACGATCATCAGCCGGCTGTACAAGCTGGACCACCTGTACGGTCTGCTGCTGACCTTCGGCCTCGCGCTGGTGATCCAGGGACTGTTCCGCAACTACTACGGCAGTTCCGGTCTGCCCTATCGCATTCCCGAGATCCTGCAAGGCGCCACCGATCTCGGCTTCATGTTCCTGCCGAACTACCGCGGCTGGGTCGTGGTGGCTGCGGCGGTGGTATGCCTCGCCACCTGGGCGATCATCGAGAAGACCCCGCTCGGCGCGACGTTGCGTGCAGCGACCGAGAACGCGCCGCTGGTGCAGGCCTTTGGGGTGAACGTGCCGCGGTTGATCACGCTCACCTACGGTGGCGGCGTCGCACTTGCCGCCTTTGCCGGGGTGCTGGCAGCGCCGATCTACTCGGTGAACCCGAACATGGGCGACAACTTCATCAACACGGTGTTCGCCGTGGTGGTGATCGGCGGCATGGGCTCGATCCTGGGCTCGATCGTCAGCGGCTTCGGACTGGGCGTGATCGAGGGGCTGACCAAGGTGTTCTATCCGCAGGCCTCGGCCACCGTGGTGTTCCTGGTGATGGTGATCGTGCTGCTGACGCTGCCGCACGGATTGTTTGGAAGGCGAGCCTGACATGTTCGGATTCTCGCGCTCGCAGCAGATCGCCTTCCTGATGATGCTGGCCCTGATCATCGTCTGCCCGTTCGTGCTGTATCCCGTGTTCCTGATGCGGGTGCTGTGCGTGGCGCTGTTCGCCTGCGCCTTCAACCTGATGATCGGCTACGTCGGCCTGCTGTCGTTCGGCCACGCTGCCTTCTTCGGCATGGGCAGCTACGTCGCCGCCTGGACGATGAAGTTCTGGCATGTCGATGCGGTGATCGCGATCCTGCTCGGCGGAGCAACGGGTGCCGTGCTGGGCCTCTGCCTCGGCTACCTGGCGATCCGCCGCTCGGGCATCTACTTCGCCATGATCACGCTGGCGCTGGCGCAGATGGTGTATTTCTTCTGCCTCGAGGCGTCGTTCACCGGTGGCGAGGACGGTATCCAGCAGGTGCCGCGAGGCTATCTGTTGGGCTTCATCTCGCTCGAGAACGACATGACGATGTACTGGCTGGTGGCGGCGGTGTTTCTTGCCGGCTTCCTGCTGATCCATCGCATCATCCACTCGCCGTTCGGCCAGGTGCTGAAGGCGATTCGCGAGAACGAGCCGCGCGCCACCTCGCTTGGCTATCGTACGGACGACTACAAGCTGATCGCCTTCGTGCTGTCCTGCATGCTGGCCGGCGTGGCTGGCGGCACCAAGGCGCTGGTGTTCGGCATCGCGACGCTGACCGACGTGCACTACTCGACCTCGGGCGAAGTCGTGCTGACCACGTTGCTCGGCGGCCTGGGGACCGTGTTCGGGCCGGTGATGGGTGCCGTGCTGGTGACCACGATGGAGAACTACCTGGCGCAGTTCGGCCAGTGGGTGACGGTGACGCAGGGTGTGGTCTTCGTGATCTGCGTGCTGGCCTTCCGCCGTGGCGTCATCGGCGAGCTCGGCGGGGCCCTGCGGCTGGCTTTGTAAGGCAGGTTCACCACAAAGACACGAAGTGGATCTTTGTGTCTTCGTGTCTTTGTGGTGATGCTTACTTCAGACGTTTCATCCACGCCCCCGCTTTCGCCACTGCGTCGCGTGCCTTCTTCACGCTGTCGGTCGCGCGCAGGAAGCCGTGCAGGACACCCGGAAAAATCTCCAGCTCAACCGGCACCGCCGCCTCGCGCAGCTTCGCCGCAAGCGCTTCGCCTTCCGAGCGCAGCACGTCCAGCTCCGCCAGCAGCACCAGCACCGGCGGCAGTCCGGTCAGATTCGCCCGCAGCGGTGCCGCGAGCGGGAGAGCGCGGTCGGCCTCGTGCGGCACATAGACGCTCCAGTAGAACGCCATCTTCTCGCGCGTCAGCACATGGCCGGTGGCGAACTCCTGGTAGCTCGGCGTATCGAACCGGCTGTCGCACACCGGATAGGTCGCGATGATGCCTGTGAGCTTCGGCCCGCCGGTGTCGCGCAACAACAGCGCGGTCGCCAAGGCGAGATTGCCGCCGGCCGAATCGCCAGCGAGCAGGATGCGCGAGGGATCGAGCCCCCACTCCGCGCCTGCCCGCGCGACATGCCGCACTACGGCAGCGCATTCCTCCAGTGCTTGGGGAAACTTCGCCTCGGGCGACAGCGCATAATCGACACTGATTGTCGCCACCTCGCCGGCGGCAGCCAGTTCGCGCGCCGCCGAATCATGCGTGTCGACCGAGCCCCAGACCCAGCCGCCGCCATGGAAATACACCAGCGCAGGCAACGGCCGATCGGTGCGCGGACGGTGCACGCGGCAATAGATGCGCCGGCCGCGCGCGGCCACCCAGCGCTCAGTGGTCTCCGCCATCTCCGGCCCGCGCGCGCCGCGCGCTAAGCTGATCGCATCGTTCACCAGGCGATGCGGCTCCAGCGGAATTTCGAGCTTCACCGGCGGATATTTTGCCGCGGTCGCCTCGGCGGCTGCCTGATACGCCCGCATTTCCGGGTCCCAGCGCGACCTGCCACTCATTGCCGGCTTCCCTCGTGTGTTCCGCCGCTATGCAACGCCATCGGGTGCAGGTTGGCAATTGTGTGTCGCCGCGAGGAGCTGCCGGTATCGGGTCCCGGTTTTGCGCGCGGGCCTCGAGTTCCGCGTCTCGGCAGCGTCTCACTGTCTTTTTCATCGGCAGCAGAAGAGAGAAATGGAGCCGCAGATGAACGCAGATGCACGCAGATAAGGCCTGATACGAAATCTCGTTGGTGGCGCCTCATACCGATCAGCTCTTCGCCGCGTCTTCACCGTCATGGCCGGGACACGCCCGGCCATGACGGTGTAGGTGGCTCGCACCGACGGCTCTCCAGCCGCAGGCCCAGCTCAGGCCGCGGCGGCGGTTGCGTGGTGGGCTTGTGTGTCGAGCGCGCGCAGGATGGGGCCGGTGCCGGTGACGATTGCGTCCACCAGCTCCGGCGAGGGCGGGCCGAAATCGAGTTTCGCCGGCAGCTCGCCCAGGGCACGGATGCGCGCGGCGCGCTGCGGGTGGACGGTCGCGTACATTTCGGCTTCGGCGGCGATGTCGGCGGCCGGGTTTGGTTCGGTTCGGGCGGGCTGCGGCGCTTCGTCCGGGGCAGGGGCCGCGACATCGCGGAACCAATAGCCGGCGCGCGCCATGGCGGCGGGGCGCATCTCGGCTTCGGTCTTCTCGCGCGCCGCCTGGTCCCGCCTGAGCGTGCGCAGCCCGCTCTGCATGAGGCGCATCATGGCGGCGGCCTGGGCGCGGCAGCGGCGCACGGTGTCCGCGTCCTGCCCCGGCAGGACGGCGAGGCGGAGGCAATCCATGGCGTGGGCGTTGGCGGGATGCAGGGCGGCGACGGCGGCGATCGCGGCTTCGTCGCGGGCGGCGCGGTCCTCGGGCGTGTCGGTGACGGGAGGCGGCAGGGTGGCGGTGAGGGTGTGGAGTGTCTGGCGGGCGACGGCGGCGGGAAGAGCCTGCCCCGGACTTGATCCGGGGTTGGGGAGGGGCTCGGTGATGTGCATGGGGTGTGCCCGCGAGCTGGATTTGGTGCGGGACGTGGGTGTTAGGTGTGATAACTTCAATGGATAGTCGTGCTATCAGGGCGAGCGGCGCCCGGAGCGCGAGCCTGGCTCACCGTGGCGGCCGGTCGCGCTCTGAGCGGGATCAGTCCTGCTCGGTCCGCCGCGCCGCGCCGCGCCGCGAAGGAGCGCCTGCCGCACATCGGCCTCCAGTGCGGGCAATTCGTCCTGGATCGCGTGCCATATGACCGGAAGGCTGAGCCGGTCCTATGCGTGGCGCAGGCGGTTGCCCATGCCTCGGATGTCGCCCCACACGGCGATCGCATATGGCGAAATCGCGATTCCTCAATGATCGTCATTCCCGCGCAACCGGGAACCCACGGCGGCAAACGACATGCGGTTGGATTGACGGAAGGGGATAGCACACCCGCTTGGTATAGGTCTGAAGGCGAATTCGCCCGCCGCCGGCCGATTGCCTCTGCGGAAAGCGCGCCGGCGCGATCAGGGACCCACACCCCAGGCGATGGCATTGCGCAGCAACGCAATGAACGCGTCGGTTTCCCACGCGCCTCGAAAGGTCGGCGGGGTCGTGTCCGTGGGATCAGCGGTCCGGGCCGGGCGGGTGGCGGGGTTGTGGCAATGGCCGAGAGCAAAGTAGGTCACGCCGCCGCGGCCGACATCACGAGTATAGCCCAGCACGCGGGTCCTGCCGTCGGGTTGCAGGGAGGTGTCCGAAGCGTAGAGGGTGCCGATGGTAGGTGATACGGCGCTCGGGCCGTAGTCCGCGGTCAGCAAGATCCGCGTCGAGCCTGGATCTTGCAGCTCGATGAAGTACGGTTCGTCTTCGACCTCGAAAGACGTGCCGAGCCCTCGGGTGAGCGGGGAATCGGTGGCAGTCACGTCGACGCGAAACTTGCAGAGCGGGGGATGGGTCAAAAAGTAGCTCCCGAGGAGGGCGTGGTGCTCGGTCTTGACGGTGCGGCGCTGGCGCGTGCCTTCCACCCGTTCGGCGCGGCCGCCGCTGGTCCCATGCAAGCCCAGCCAGCTTCCGCCTGCCTCCAGCCAGTGCTGGATGGCGCGGCACTGCGTGGCGTCGGGGTAGGGGCCGGCCACGTAGGTGATCAGCAACTGGCTGACGGGCAGCCATTTCTCAACATCGGAAAAATCGTTGGCAACCGAGGCCGGAACGTCCCGTTCGGCCAGGAGCCCCAGCAGCCGCAGGCGGGCATAGTCGTGGTCGTGCCCGGCGCTCGATCCGGGTGGAAAACCGCCGGCAATGAGATGCGCGCGGCCGGACTTTTTCTCGCTCATTGGATCACCTCGCTCGCTGTTCGGCGCCTGCAAAAGCTTTGCAGCCAGTTTCTCACCCTCCCTGGGTTTTCGCCTACCTCCTGATGAATCGAATCCGACATTTGATATAATCGGATATCCGCTTCAGCCCGCGGAAATCCGGGTCCTTTCCGGCGGGTTCCAGCATCTGATTTTTGCCACTAACGGGTCAGCTTGTACTCGTAGTCCTCGCGCTCGCCCGCCCCGGCCCGCAGCCCCGGCGGCATCGGCGCGCGCGTGGCGTTCACCTTCGCATGCACATCGAGCGCGGCCTGGTCCGTCCACAGCTCGAGCAAGGTCAGCTTGTCCGGATTCAGCACGCTCTGGAACACCTCGAACTGCTCGCAGCCGGGCTCCTGCATGACCTCGGCGCAGCGCGCCCGGAATGCCTGCGCGAGTTCCGTACCCTTGCCCGGTGCCGCGGTGATCGTGACGACGAGCCGGACTGCCATGTTGTTTCTCCCCATGCGCGAATGACGCGGAGGAGTAGTGTCCGCGCGTCGCCTCGCGTCAAGCGATCGTCCGCGCGCGGGGTCATCAGTTGTGCGAAGTTGCCTCGGGATAATGGCGAAAGGTCGCCGGCCGGTTGGAGGGAATGCGGCGCGTTCCAAGACGAGATCGCGGGCGATCCTGAGCGACCGACCATCGATGGGATAAAAATATGCTGGATCGATAGGTTGCAGTATATATGGGCCCGCCAGCGAATCGCTGGTATGCAGTGAATAAGATGGGTTAGCTTATCTAGCTTATAGAGCAGCAACTCGCGCTTACGGTTACCATGCCGTCTGACGCGGAACCCGCAAGACCTGTACCCGGGCGTTATGCCTTCGCCGCGAGGACTTGGAAAAGTAGCAATGCTCAAACATGCACCTCCCGAGTACCTCACCGTTCTCTGCCGGGTTTTGAACGCCCTGACGAACAAGAGTGCCAACTCCAACAGTTGGTGTCCTCTTCTCATCGGAATAGACGGTCGAGATGGGTCTGGCAAATCGTCTCTTGCTTCATGGTTGGCGTGGCAAATAGGCGTTCCGTCTGTCTATCTGGATACATTTCTGGATGCCGAATCCGCGACTCTCACTTGGAGGATTGGAGATCTGCGAAGACTTCTTGACACCCGACTCCAGCCAGAAAGTCCACGGCCCATTGTCGTTGAAGGTATCTGCCTCCTCGAGGTTCTCGCCGCGGCCGGGCGCGCCCCCGACTTCCTAATCTTCGTTAACAAAGAGGGCCATGAAGGCGCATACTACCTCGGTCGCTCCGTGATCGATTCCTACGTAAACAAGTGGAATCCGCAAAAACTCGCCCAGTACGCACTCACATGGGCGGAGCCGAACGTGTCGTGGGACAGAGAAGAATCGACATGAGGCGCCTTGTAACAAGTTTAATGTTGGGTGCGCTCAGCGCGAGCATGGCTTTGCTCTCGCCTGCCGCGGCTCAGACTATCGACTACAACTCAGTAGATAGCCTCTGCACAGCGTTTGAGGGTCGACCGATTGGGCAGGCGCGTGGCCGGACGTACGCGATCACTTGCGAGGTGGTGCGCGAGATGGCGACCAGTCTGGCGAGCAGCGTAACGGTTCCACCCTTTCGGCGACTCACCACACGTATCCGGCAAACAGCAAATAGCCGCTTCGAAGACATGCTGGCGGATCCGAAGGAAAGTGCTTTTCGCGCGAGCTGTTCTCGTGACTTTCTCACTCTCCAGAGGTCGTATTCGTGTAGCATGAACGACGTGCCTGTGCGATTCGTGCTGAAACCAGACGGCACGATTCTGCGTGTGGAGATCTCCGTCTCAACATCGAACCCGCAGATGCAGGCCGAGATCAGTCAAGCGGCAGCGCAAACCGGTGTGGACCGGTTTTCTGACGACGGCATCGCCCTACTGATGCAGACGTTGGCCATGCGCTTTCGACAAGTCAGCGACGAAGATGAGATTTATCGAACTGATGGTAGGACCGTGTCCGTAACTATATTGAATGTTGGGAAGCCTTAATTACCCGCGCGTAGCCGTATTTCACGAATCGCCCAAGGCAGCCAGTTCGTGTTCGACCACGACGCGCAGGGGTGGCAAATGGTCTTGAACCGTGACCCACACATAGGCTGCGGCGACATCCTCATAGTCGTGGCGATACACACTACCCGCGCCGGCCATGTCTTTCCAGGCAATCGACGGGTGCCGCGCCTTCATCTTGTCCGGCAGCCGATGCGATGCTTCGGAGACGATCTCCAGGCAGCGCGTGACAGCATGGAAGCGAAGGAGATCATCCCGAAAAGCCTCGTAATCGATGCCAGCAACGAAACGCTGAGCAAGCTCGATGTGATACCGGATGTCGCCAAGCCAGCGACGAATGGGCGGCGACTCAGAAGGCATAAATCGCGTCGGCCGTGACGGCTGGTTTCACGTAGGGCTTGAGTCCCTCGCAGCTCACGACATCAACCGGCCCGTCGAACAGGCTGGCGATGTAGTCCTTCAGGCCGACATAATCGTAGACACCGATCCTGGCCGCCGGATCGATCTCGATCATGATATCAGTGTCGCTGTCAGGGCGTGCGTCGTCCCGCGCGCGCGAGCCGAACAGGGCGGCATGCGCCACTCCGCGCGTGCGCAGCTCTGCTTCGTTCTCCCGCAACCGAGCGATGATATCCTGACGGTTCATGGTGCCCTTTATAACATGACGGGTGCTGATTTTATAGCCCCATGGCGAGGTTGTATTCCGCACCGGAGTTTTGCACCGAAAAATCTAGTCCTCTCAAGGCCGCAGTTTTGGTGCGTGATTCTTGAATATTGGTACCGACGAGATACCACGGCACCTCAGGCACCGCTGTCGAGGCTCATCCCCACCGGCTCGACATCGTCCGGGCCGAACGGACACTCGGCCAGCAGGCGCCCGAAATTTGTGTCCGCCTGGCGCACCAGCCGCCGGTAGTCGTCTGGCGCGAGGACCACGGCCACGGGGTCCTTATGGCGCATCACGACCTGGGGGCCGTGACCATGCGCCGCCTCAACCAATTCGCTGAAGCGCTGCTTCGCGTCTGCCGTCTGCCATTGGGCCATGTTCGACCTGCTCCAATTATGGACATTATGGACAGGATGGTGCCGTTCAAGTCGAGGTCAGAACCGCCAGGGCGATCGCTTGAAGGCAATTCGATCAGCTGCAGCGGCGGAGGGCTGAACTCGGCTTCCGGTAAGGGTACCCATCGGCGGCCTCGGACCTCGAGTGGATCGCAAGCAAGGGTTCAACGCAAAGGTCGCCAAGAACGCAGAGATCGCAAAGGAAGTGACAATGGCGCTTCGCGCGAAGCGCATTCAAAAGACCTTCTTTGCGATCTTTGCGTTCTTTGCGATCTTTGCGTTGATTCTTGCGGACCGCGTCTGGTCCGAGACCGTAGGCGTGGCTCGCCGGACCCGGCGGTTCAAGCGATTGCCCTGTCAGAACCGCAGTCGCTGGTGCTTACCCCCTATGATCCAGCCCGATGTCCAGCACCGTCACGCTGTGCGTCAGCCAGCCGACCGACAGCAGATCGACGCCGACGCAGCGATCGCCGGCGCGGTGTCGGGGCGGATGCGGCCCGAGGCCTCGGTGATCGCGCGGCCGCCCACCGTCTCGACCGCCTGGCGCAGCATGTCGGGTCCCATGTTGTCCAGCAGCACGGCGTCCACCCCAAGCGCCAACGCTTCCTGAAGCCGCGCCAGCGTGTCCACCTCCAGCTCGATCTTCACCAGGTGGCCGACACCGGCACGTGCGCGTTCCACCGCGGGACGGATGCCGCCGGCGATCGCCACGTGGTTGTCCTTGATCAGCACCGCGTCATCCAGCCCGAACCGGTGGTTCGACCCGCCGCCGACGCGCACCGCGTATTTCTGCGGCGAGCGCAGTCCGGGCATGGTCTTGCGCGCGCCGGCGGGCGCGGGGCCCTATGCTGGCTCGCATCATGCCATTTCGCCCCACCCGACCTACCGGCCGATTCCATCCGAGTTGCCTGTTCCGCCCCGAATCCGTCGCGGTGATCGGCGCCGGCTCGCCGGAGGGCAGTCAGGTACTGGAGAACCTGCAAGCCGGCGGCTTCGCGGGAGAAATCCTGTCGCTGGAAGCCGGTCATGGCCCCGACATCGCCGCACTGCCGACCGCTCCCGACCTGGCCGTGATCGCCACACCGCCGAACACGGTGCCGGCAGCCATGGCGGCCCTGGCTGCGAAAGGGACCTTCGCTGCCATCGTAATCGCCGCCGCGGACCGGCTTGCCGACACCGCCCGGCAGACCGGCGTGCGCGTGCTTGGCCCGGGTTCGTTCGGCATTGCCGTGCCGGGGATTGGGCTGAATGCATCGCGCGCGCATCTGCCGCCGCCGGCCGGACGCATCGGACTGGTGTCGCAATCGGCGGCGCTGTGTCGCGCGGTGCTCGACTGGGCGCAGCCGAACGGCGTTGGCTTCAGCCATATCGTCGGCATCGGCGGCAATGCCGATATCGGTTTCGGCCTCGTGTTGGACTGGCTGTCGCGCGATCCCGGCACCGGCGCGATCCTGCTCGACATCAGGCAGTTGAAGAACCGCCGCGCCTTCCTGTCCGCCGCCCGTGCCGCGTCACGGCTGCGTCCGGTGGTGGCGATCCGCCCCGGCTCTCTGCTCTCGGACCCGAGCGGCGGAGCGGAACGCGCGTTCGAGGCGGCGCTGCGGCGCGCTGGCGTGCTTTGCGTCACGCGGCTCGAGGACCTGCTGGCGGCGGCCGAGACCCTCTCGCGCGCCCGTCTGGGACGCGGCGATGCGCTGGCGATCGTCACCAACGCGATCAGTGCCGGAAGGATGGCGGCCGATGCGGCGCTGCGCGACGGGCTGCATCTGGCACCCGTGCCCGGCGCAGGCCCCGGATCGCTGTGCGGCGCAGGCTCGGACGACGGCATCGCGCACGTGGGGCCGGACGCATCCCACTTGCTGGCCGGTCT
>JBGPND010000019.1:0-41010 GCA_041487355.1 Acetobacteraceae bacterium | reverse complement strand
GTCGGAAATGCTGAACCCCATCACCTCGGTGTAGAATTTCGCCGAGCGTTCGAGGTCCTTCACGTAGAGAGCGACGTGGCCGATCTTGTTGCAGCGGAACGGCATGCCCTGCGGGCGATGCATACGGCTGACTGCTTGAACATCCATGGTTGCACCTGACTGGTTGGCGGTTCGCCAGCGGCAAGGTTAGCGGGCGATCGCTGCAGCCTCAATGAGTAGCGGGACGCGACTGCTCCGAGCGCCTCGGGCGGACAGCAGGATTCAACGCAAAGATCGCAAAGGACGCAGAGATCGCAAAGGAAAATGAACGCGCTTCGCGCGAAGCGCTTCAGAATCCTTATCCTTCTCTGCGATCTCTGCGTCCTCGGCGATCTCTGCGTTCAATGCTTTCTGCCTGCTTCGCTAACGCTGCTGTTCGGGAATGGACGCGGCTACCTGGCCGCCGCTCGACCCGACAACGCCGGCGAACCGCCGCAGCCCGGCCCATTGCTGGCGGAAATACGAACCGGTCGCCAGCGCTTCCTCACCCGTCGGATCGCCGGTGGCCACGTAGTCGCGGCTGAAGTCGGCGGTGCCGAACAGTATGTCCCACCAGGGCAGCACCGCGCCGTAGTTGCAGCTCTTCTGGCCGGCGGCGAGCAGACCGTGATGCGCACGGTGGAAGCGCGGCGAGATCAGCAGCCGCTCGCCGATCGCGCCGAACGACAGCCGGACGTTGGCGTGCGACAGGCTCTCGAGGAAGCGCAGCACCAGCACCAGCAGCGGGAACTGCAGCGGCGGAACGCCGATCGCCAGCGCGATCGCGCCGAACCACAGCGCGCCGATCAGGTCGTCCAGCACGTGGTTGCGATCGTCTGACCAGAACGTCATCTGCCGCTGCGCGTGGTGCAGCGAATGCAGTGCCCACCACCAGTTGAACCGGTGCGACAGGCGGTGCCGCCAGTAGTCGGCGCAGTCGAGGATGACCGCATAGAGTATGAAGGTCAGCACGGGCTGGCCGAGCAGGGACGGCAGCAACCGCTCCAGCGTCGGCGGCACCCAGCCGTGATCGGCGAGGAAACCGTTCAGTGTCACCTGCGCGCGGTAGAACAGCACGAAGGTGAACAGCGGCAACACGCCGACGCGCGAGATGATGGTGTAGAGCATGTCCACCGTGACCGCCCTGGCATCCGGCCAGCGCTCCACCGGGCGCCAGTGTTCGAGCGGCACGCAGACCGCGTAGGTGATTGCCACCTGGCAGGCGCCATACACCGCGAACAGCGCCCAGCCGTAGGACACGTCTTCCCACTGCATCAGGTCCAGCCAGTAGAGCAGCGGGATCAGCAGATGTTCCTGCAGCCAGCCGGCGGAAAGGTCGAAGGGATCAGGCATCGGCTCAGCGCGCTGCCACGCTCGCAGCCGCGTTCGCCCCGGGATTGAGGAAGAGACCGTGGGGGGAGCGACCGACTTCGATCGTCTGGAAATCGCCGGTCTTCGGATCGAGCACCGCCACCTTCTCCGCCCAGCGGCGCGTGATCCACAATCTGCCGTCGGGGGCGAAGTCGATATCGTCGGGGCCGCCGGGAATGTTGTAGCTGCGGATCGGCGCCAGGGTGGACGCGTCGAGCGACGTGGTGGTGCCGGCGACGCGGTTGTTCACCCAGATGATCCTGCGATCGGGCGATAGGAACAGGTTGTGCGCGCCCTTGCCGGTGTGGATGCGATTGATCACGCGCCCATCCGACGGATCCACGACGGCGACATAGTCGGTGCCCATGTCGGCGACCAGCACCTTGCCGTCCTGCCACAGGACGCCGGCCGGCGTCTTGCCCACATTCTGGTTCCACAGAATCCCCAGCCTGCCGAGGTCGATCGCCACCAGAGCATCGCTGCCTTGCAGGCTGACGAACACGCGACTGGAATCCGGTGCATAGGCGAGGTGGCTCGGCATCGAAGCGACCGGGAACCGCTTCAGCAACTGCATGCTGGCGGCGTCGTAGACGTCGATCTGGTTACGGGCCAGGCCGTTCACCACCAGGAACTTGCCGTTCGGGCTGAATCCCAGTTGATACGGATCCGCCACCGGTATGCGCTTCTGGATCGCTCCGGTCGCGGGATCCAGGAACAGCATCTCGTTGCCGACGGTGTCGCCCACCAGCAGGCTCTTGCCGTCGGGAGACAGCGCGAGGTGGTGCGGCTCGCGCAGCACCGGGATGCGGCGCAGCTCCTTCTGCCCGGACATGTCGACCAGGCTGACCGAGGCGCCGCCCGAGTTGATCACAAAAGCGAGGCCGGAGGCGGCAGCCAGCTTCGCGCCAAGCATCAGCGGCAGCAGCAGGCCAAGAAGGACACGAATGAATCGCATGAGGCACGGCTCCGGCAGCGATGCAAGCGTGCCTACGCCACCTCGCCTGCGTCCAGCAAGCTTGCCCTCGGGCTCTGGACCCGTGGGCCTGCCCTCGGGCCCTTGACCCGTGGGCCTGGCCGCGGACTGTCGAGCTGGGAAAGCGCCTCACGCTCGCGTGCGCCGCGCGCGAACACCGCGGTTGCGAAAGCGAAGAATACACAGGCGGTGGTCGAGATCAGCACGTTGTCGGTATAGGCATGGGCGGCGAAGGCAATGAAGACGAGGCGCATGATCACCCGGTCGGTTCGGCGCAGCCGGCTGGTGTGGTGCACGACCCACAGCACGAACAGGACGACGAGCAGACCGAGGCCGATCAGGCCGCCCTCCACCCGCATGCGGAGATACTCGTTGTGCGCCGCCCAGGTCTGGATCAGCCGCGCCAGCTCGCTGTCCGGCGGAATGATGGCATTGCCCGCGCCCAGCCCCCAGCCGACCCACGGCGAGGCCGCGGCCGCCTGCTCGAACGGCGGCCAGAGCAGGTCGCGGCCACTGAGATTGCCGGCCTCGTTGCTCAGCACGTTGAACAACCGCACCGTCGAAAGGTCGCTGGCCAGAATCACCAGCAGGGGCAACAGGCAGGCCGCGAGCAGCAGGGGCAGAATCCGGCATCGGCGGGGGAACGCCGAGGAGCGGACGAGGCACAGGGTGAGCCCGGTCACGGCGACGGCATAGGCCAGCGGCGCGCGCGCGCCGGTCAGCGCCAGGATCAGGAAATTGACCGCCAGCAGCAGCAGCGTGCGCGACTCTCCCTCGCGATAGAGCTCGATCAGACAGGCATAGATGGCGGCGAGGCAGAATCCGGCGAGGAAGGCGGGATGGCCCAGCCCCGCCAACCGCTCGCCGCCGCCTTCGAAGAACAGCGGACGCAGGCCCGCCAAGTCGAGGATTCCCCCGCCTGCCACGCTGAGCAGGGGTACCCAGGCCGTCGTGCGAATCACCGCCTGCGCCCAGTTTCGGGAAAGGCGGCTGAACGCGAAGGCAAAGGGCGCGAACGAACCGGCGAGCGAGCGGAGGCTCTCGGCCTGCGTCAGATCGTGGTGCAGGCCATGCGCCTGCCCCACGACGAACATCGCCAGGAAGCCGAGGCCGGGGTTGAACACGTCCGAATTCAGGCCGTAGCGAAGAATGCAGATCACTGCGAGCGCCAGCTCCGCCCCCTTGACCGCCGCGATCGTGCTCTGGAATGCCGCGGGGCCGACGAGATCCTGGAGTGTCATCTCCAGCGTGGCCCCCGCGATCAGCAGCCAGGCGACGCAGAATACGACTGTGTGCCGAAACGCCAGGATGGCAATGCCGACTGCCGCCGCCGCGGCCGGCGGCAGCCAGAACCAGAGCGGCGCGAGCAATGCGCAGGCGGTGCTGGCGCCGAAGAAAGCGCAGCCGGCCATCGTCAGCAGGAATGTCCGGTCGGCCTGGCCGGTCCAGGGGGTTGGCAATGCGCGGCGCGATGAGAGCGACATGCGCGACATGGCAGCACGAAATCCCTACCAAACCGCTTTTCCTCGCCGTCGGATCGGCTAGGCTCGCCGCATCGGTCGGGGGGAACGGACAATGAGCGGATTGCGCGTCGTGGCGACGGGATTGAGCTTTCCGGAGGGGCCGGTGGCGATGCGGGACGGCTCGGTCGTGCTGGTCGAGATCGAGCGCCAGACCGTCAGCCGCGTGCTGCCGGACGGCACGGTGCAGGTGATCGCGCGGACCGGCGGCGGGCCGAACGGCCTGGCGGTGGGGCCCGACGGTGCATTTTACGTCTGCAACAACGGCGGCTTCGCCTGGCGGCTGGAGATGGGGCTGCTGCGGCCGGCCATGCAGGCCTCGGACTACACCAGCGGCCGGATCGAGCGGGTGGACCCGAAGACCGGCGCGGTCAGCGTGCTGTACGACCGCTGCGGCGCGAACCCCCTGCGCGGGCCGAACGACATCGTGTTCGACGCCAATGGCGGATTCTACTTCACCGACCTCGGCAAGAGCCGGGCGCGGGACCGCGACCACGGCGTGATCTACTACGCGCTGGCGGACGGCTCGAAGATTGTCGAGGTGGCATTCCCCTGCCTGACGCCGAACGGCATCGGCCTGTCGCCGGACGGCAAGGTACTCTACGTCGCCGAAACCGAGCCCGCGCGGCTCTGGGCCTTCGACATCACCGGGCCGGGGGTGGCGACGAAGCAGGGCTGGCCCTCGCCGAATGGCGGGCGGCTGGTCGCCGGCCTCGGCGGGTTCCAGCGCTTCGACAGCCTGAAGGTGGATGCGGCGGGCAATATCTGCGTCGCGACGCTGATCACCGGCTGCATCAGCGTGATCGCGCCGGATGGCAGGCTGCTGCGGCAGGTAGCCATGCCCGATCCGGTCACCACCAATATCTGCTTCGGCGGCCTGGACCTGCGGACGGCCTATGTCACGCTTTCGGGCACCGGGCAGCTCGTCGCTATGGATTGGCCCGAGGCAGGATTGCGGCTGGCCTACGAAGGCTGAAAGCTTCCCGCAACGCGTGCGGCACCGGTGCCCGATTCAAGCTGCTGCCTGCCGCAGGCGGTGCGCCTGATCGACAAGCACCAGGTGTTCCGCAAGCCGGAAACGCCAATCCAGACGCGGGGTGCTCAGTCCTGGTGGGCAGGGTCCGTGCCGAACGGCGAACCCCGAGGTGGTCTGAGCGCTCAGGGCGCACGCACCAAGCGGTGGTGCTTGCGCCCGGCCGACAGCTTGATCGCATCGTCGTGCAGGTCGGCCACCGTGACAGTGTGGCCCTCGTCCGTCACGGGCACGTCGTTGATGCGGGCCCCGCCGCCGCGGATCAGCCGCCGGGCCTCGCCATTGCTGCCGGCAAGGCCCGCCAGGGCGAACAGGCGAAATGCCGGAATGCCGGCCGCGAGGTCGCTGCGCGGCACCTCCACGCTGGGCAGAGTGTCGGCCGCTTCGCCCTCCTCGAAGGCGAGCCGCGCGGTCTCCGCTGCCGCAGCGGCGGCCTCCGCTCCATGGGCAAGCCTGGTCGCCTCGGTCGCCAGTAGCTTCTTCGCCTCGTTGATGTCCGCCCCGGCGAGCTGCTCAAGCCGAGCGATCTCAGGCAGCGGCAGGTCGCTGAACAGGCGCAGGAAGCGGCCGACATCCGCATCCTCGGTGTTGCGCCAGAACTGCCAGTACTCGTAGGGCGACAGCCGATCGCGCGTCAGCCACACCGCGCCCTGTGCGGTCTTGCCCATCTTGGCGCCGGAGGCGGTGGTGATCAGCGGCGTGGTCAGGCCGTGGACGGCCTTGCCGTCGGTGCGCCGGGTCAGCTCGATGCCGCAGACGATGTTGCCCCACTGGTCCGAGCCGCCGATCTGCAAGGTGACGCCGTGGCGGCGGTTCAGCTCGCGGAAATCATAGCTCTGCAGGATCATGTAGTTGAATTCGAGGAAGGTCAGCGGATGCTCCCGCTCCAGCCGGATCCGCACGGAATCGAAGCTCAGCATGCGGTTGACGGTGAAATGCGTGCCGACCTCGCGCAGCAGCGGGATGTAGCCGAGCGCATTCAGCCAGTCGCCGTTGTTCGCCATGATCGCGTCGGAGGGCCCGTCGCCGAAGCGCAGGAACGGGTCGAAGCAGCGGCGGATGCCGGCCATGTTGGCGGCAATCTGTTCGTCCGTGAGCAGTTGCCGCGATTCGTCCTTGCCGGACGGATCGCCGATGCGCGTGGTGCCGCCGCCCATCAGCACCAGCGGACGATGGCCGTGGCGCTGCAATAAGCGGAGAATCATGATCTGCACCAGGCTGCCGACATGCAGGCTGTCCGCGGTGCAGTCGAAGCCGATATAGGCGGTGACGGGGCCGCTGCGCAGCGCCG
The DNA here is from genome assembly GCA_041487355.1 of Acetobacteraceae bacterium. Classification (GTDB taxonomy): domain Bacteria; phylum Pseudomonadota; class Alphaproteobacteria; order Acetobacterales; family Acetobacteraceae; genus JAMXLO01. The sequence continues at coordinate 34,804 of JBGPND010000019.1, read as the reverse complement.
CGTCCAGCCCCTCGGTGTCGGTGCACTGGAAGACGAAGCCGCGTTCGGTGGCTTCCCGCAGGAAGTCGCTTTTGACCATGGCGCCTGGTCCGTATCAGAAGGGAGCGTGGGCTAGCACAGACGCGGGCAGGGGAAAATGCTGCGCACGATCGGGCTGATGAGCGGGACCTCGCTGGACGGCGTCGACGCAGCCTGGCTGCAAACCGACGGCGAGCGGATCGGCGAATTCGGCCCGACCTTGACGGTGCCGTACGACGAACGGCTGCGGGCGGACCTGCGGCGCATCCTGGACCATGCGCCGCGGCTGGACCCGGATGACCGGCGGCTGAAGAGCGCCACCGCGCGCCTGACCGACTATCACGTGCGCGCGGTGGCGGCGCTGGGGCGGCAGGCGGACCTCATCGGCTGCCACGGCCAGACCATCCTGCATCAGCCCGACCGGCGACGGACCTGGCAGATCGGTGACGCGGCCGAACTCGCCTGGCGGACCGGCGTGCCGGTGGCGCATGACTTCCGTTCGGCCGATGTGGCGGCGGGAGGCCAGGGTGCGCCGCTTGCGCCGGTGTTCCATGCCGCCCTGGCAAGCGGCATGGCGACGCCGCTCGCCGTGCTGAACATCGGCGGCGTGGCGAACGTGACCTGGATCGGGCCGGACGGGAGCCTGGTTGCATTCGACACCGGGCCGGGAAATGGCCCGTTGGATGACTGGATCGCGCGGCATGCGGGTGCAGCGTTCGACCGGGATGGTGCAATCGCGCTTTCCGGGCAGGTCGATCGGCAGGTGCTGGGCAGGCTGCTGGCGCATCCGTATTTCACGAAGCCGGCGCCGAAATCCCTGGACCGGCTGGACTTCGCGGCCACGCTTGCCGCGAGCGGTCTCGAAACGCTGTCTCCGGCCGACGGTGCGGCGACACTGGTTGCGTTCACCGCCGGCGCGGTCGCCGCCGCGTCGCTTCCCGCTCCGCCGCTTCGCTGGCTGGTATGCGGCGGCGGGCGTCACAACCCGGCGATCATGCAGACCCTGCGCGACAGGCTCGCTGTTCCGGTCGATCCGGTGGAGACGCTCGGGTGGGACGGCGACGCACTGGAGGCGCAATGCTTCGGCTTCCTCGCTGCGCGCACACAAGCCGGGCTGCCGATCAGTTTTCCGGGTACGACCGGGGCTCCGGTGCCTCTCCCAGGGGGCACGATCACCTATCCTGCCCCCGCGGGTCGCGCGTAATCGGCGGCTGCCCCCCCTGTCGGGTGGGTTGGCCGCCGCTGACGTCAGCCGTCTTGCGTGGTTGGCGGCCGCGGACGCCACGTCTTTCCGGGTGGCCGGGCCTGATGCGGCATGTCAGGGGCCGCTGGACGTGTCGCAGTCTGGTCAGGGAGCCATGCCGACACTGACTTGTTCCGCTGCCCGCCCGCACCGGCCCCACCGTGGTGGACAGCGCCGCTTACCGGTTCCCTTTGTGGCTCCCTTGTTACGTCCCGCTATCCTTATACGGATAGCCGTCTCTTGGTAGGCAAGCGTCCCTCAGCAGGCCAGGAGCATTTCGGCACTGCAGACGTTCGGCTGCGCCCCCAGATACCGTAGTGCCGCGGGAGGCTGTTCAGGTTGCCGAGCGCCAGAATATGGCACTCCGATGCGTTGTGGACTAGGGATGGACAGGCAAGCAGCCGGCGCAACCGCAGGAAACAGATTAGACGCCACTTGCGGGAAAGTAGATTGAACAGATTGTATGATAGGCAGGGGTGCCGCGGAGACATTCAGTGTCATCAGGAGCCAGCCACTATCATCACTAACCTGGACCGTTCACCATCACAGACCTGCTTCTTCTCGTCACCAAGTCTAGAGCAGGTTCAGGGTGACTGGAAACGCGAGCGAGCCTCGCCAGTCGTGATGGGTATCGCTGCGCTCAAACCCATCCTACAGGTTGCTGCGGCGTAGCGGCGCAGGTGTAGGATGGGTTGAGCAGAGCGAAACCCATCAGGGCGGCGAGATTCCAGTTATGCTGAACGTGCTCTAGCGAGCGTCTGTGCGGAGCCTTGCGATGGTCCGGATCAGCCACCGCCAGTCGTCGGGTCGCGCGGTGAGCCTTGCCCCCCCGCTATAGCCATGGATCTTCTAGGTTGATTCGTGCCGCCCATTTCCTTACAAGGAATTAAATTCCTTCTAAGGTTAAGCCTCGCCATGGCCGCATTCATCTCTGTCGCGAAACTCGTTCAACTCCTCAACACGGCGGATGCCGGTAAAGGCCTGTACGCGCAGATCGTCGATTCCAGCGGGTCAAATGTGCTGGCTCTCGGAGCAACCCCGCTGCAGCCCACGCTTCTGATTGATTTCTCGAAAGAAAGCGCCGAGCCATATGATCGGGCCGGCGCAACAAGGAATGCGGCGCCGGGCATCGGGTCCCCGCAGGCCGCGCCACAACGAGCGGTACCAGCTCCACCTGGTTCGAGGGTCACCCGGAGCAGCGGCGATTATTGGTTCGAAGTCAGCGGACGCCGAATCGAATGCAACTCCCTGAAGGACCTCCTTTGTAAGGCTTTGTGTACCTTGGAAGGGATCCGACCCGGCACGGTCGAGAACCTATCGCACGTCAAGCCGCGGTCGCGCCGGATCGTTGCCCGCCACCCCAAGGACCTCTTCGCCAGGCAACATCTGGCCGAGAAGTTCTCCGAGCAACTCATGCATGGATGGTGGTACGGCACCAACAACTCCAGGAACGAGACGAATGCATGGCTCGAGCGCGCATGCCGCTGCGCAGACCTAAGATGGGGAAATGACTTCAGGACAAGCCTGATGATGCCGTCCGATGGCCATTGAGATGTACGCCAGACGGCTTCGCCTTCGCGGCGCCCGAACCCGCCTTCCCGGACGACACGCCCCGCCCGACTTTGCCTTCCCCGCCCCCGGCCCGCACGAGCCGGGCTCTCCGATCGCCGCCTCCCACCGCCGCATCGTCAGGCTACGAACCCGACGCCTCGCGTGATATCACGTCGGCGAAACCGATGCTCGAACCCAGGCCGCCCGCAAGACTCTGGCTCGTTACCGCCATCATGGCAGCCGTCATCGTCTACGGCTCGCTCTATCCGTTCGATTTCCGCGTCCCGGCGCGCGGCATCGGTCCGCTGGCGACGTTCCTGGCAAGCTGGGATCAGCGGCCCGGCCGCGGCGATTTCGTCGCCAACATACTGCTCTACCTGCCGTTCGGCTTCTGCTTCCTGCTCGGGTTCCGCCGCGGCCCATTCATCCCGGTTGCACTGCTCCTGGCAGCGCTGGCCGGTGCGCTGCTCTCGCTGTCGATTGAGCTGATCCAGTACTACGACGCCGGCCGCGTCACGGCCGCAAGCGATTTCTACTCGAATACAATCGGTACCCTGGTGGGGGGCCTCGCAGCCCTCGCGATCGGCGCCAGCTTCCGTCTCCCGTTCATCGGCGAAATCCCCGCCAGGCCGATCCCCACACTGCTGCTGCTTTCCTGGCTCGCCTACCGGCTCTACCCTTACGTCCCGACGATCGACCTCCACAAATACTGGAACGCTCTCAAGCCGATCGTCCTCACGCCATCTCTCGATGCTTACGACCTGTTCCGTCAGACGGCGGTCTGGCTGACCCTCTACGCCTTGATCGAAGCGATCGTCCGCAATCGACGCTCCGCCTTCTTGGCCCTGCTATTCGCCGCCGCCGTGCTGTGCGCCAGGGTGCTCATCATCGATACCGTGCTCCGCGTGGCAGAGCTGGCCGGCGCGGGCCTCGCCTTCGTCATATGGCTCGGTCTGCTGACCCTTCCCGCACGGCTGCGCGCCGGCCTCGCCGCGCTGGCGCTGTGCGCCTACGTTGTCGCGCTGCGGCTCGAGCCATTCCAGTTCCAGCCGGTTGGGCGCGGGTTCGGCTGGGCGCCATTCCTCAGCCTGATGCGGGGCTCCCTGGTGGTCGACTCCCTGGCGTTCCTGGAGAAGTTCTTCCTCTACGGCAGCATGCTCTATCTGCTCGGAACGGCCCTCGCCCGCGGCTTGCCAGCCACAATCCTGGTCGCGGTCATGTTGTTCGCGACGAGCTGGGCGCAGACCTATCTGCCAGGCCGATCCGCCGAACTCACCGATACCCTCATTGCGCTGACGATCGCCGTGATCTTCGCGCTGCTTCCCACCGAGCGCGACACACCCGCCACGGCCAGCCGCACGCGGCTCACTGCGCGCGAGCGAAGATTACGCGATTGGCAGCGCGACCAGGCGCGCGCGCTCGGCGTGAAGCTGGACGGCTGAAGCCTGATGCTCGTGTAGGTCGGCGGGCTTCGGCGATGGCGATGGGTATCGCTTCGCTCAACCCATCCTACGTCGTCCGTAGGATGGGTTGAGCGAAGCGATACCCATCATTCCAATGGCTAGTCCGCGGCCAGTGCCATCTGCCGGCGCGCGATTGCCTTGCCGCAATAATCCTCGACCGCCTCGGATACCTTGTCCGCATGGTCTGCGAACACGTGGTCGGCGCCCTCGAAGATCCGATAATCGACGCTCACACCCTTCTGCGTGTTGAGCTTGTCGACCAGCTTGCGTACCGCCGACTCGGGTACCAGTTCGTCCGCGTCTCCGTGCAGCATCAGCCCGCCGCACGGGCAAGGCGCGAGGAAGCCGAAGTCGTAATGGTTCGCCGGCGGCGCCACGCTGACCCAGCCGGAAATTTCCGGCCGGCGCATCAGCAGCTGCATGCCGATGAATGCGCCAAACGAGTACCCGGCAATCCACAACCCGCCATGGTTCGGATTGACCGCCTGCATCCAGTCGAGCGCGGCGGCAGCGTCGCCGATCTCGCCGATGCCACCGTCGTAGCGACCCTGGCTGCGGCCGACACCGCGGAAGTTGAACCGCATCACCGAGCAGCCCAGCCGCTGGAAGGACTGGTACATCGCATAGCTGATCCGGTTGTTCATCGTTCCGCCGTGCAGCGGATGCGGATGAAGGATCAGCGCAACCGGCGCACCAGTCTCCTTCGAATGGTGGTAACGACCCTCAAGCCGGCCATCAGGTCCGGCAAACATCACCTCTGGCATGGCGTCCCGAAACCGCCTTCCTATCGTACCGGGCACTGTCCGGCAGGGCGTCCTACTTCGACTCCCAGCCGACACCGGCCCAAAAAACTACAGCCCCTCGCCCCGCGCCCGATCGGGTTCCAAACTAGAATAGGAACGCATTCCCCACTTTTCAGTTCCGCGTGAATTCTTGACCTCTGTGGTCGGAATATCTAGCCTTCGCGGAGCGGCACTGGTGCCGCAGGGATCGCTTTCCTCCACCCAGCAGTTCGGCCCCCCGACCGGCCGTGCCCCAGGATTGGGCTCCAGAACCCAGGGCAGAGCTACTATATGGTAGAAGGGGCGAACTCTCATAACGGAATTGTCGCATGGCTTTCATGTTCTTGCGTGAGATGGTCGGCACATATCGGGAACGCGACCCCGCCGCGCGCTCCTCCCTGGAAGTCCTGCTCTGTTACCCCGGTCTGCACGCCGTCATGTGGCACAGGCTGTCGCACTGGCTATGGGGGCACAGGCTGTACCTGCTGGCGCGGTTCTCCTCCCATATCGCCCGCTGGCTCACCGGCATCGAGATCCACCCCGCCGCCAAGCTCGGCCGGCGGCTGGTGATCGACCATGGCATGGGCGTGGTGATCGGCGAGACCGCCGAGGTGGGAGACGATTGCTACCTCTATCATCAGGTCACCCTCGGCGTGGCGCGCACCATGGGCGGCAAGCGGCACCCAACCGTCGGCAACAACGTGATCATCGGCGCCGGCGCCAAGGTGCTTGGCCCGATCACGGTCGGCGACAATGCCCGGGTCGGCTCCAACGCCGTGGTGGTGGACAGCGTCCCGAAGGACACGACCGTGGTCGGCATCCCGGCGCGGCCGGTCGATCGCAAGCAGCCGCGCGACCGCAAGGTCCCGGGGTTCGACCCCTACGGCATCCCATGCGACGGCGAACTCGACCCGTTGCTGCGCGATCTCGACCAGATGCATTGCGAACTCGCCGAGCTGGAAGCGCGGGTGACACGGCTGGCCGAGGCGCAGATGCAGCAGCGCCAGGCCGCGGCGGAGTAAGCCGCGGTGCAGCTCACCACCCGTGGCCGCTACGCCGTGATGGCCATGGTCGACCTTGCCACGCGCCAGACCCTGGGCTGCGAGTGCGGCCCGATCTGCCTGGCCGAGATCGCCGCGCGCCAACGGCTCAGCCTGGCCTATCTCGAGCAGCTCTTCGGCAAGCTGCGGCGCGCCGGGCTGGTCGCTTCCGCGCGCGGCCCGGGCGGCGGGTACCGCCTGGCGCGGACCTCCGACGCGATCGCGATCGCCGATATCGTCGGCGCCGTGGACGAACCGATCCGGGCGACACGCTGCGAGGAAGGCAGCCCCGGCTGCCTGGAAGGCGCCGGGCCAGGAGATCCGGCCCGCTGCCAGACGCATGATCTGTGGGAGGAGCTCGGCCAGCAGATCCTGTACTTCCTGGAAGGCATCACGCTGGCCGACGTGGCGGCCGGAAGGGTGCTTGGCCGTGCCGTGGCGCCCGCCGGCCCGACCGCACAGAAGCTGGCCGCCGAGTAGCAATGTATTACCTGGACGCCAACGCCACCGAGCCGCTGCGCCCGGAGGCGCGTGCCGCGATGCTCGCTGCAATGGAGGTGACCGGCAATCCTTCGTCCGTGCACGGCGCCGGCCGCGCCGCGCGACGCATCCTCGAGGACTCGCGCGAGTCGCTCGCCGCACGGTTCGGCGGGCGCCCCGGCGACCTCGTGTACACGTCGGGAGGAACCGAGGCGGATGCACTGGCGATCCACGCCCTCGGCGCGGGCCGCAGGCTGATCGTCGGCGCCACCGAGCATGATGCCGTGCGCTCGGCCGCTGGCGGAGCGAGCGTCCTGCCGGTGGACACGAGCGGCGTGGTCGATCTGGCCGCATTGGCGGCACGACTCAAAGAGGGGCCGGCCGCGTTGATCTGCCTGATGCTGGCGAACAACGAGACGGGAACAATCCAGCCGATCGCCGCGGCGGCGGCGCTGTGCCGCCGGCACGGCGCATTGCTGCATGTCGATGCCGTGCAGGCGGCCGGACGGATGGATGTCAGCCTCGCCGCCCTCGGCGCGCACAGCCTTGCCGTCTCGTCGCACAAGCTTGGCGGCCCGCCGGGTGCGGGGGCTCTGCTGCTGACGCCGGAGGTCTCGGCGATCGCGCCGCTCATCGCCGGCGGAGGCCAGGAGCGTGGCAGGCGCGGCGGCACCCCGCCCTTGCCCGCCATCGCCGGCTTTGCCGCCGCATCGGCCGTTGCGCGCGACGCTTCCCACCTGGCGCCGCTGCGCGATGCGATCGACCAGGCTGCAATGGCGCGGGGCGCAATCGTCTGCGGCGGCGGTGCGCCGCGTCTGGCGAACACCACCTGCCTTGCCCTGCCCGGCGTGCGGGCCGATGCCCAGGTGATCGCGCTCGACCTCGACGGGCTCGCGGTGAGTGCCGGGGCCGCCTGCAGCTCCGGCAAGGTGGCGGCGAGCCATGTCCTGGCGGCGATGGGCCTGGGCGTGCTTGCCGGCCAGGCGATCCGCGTCTCGCTGCCCTGGAATGCGACCGCCGGGCACGTCGATGCCTTCGCCGCCACCTATGGACGCATGGCGGATCGGCTGCGCAATGCGCTGGCGTCCCGCGCCGCCTGAACCCACATTGTCCGCATGACCAGTTCCGACCCGCCCCCGCGCCCCAATCGCCCGGTCTACCTCGATAACCAGGCGACCACCCGCTGCGATCCACGCGTCGTCTCGGCGATGCTGCCCTGGTTCACCGAGCACTACGGCAACCCGCATAGCGTCGAGCATGTGATGGGCACCGAGGCGGAAGCCGCGGTGGAGGATGCGCGCGGGCACGTCGCCGCGCTGATCGGCGCCGACGCCAAGGAAGTCGTGTTCACCTCCGGCGCGACCGAGAGCAACAACATCGCGATCAAGGGCGCCGCCCGCCACGCGCTGCGCACCGGCAATGAACGCCGGCGGATCGTGACCGTGGCCACCGAACACAAGTGTGTCCTCGAATCGGTGGCCGACCTCGCCGAGGAAGGCTTCGAGCCGGTTTTCCTCCCGGTGCGCGCCGATGGGCTGCTGGATCCCGACACGCTGCGCGAGGCGCTGACAGTGCCGACCCTGCTGGTCAGCGTCATGGCGGTGAACAACGAGATCGGCGTGGTGCAGGACATCCAGGCGCTGGCCGCGATCGCCAAGCAGGCAGGCGCACTGTTCCACACCGACATCGCACAGGCTACCGGCAAGATCCCGCTCGACCTGACCGGCTGGAAGGTCGATCTGGCCTCGGTGAGCGGCCACAAGCTCTACGGGCCAAAGGGCGTGGGCGCGCTTTACGTCCGCCGCCGCCCGCGCGTGCGGCTGACGCCGCTGTTTTCCGGCGGCGGCCAGGAACGCGGCCTCCGGTCAGGCACCCTGCCCGCACCGCTCATCGTCGGCCTCGGCGAGGCCTGCCGCCTGGCCCAGGCCGAGATGGCCGACGAAGCGAAGCGGCTGGCCGCGTTGCGCGAGCGGCTGCTGGACCGGCTGCGCGCGGAAATCCCCGACCTCCGGATCAACGGCAGCATGCAGGCGCGCATTCCGGGGAACCTCAACCTGACCTTCCCGGGCGCCACCGCCGCCGACCTGATGGCGCGCGTGCCCGACCTCTGCGTCTCGACCGGCTCGGCCTGTTCGTCGGCCGAGATCGAGCCTTCCTATGTGCTGCGCGCGATCAGCCTGACGGATGAAGCGGCGGCGCGTACCTTGCGCATCGGGATCGGACGCTTTACCTCCGCCGCCGACATCGACTATGCGGCGGCGGCGCTGGCCGCGGCGCATGCGGGGGCGCCGGCCCCTGGCATCGAACGGTTTGCCCAGGCCTGAACGGAACCCATTGCCCAGATGCCGAAGATGACCTTCATCGAGTGCGACGGCACGCGCCGCGAAGTCGACGCGCCAGTCGGCCTCTCGGTGCTCGAGATCGCGCATAAGCACGACGTCGACATCGAGGGCGCCTGCGAGGGCTCGCTCGCCTGCTCCACCTGTCACGTGATCGTTGACCCCGCCTGGTTCCGCAAGCTGGCCGAACCGACGGAAGACGAGGAGGACATGCTCGACCTGGCATTCGGCCTGAGCGAGACGTCGCGGCTCGGCTGCCAGATCGTGATGACCGAGGCGCTGGACGGGCTGGTGGTGAAGCTGCCCGCCGGGACCCGCAACCTGCTGAACGGGTAGCGCGCATGCGCATCGTGGTTGCCATGTCGGGCGGCGTAGACAGCAGCACCGTCGCCGGCCTGTTGCACGAGGCCGGCCACGAGGTGATCGGGGTCACGCTGCAACTCTACGATCATGGTGCGGCGGTGGGGCGCAAGGGAGCCTGCTGTGCCGGGCAGGACATCCATGATGCGCGCCGCGTTGCGGACCATCTCGGCATTCCGCACTACGTCATCGATGCGGAGCAACGTTTCGCTGACGCGGTGATCGGTGATTTCGCGGCCAGCTACGCGGCGGGCGAAACCCCCGTCCCTTGCGTGCGCTGCAACCAGACGGTGAAGTTCACCGACCTGACGACGCTGGCCCGAGGGCTGGGAGCCGAGCGTCTGGCAACCGGACATTACGTGCGCCGCGTCGACGGCCCCGCCGGTCCCGAGCTGCATCGCGCGGCTGATCTCACGCGCGACCAGAGCTGGTTCCTGTTCGCCACCACGCATGAACAGCTTGCCTTCGCGCTGTTCCCGTTGGGTGAGATGGCAGACAAGCAGACGGTGCGTGCCGAAGCCGAGCGGCTTGGCCTGCCGGTGGCGGCCAAGCCGGACAGCCAGGACATCTGCTTCGTCGCATCGGGTCACTACGCCGATACCGTCGTCCGGCTGCGCCCCGACGCCGGCGAACCGGGCGAGATTGTCAGTCAAGACGGACGCGTGCTGGAGCGGCATGACGGCATCGCCCGCTACACCGTCGGGCAGGGCAAGCGGCTCGGTGCGGCTTCCGTGGATCGGGGGGGGCGGCAGGTGGTTGTGGCGCTTGATCCAGGGACGCGACGCGTGGTCGTCGGCCCGCGCGATGCCGGCACGCGGGTCGTTCGCCTGCGCGAGGTGAACTGGCTGGTGCCGCCACCGGCTGGGCCGCTGGCTTGCCAGGTCAAGCTGCGCGCGCGCGAGACGCCGCAGCCGGCGATGGTTCAGGCCACCGGTTGGGGTGCCGAGGTGCGGCTCGACTCGCCTGCGCTGCCTGCGCCGGGCCAAGCCTGCGTATGCTACGACGGCGCGCGTGTGCTGGCTGGCGGCTTCATTCGCCGATCGGCGGAGGCGGCGGTGGTTGACGTGGCGGGCGACGCGGGGCTATCTCCGCCGCCTCGCGGATCGGATGGCGGCGTAGCTCAGCGGTAGAGCAGGGGAATCATAATCCCTTGGTCGGTGGTTCAAATCCGCCCGCCGCTACCACCTCAAATCGCTGAAATAATTGACGAATTGAACAGCCTCACGAGCCATGTAGCGGGGGGGGTGGAAGTAGATCGACCGACACGCCGACTGGCTGTTGCCGGCATACGCCCTGGCTGGTTGCGCAAGATGCGCCGTGTCACTGACCCGAACGCTCGCGGGCGAGACGTCTCAATCGCGACAAGTACTCCGAATCGCTTTCCGGCCTGATCCTGCCATCCACGCTAACCCACGACCGATGCACGTTTGGCATCTGGCGTCGAAGTCGTTGAAATTCCCTGACATCGACCAGTCGGCGGAATGGCCAGAGGAGCAGCCGGCCGGTTGTTTGCAAGAGGCGATGGCTGGACGGCATCAACGGCCCTTCGCTGGCACGATCAACGTGAGCAGCCCAGAAATTCACATATGGCAATAATTAGTGCCAGCCTTATTCGCCTCGACGCCCGCGTGCAGTCCGAGTCACCGCCCGATTCGGCTGAATCTTATGGTCCCTTCATGTTCTCGGCATGGCCGCCGCCAGTGCCGCCGCCCCGCAAGCAGCGGGCCGCGATCCTCGCCACCCGCTGCAGGAACTGACCGGCTTCTATCTGGCGGTCGACCGCCTGTCGCCCGGCTGCGGCCGCGAGCGAAATTTCGCGCTTGCGAAACTGGTCAGCTTCTACGGCGGGCAGCGGACGGTTGGCGACATCCTGCGCCGCATGCGGTACTCCGCCGGCTGCGGTGGCCGAGTCGGTGCAGCGTGGCTAGCCACCGGTCCGGGGTGTTGAGTATCCGGGTGCGGCCTCGGCGGGTGGCGTTGCTAGGGCCGGAGGCGCGCGATTGAGTTGAGCGGGGAGACTACGGGCTGTAACCAATGCGGGCGGTGTGAGTGCCCTGTCCCGGGATGCTCAGATAGCAACGCTGCTCAATCTTGAAGCCGTGCGTCCGGCGGCGATCGACTTCGGTGGCTGAGGAGCGGACCGCCTTTACGACGGCGTTCGTCAGTTCTCTCACTGCACAGGCCAGATCAGCAGCATTGTCCTGCACCTCGGCGGTTCGGCTGTTGGTCTGCTCCGCCTCGCCCGATACCTCAGTGACGCGGTTGGTAACCTCGTAAGACGCCGTTGCGGTCTCTGTCCGACGCGCTGGTCGCTGTGCGCTCCTGGTTGATGTGCTGAGCGATCTCCTCGATTGAGCGGGCGGTCTGCGTCGCGAGGTGCTTCACCTCGGAGGCCAGCACGGCGAAGCCCTTGAAATCGTCCGAGCGGCAAACGCCTCATCTCTCCATATCAGCTTCAGCGAACATCCGTGTCGGGGCTTCGATAGGTTCCGAGAAGTCTGTCCCAGAAGAAGTCAATCACCGCGAAATTGCTGTTCGCGTGCAGATGGTGGACGAAGTGAAGCTGCTGCTTGCGCCTGAACCAGGCGAAGCGTGCGAGTTTCGATCCTTCGACATGGTATTCCCTGTCAAAATATACGTGCGCATAGAACGACGCCGCGCTGGCAGCGGTCACTACGAGGAACAGATCGAACGGAAGAACCAGAAACATCCCCCCGTTAACGAGGATCGTGGGGATGAGAAAGTAGGGTGTGTTGTTGCCTTCGACGCCGCGATGGGTGGCGGACACAAGATGGCCCTTGGCATAGTACGCATGATGAAATCTGATATGGTTCCGGAAGAAGACGCCACCCAACCGTTGATGACCGAGGCCGTAATGCAACAGAGTTTGGCTGCTCGACACGACCAGATGCGTGCAGATGGCGGTCAGAACAAGCAGCGGAAGCTCCGACAGGGACCATCGCGCCCATTCGACCATCATCAATGAAGCTCCCCGCCAACCGGACCATCGCTAGCTCTGTCACATCCATCTGATCGACGGCGGATCAGACAGCAGATTAGGGACGGCATGCCAGTCAGACTTATCACTCAACCATGCTAACGCCGCTGCATTCGGAAATCGCTGACGTACCGACGAAAGCGCTGCAATTGGCTGTCTGGCGCCTTTGATATGCGGCGGCCAGCGTCAAAACGCAAGGACGCGATGGCAAATGCAGTTGTCCAGTAGCATTAACCCCGAGGCTTACCCGAGCCGCACCTGGACATGATGGGTGACGCCGTCGTCCAGCAGCTTCAAGCTCAACGGCCGCTCCGCGATCGCTGTCCTGTCGACCGTGGCGGCGGTAATGCCCCGGCAGACACCGCCGGAGTTCTCCACCAGGATCTCGTATCGCGCGGAGCGGAATCGGACCGTCATCTCGAAACGCGGCCAGGTATTGGGGATGCAAGGGTTCAGATGGAGAACGTCGTCCTCTAGACGCAGCCCGAGGATGCTCTCGATGCCGGCGCGCTGCATCCATGCCGCCGAGCCGGTGTACCAGGTCCAGCCGCCACGCCCGACATGGGGCGGTGTAGCGTAGACGTCGGCGGCGATGACATAGGGCTCCACCTTGTAGCGGTGGATATCAGGCCGGTTGCGGGCATGGTTGATGGGGTTGAGGAGGGAGAACAGCCGGGCCGCCTTATCGCCCTCGCCGAGCAATGCGAACGCCATGACCGACCATATGGCGGCATGGGTGTACTGGCCGCCATTCTCGCGGATGCCCGGTGGATAGCCTTTGATGTAGCCCGGATCGAGCGCCGTCTTGTCGAACGGCGGCGTGAACAGGAGCGCCAGCTGATCCTGTGGCCGGATCAGCTCGCGCTCGACCGCTGCCATGGCGCGCCCCGCGCGCTCGGGATCCGCCGCGCCCGAGATCGTCGCCCACGATTGCGAAATGGCATCGAGCCGGCATTCGTCGTTTGCCGCCGATCCCAGCGGTGTGCCGTCGTCGAACCAGGCGCGCCGGTACCAGTCGCCGTCCCACGCCTCGCGTTCGAGCGAGGCCCGCAGCTCGCCGGCATGGGTTCGCCATGTCGTGGCACGGGACGTCTCCTGACGTGCGTCGGCGAACGGCGCAAAGACCGTGAGCGCCGCGTGCAGCAGCCAGCCGAGCCAGACGCTCTCGCCCCGACCAAGTTCGCCGACGCGGTTCATGCCGTCGTTCCAATCCCCGGTGCCGATCAAGGGCAGCCCGTGACTGCCCACCGCAAGGCTTGCATCGAGGCCGCGAGCGCAGTGCTCGTACAAGGTGGCAACCTGGTCGGAGACTGTCGGCAAGAAGAAACTGTCGTGCTGGCCGGCTTCCAGCCGCTGCCCTTCCAGGAACGGGACAACCTCTTCCAGCACGGCGGTGTCATTGGTCGCGCCAACATAGTGGGCGACGACATAAGCGAGCCACGCCCGGTCGTCGGAGATTCGCGTGCGCACGCCCTCACCCGAATGCGGCAGCCACCAATGCTGGACATCACCCTCGACGAACTGCCGCGCCGCCGCTCGCAGCAAGTGGTCGCGCGTCATCGCCGGCATCGCGGTGACGAGCGCCATGCCATCCTGCAATTGGTCGCGGAAGCCGTAGGCGCCGCTCGCCTGATAAAATGCCGAGCGTGCCCAGATGCGGCAGGCGAGCGTCTGGTACAGCAGCCAGCCGTTCAGCATGATGTCCATCGACCGTTCAGGCGTCTTCACCCGGACGCTGCCGAGGACATCGTCCCAATGCCGGCCGACATCGGACAGCACCGCATCGAGATCGACCGTGCGGTATCGGACGATCAGGTTCCGCGCGTGTTCCGCGCCATCACCTTCGCCGAGAAAAAAGACGATCTCGACGGTACCGTTCGGCGGCAATGTGACGGCCGTGCGCAATGCGCAGCAGGGATCGAGACCGGCCCCCACCGTGTTGGAGAACGGCGTGCTGCTGGCGAGCGCCGCCGGACTTTCGAGTGCGCCGTTGCGGCCGATGAACTCCCGGCGGTCGCCCGTCCAGCCGGTCTGGCGCCCCGCAAGATCGGCGAACGCGACGCGTGATCCGAAAGCCTGACTCCAGGGATTGCGGGCGAACATCGCGCCGGTGTCTGAATCGATCTCGGTTGTCACGAACGGAGCCGATGCAGTTCGCGACGGACCAAGAACCCACTCCGCATAAGCGGTCACCGACAGATGCCGTGCGCGGCCCGATATGTTGCGGAGCGTGAGGCGTGAGATCTTGATCGGATCGCCGAGCGGCACGTACTGGAGGAGATCGAGCGCGATGCCGTGTGCCGTATGCTCGAACCGGCTGTATCCCCAGCCGTGCCGGGCCATATAGGTTGCCGTTTCATCGCGGATCGGCAGTGCCGTTGGGCACCAGAGATCCCCGGTGTCGTCGTCGCGCAGATAGAAGACCTCACCCGGGCGATCGGTAACCGGATCGTTGGACCAGGGGGTCAACTGGTGCTCGCGGCTGTTGACGGACCAGGTGTAGCCGCCGCCTTCGGTCGCCACCTGAAAGCCGAAGGCGGGATTGGCGATGACATTGATCCAGGGTGCCGGCGTCGACTGACCCGGCCCAAGAACCGTCACATATTCACGTCCGCCCTTGGCGAAGCCGCCGAGCCCGTTGAAGAACTCGAGGGTCGGCCGAGACGGCGCGACCGCCTGCCTCGAATCGGCGACCGCCTGCTTCCGAGTGGTCCGGGCAGCTTCTTTGGGTTCCGAGACACGGTCGAGCTGATCGGCGAGGGACCCACGTTGTCCGACCAGAACGACCCGCGCCACCGAGGCGAGCAAGGCACGGGTTTCCGCCGGTATCAGATCGGCCCGCAGCACAAAGACGCGGCCCCGCCCTCGCTCCACGCCGACCGGCGGTGGCGACTGGCTCGCCCGCACCAGGGTCTCGATCGCGATCTGCAGGTCCTGGATGTAGGAGGACGCACGCTCGTTCAGGATTACGAGATCGACCGCGAGCTGCTTCATCCGCCAGTATTCGTGCGCCTGGAGCAGTTGGCGGGCGATGTCGAGGTTCTCGATGTCGGCGATGCGCAGCAGCACGATCGGCAGGTCGCCGGAAATGCCCAGGGGCCAGAGCCCGTCCTGTCCGCCGCCGCCGCGCCGGATGGTGTCGGAGGAGGGCCGCAGCGTCGGTCCGGCATGCAGCAGGTGGCCGGCGACACGCTGGAACAGGCCGGCTTCGCCCGGATCGATGCCGAGATGGTGCAGTTGCACCTGCGCCTGGGTCCAGGCCAGAGTGGCCGCCCGCTCGAATGCGGTGGTGTCGCGATGCTTGTCGACAAGGTCGAGCACCGCCTTGCGGGATGAGGCAACCACCGTCCAGAAGGCGATGCGCACGATCGCGCCGGGTGCGACCCGCACACGGCGGCGCAGGGCGAAGACTGGATCGAGCACGGTGCCGACCGTGTTGGACAAAGGCCGGCCGTCGATCACCGCGATTGGCCAGTGGACACCGTGGCCGCGGCCGAGGAACCGGGCCCTGTCGGTCTCCACCTCCGGCTTCCCCACCGCCTCGCCGTCGACGATCGCGAGATGCGCCGCCCAGATTTCCTGCTCGGTCGGTGTGCGTCGCCGCCGCGTTGCCACGATGGTGCCCAGGTCGGCGAGATACTCGGTGGCGACGAACAGCTTCATGAAGGCCGGATGCGCGACGTCGTCGGCCTGCGGCGCCAGCACGAGCTCGGCATAGGACGTCACGTCGATTTCGTGCACCCGGTTGCCGGAATTCGCGATCGAAACGCGCCGGACCTCGGCATCGTCTTCGGCCGAGACGAGCACCTCCAGCGTTGTCGTGAGCGTTCGGTCGTGCCGGGTGAACTCGGCGCGATCCTCGTTGAAGGCGACATCATAGGCGTCGGGCTCGGTGCCGCTCGGCTGGAAGCCAGCCGACCATACGTTGCCGCTGCGAACGTCTCGGAGGAAGACATAGGAGCCCCAGTCATCGCACGTGGCATCCTCGCGCCACCGAGTCACGGCCAGACCCCGCCAGCGACTGTAACCGGAGCCGGCGGCAGTCAGCATCACCGCGTAGCGGCCGTTGGACAGCAGGTGCGTGGCGAGCGCCGCGGTGTGCGCGGTGGTTAGTCGCCTGCCGCCTTGCGGTCCAATCTCCCGCACCTTGGCGTCCTGCTTCGCGTCCGCTGCCCAGGGACGCACCACGGCGACGTCGCGTGGCGTGCGCTCCTGCAGCAGCAGTTCGGTCGCCTGGACGATCGGTTCGGCGTGGAACCGCGCCCGCATCGCGCCATCCAGCAACGCATCGGCGATGGCGACGATCGTCATGCCCTGATGGTGCGCCATGAAGGCCCGCACAATCGCGACGCTCTCGCCCTCCGGCAGCCGAGCCGGTGTGTAGTCCAGCGCCTCGTAGAAACCGTAGCGACCGCGCGCTCCGGCGGCGGCGAGACGCTCGAAGTTTCGTGCCGCGGCTTGCGGATCGACCATGGTCGCGAGTGCCGTCGCGTAGGGCGCCACGACCGCGTTCACGCCCAGGCCGCGGTTCAGCCCGAGGCCGGGGACGCCGAAGTTCGAGTATTGGTAGGTGAACTCCAGATCACGGGTGTTGTAAGCGGATTCCGAGATCCCCCAGGGCAGGCCGAGCGTGGTGCCATAAGCGATCTGGCGCCGCACGATCAGCCGGCTGGTCTGCTCGATGAGGCTTCCCGCCGGGGCACGCATGACGAGCGAGGGCATGAGGTATTCGAACATCGATCCCGACCAGGAGATCAGCGCGGCGCCATGCGCGATCGGCGTGACCGCGCGGCCGAGGTGGAACCAGTGGCGGGCCGGGACGTCGCCCTTGGCGATCGCAATGAAGCTCGCGAGCCGCGCCTCCGAGGCGAGCAGATCGTAGCAACTCGGGTCGAGGGTACCGTCGGGCACCAGATAGCCGATCGAGAGCAGCTTGCGGTCGTGGTCGAGCAGAAAGCCGTAGCCCATTTCGAGCGCCGTCGTCCGCGCGGTCGCTTCGAGGGAAGCCAGGCGCGCTGCCAGAACGGTGGCCGCGTCCGGCGACTGACCGATGTCACGCCGATGACTCTCGATCGAGCGGCGCACCGCCTCCATCCAGAACAGCATGTCCGCACCGTTGCTGTCACCGCGTTCGCTCGCGAATGCGGATGCCATGTCGGCCACGGTCTCGGCCTGCGCAGCGAGGTCCGCCAGAAGTTCCGCGATGCTCTCACCGTCCACCCCCGCCCGTCGCACGCCGGCCACGAGCTCGGTGAGCGTGTCGTCGAGCTCGTGCCACGTCACGGTCTGGGTTCGGCGCCCGTCGCGCAACTGGTCCGTCGCTTCACGCGCGAGGTCGAGTGCGTCCGCGATTCCGGCCAGACGCTGCATGGCCGTTGGCGTCAGGACGGTCCACTCCCGGCAGGCATTGGCGAGCGCGATCAGGTGGCCGGCCAGGTTCCCGCTGTCGACGGTGGAGACATACTGCGGATCGAGCGGGCGCAGATCGCGCGTGTCGTACCAGTTGTAGAAATGCCCGCGGAAACGAGCGAGGCCGCTCATGGTGGCCAGCGTCGCCTCCAACCGCTCGGCCGCTTCGGTCGTTCCCAGCCATGCGAAATCACGGGCCGTCGCCGTCGAGAGGAGATACAGGCCGAGATTGGTTGGCGACGTCCGGTGGGCCAGCGCCGGGACCGGGTCCTCCTGGAAATTGTCCGGCGGCAGCATGTGGTCGGCCGCCGTCACGAAGGTCTCGAAGAACCGCCAGGTTCGCCGTGCGATCAGCCGCAGGGCCTGGGCGTCGGCAGCCGATGCGGACATTTGGCCGCCGAGCTGGGGAGACCGGCTGGTCCAGCGCGCGATCGCCGGTGAGACGATCCAGAGAGCGGCGAGCGGTGCGGCCAACGGCCACGTGCCATGCCTGGACAGCAGGGAGACAAGCACCGCCAGAACACCGATGGCGACCCCGCCGGCCATCCGGCGATAGAAGCCGAGGAGGTCGAGCCGGGGACCGATCGTCGCCTGGGCCGCCGGAACCCATTCGAGGAGATGCCGGCGGGTGACGAACAGCCGGACCAGGGTTCGCGCGATCGCATCGCCCATCAGCCACGCCTGATGGGCCACGAAGGTCATCATAAGCGCCGACTGGGCAAGCGCGAGGCGGAGATCGGTGCCGAGCGCGCCGAGATGGCTGCGCGGCGTGATCCCGGCACGGCGTGGCACGACGGCGCCGACGACGGGGATGAGGGTGGGCAGCAGGATCGTCAACAGGACGAAGCCGGTCCACACTGATGCAGCAGCGAACGGCAACGCACATCCCGCCAGCAAGGAGAGCATGCAAGCCGGTGCCGACAGCGTTCGCCGCAGATTGTCGAGCATCTTCCAGCGGCCGATCGCCGGGATAGCGTCGCGCGTCCGATCCGTGCCGGCGATCGGCCCGCGACCGAACAGCCACGGCAGCAATTGCCAGTCGCCGCGTGCCCAGCGGTGGTGGCGCATCGCGGCGACGTCGTAACGGGCGGGAAACTCCTCGACGACCTCGATATCGGACGCGAGACCGGCGCGGGCGAAGACGCCCTCGAACAGATCGTGGCTGAGCAGAGTCGAGTCCGGCACCCGCCCGGCGAGCGCCGCCTCAAAGGCGTCGATTTCATAGATGCCCTTGCCGGCGTAGGAGCCTTCGCCGAACAGATCCTGGTAGACGTCGGAGACGGCGGCGGCATAAGGGTCGATGCCGTTCATGCTGGAAAAGACGCGCTGGAAGAGGGAACCCTCGCGGCCGACCGGCAACGAGGGCGTGATCCTTGGTTGCAGCACAGCATAGCCTGCCACGACCCGGCCGGCGACGGCGTCGAGGCGCGGCCGGTTGAGCGGGTGCGCCATCTTGCCGATCAGCCGGCGGACCGTGTCGCGCGGCAGCCTGGTGTCGGCGTCGAGCGTGATGACGTAGCGGACGTTGGCGGGCACGGTAGGCGGATGACCGCCGAGGCCCAGGAAACTGGTGTCGGTCGCGCCGCGCAGCAGCCGGTTCAGTTCGTGCAGCTTGCCGCGCTTGCGTTCCCAGCCGATCCACCGCGTTTCGCCAGCATTCCAGACCCGCTTGCGATGGAGCAGCAGGAAGCGGTCGCCGCCGGGCGCCGGACCGTAGCGACGATTGAGCCGCGCGACGCCAGCCACCGCCGTTTCCAGCAGCGCCGCATCGCCGTCGACATGCTCGGTCGCGGCATCCAGCCAGTCGGAGAGCAGAGCGAAATGCAGATCGCCCTCCGGGCTCGCGAGGTGGTGGACCTCCAGACGCTCGATCTGCTCGTCGATCGCCTCCACTGTCGTCAGGAGCGTCGGCACGGCGATGATCGTGCGCAGATGCGAAGGCACGCCGTCGCGCAGTTCCAGAGCGGGTAGCAGCGTCGCGCCCAGGCCTCCCGATACCAAGCGGTTGACCAGCGCGATCGCCGCGTCGATGCCGAGGATCGCACCCAGTGCGCCGAGCAGGCTCAGCCACACCGAGTCGAGCCCCTGGGTGTGCAGGATGAACAGCGGCACGGCGAGGAGGACCGCGGCGACGGCGGCGATAGCGCTGGCGTATCCAGCAATGCCGAACGCCCGGCTCAAGCGTCCGGGCCAGGTGTTCAGTGGCGGCTGGAAGCCGATTGCCGTTTCAAACGCGCGGCGTCCGCTGGCGAGCAGGTGATAGCCGGGATCACCGTGGCGGTCTTCCTCCACGCTGGCATGTGCACACGCTGCTTGCTTCGCCGCCAGGACGGCACCGCGTGCCACGTCGAGTTCCGTGCGGTTCGCGCCGCGCGCCAGTTCCTCGATGGCGCTGCGATAGAGATTGCGCGTCGGGAAATCCATGTCGCGAAACAAGCTGCCGGCAGAGAGCATGTCGTCCACCAGGCTGATGCGCTCGAACAGCTCGGTCCAATCGACGTCGGAGATCAGGCGCATGCTGGTGATGATGTTGCGCACCGTGACGGTCCCGGCACCCTGCCTTTGGTGTTCGTCGCGCACGACCGCGTCTGCCGTCGATCCTTGCGCCGCCAGATGCTGGTCGAGCCACGTCAGCGCGGAGGTGACCCTGGGATCCTGGTCGCGGAGCCGGTGCACCAACTGGACGGCGAACGCGTCCGGCAGCGTCGTGCCTTCGCGCTCCGCGAGCACGACCGACGCCGGTTCGGCAGCGCGGCCGCCCGCACCCAGCAAGCGGTCGGCGAGACCATCCGCCTCCTGCCGCGCGGCACTGCTGTGCATAATCAGTTCGGCGAGACGTCTGAGGTTTTCGACCAGCACGATCCTGAGCGTGATCGCGACCGCCCAGAGTTCGCCGATCGTCAACGGCTGCACGTCCTGGTAAGCGCACACGAAGCGGCACAGCAGCTCGGTATCGAAGTGGCTGTCGGTGTGGGCGACGAAGGCCCAGGCCAGGCCGAACACCCGCGGATATCCCACGAACGGCCCGTCGGCCAGCTTCGGCAGTTGCCGATAATAGCCGGGCGGCAGAGCGGAGCGGATTTCGCGAATCTGCCGTTCGACGAGATAATAGTTGTCCACCAACCATTCAGCCGCTGGCGTGATGGCGCGCCCCTCATCGATCGCCTTGGTCGTCGCGCGATACGCCTCGAGCAACACCGCTCCGTTGTCTGCCAGCCGGCCTGCCAGCGGGCGGCCTTTGGTCATCTTCGGTGTGGTTTGTTGCGCAACAGCGAGGCTTCGCGCGTGCTCTTCGAGGCGCTCGACGCTGAACAGCTCTTCGCGAACGGGTTCCCGGCTATCCCAGGGCGAGACCGACGATCCGCGCCGAAAGACGCGGCGAATGAGGGATATCAATGCGATGCTTTCTGCTGCTGGCTGAGCCCGCGTTGAGCTCATGAGCTGAGTTGCGGTCGCCGGCGTGGATTGCCCACTGGCTTCGACAGATTGGCACTTACATTAGCACGCATGTGCATCCGCGGCCAAAGAACCTATGGACCGCTGCCGAACGGCTACCGCCGGGCTCGACTCCTTCGCTGCGCGATCAGCTCCGCGAATACACGATGCTCCGATCTTTCGGGGCGCTTCCTCAAAGGCTGTCTGGAGGCGCCTGCCGCACAGGGTTGAGTGGCCGGAAATGCCGTGTTTCTCCAAAAGGTTGTGGCTTCAATGGCGCTTGATGCCGCCGTTGACCGGGTCGGCCCAGAATATCGACTGCGCGAAGACCGGGATCTCCACATCGAACGGATGGGTAGCCGCCGCGGCATTCCGCTCCGTCTCGGCACCGGCTTCGTCGCCCTTCGCGGCGAGCAGTTGCGCCAGATAGACATGCGGCCCCTCGTCGCCCGGCAGAGCCGCGATAGCCGCACGGAATGATTTCTCCGCCTGCGCCGTGTCGCCGCCGGACCATGCCACAAGCCCGTTGAGCATGGTGATCCTGGCGCCGAAGTCCGGCAGGTTGATGCTCGCGGCCAGCTTCTCCCCAGCCTGGAAGAACGCCAGGGCCTCAGCCGGCCGCTTTCCCGCCACGGCGAGGAAGGCGCGGTTGAGTGTGACGACGCCGCGCGCCTCCAGCAGCACGCCCGGGATCGGATCGACCAACGCCAGTTGGCTCTCGGCCGCGGGTATCTGGCCCTCGAGCAGCGCCAGCATCGCCAGGTGATTGTAGAGCATCGCACGCTCCGAGGCCCTGGCGGGCTCCCAGGGTCGAGCCAGGTATCGTATCGCCGTCTCCTTGGCCTCCTTCAGTGCCGCGGGATCGTCGCCAAGTCCCCTGATGTAGTCGGCCTGGGCCACGCGATATGGCGACACCCGCGCCATCGTTATATCGGCCCCGCGCCGGACCAGGGCGGCCGGGTCGCCGTCCGCCTGCGTCACCTGGATCTGCTCCGGCGCCTGGCGCGGTTGGTGCACAACGATCAGCATGCGCAGCGGATCGCCAGTGCCCGACAGCACGGCGGCGTTGACCACCAGACGATCGTAGCCGAACTGGTCCTGCAGCGCGCCGACCACCGGAGCCAGTTGGAGCGGCGCGGCCAGCGCGCTCATGACGGTCGGGCGCGAACTGACGCGGAGCGTCGGCGTGGGAATGATCGACTCGCCCCGGACGATCCGCGCCGACTCGGCAATGAAAATCTGTTCAGCGGCGGCGGCGTCGAAACCGGATTGCACGATTTTCGGCGAGACGTTGATGTGCAAGGTGAGCGTGTCGCCGTACAGCGCGGCCTCACCGGCGATGAGGCTTACCACCATACCGGCGAGCAGGAAGAGGGTGGTGACGTCGAAGGGGATCATCGGGGTACCCTGATGCGGCCACGGGGGGTGCACGGCACGTTGCCGGTACCATAGCCGATCTGTGCCGCGGAACATCGCCCTAAGAAGGGTGCACCAATCGACTGATCCGATCCACGATCATTCGAGCCACGACCCGACCATGGCGACGACGGTGGCCGCCATGACGGAAGTCGCCAACCAGCCCATCACCTGCAGCGGACGCGGCAGGGTGAAGCGGGCCATGATCGCCGGGCGCATGGTCAGGCGCATCATCATGATCATGACAGGCACCGCCACGACGCCATTCAGCACCGCGCTCCAATACAGCGCCCGGATCGGATCGATGGACGAGAAGTTCAGCGCCACGCCGAGTGCCATGCCTACCGCGATGGTCGCATAGAACGCCTTGGCGCGCAGTGGCAGACGCGCCAGGCCGACATGCCAGGACAGCGTCTCACCCAACGCGTAGGCCGCCGATCCCGCCAGCACCGGCGCCGCCAGCATGCCGGTGCCGATGATGCCAGCGGCGAACAGCGCGAAGGTGAAAGGCCCGGCCACAGCGCGCAACGCTTCAGCAGCCTGTGCGGAGCTCTGGATGTCCGTCACCCCGTGCGCATGCAGCGTCGCCGCGGTGGTGATGACGATGAACAATGCGATGATATTGGAGATCGCCATGCCGATATAGGTATCGATGCGGATGCGGACGAACTCGCCACGCGCCTGCCCGGGCGCGCGGATCAGTGGCCGTGCGCCGGCGTGCTCCTTCTCGTCCTCGACTTCCTGCTCCGCCTGCCAGAAGAACAAATAAGGACTGATCGTGGTACCAAGCACCGCGACGATCGCCATCAGGTACTTGGCGTCGAATGAGAGCGGCGGCCACACGATGGCCCAGGCGACGTCGGTCCACGCCACCTTCACCACGAAGGCGCAGATGACGTAGCTGAACAGCGCCAGGCAGAGATATTTCAGGATGGCGACGTATCGTGCGTAGCGGGTGAAGATCTGCAGTCCGGCGGAGAGCATGCCGAACAGCACGACGTAGAGCAGGGCAGGACCGTGGATCAACAGCTTCAGCGCCGCGCCCATCGCGCCGAGATCAGCACCCAGATTGATCAGGTTGGCCAGCAGCAGCAGCAGCACGATGCTGCCTGCCAGCCATGGCGGATAATGCCGGCGCAGGTTGCCGGCGATGCCGAACCCGGTGACGCGGCCGATGCGGGCGCTGATCTCCTGGATCGCTGCCATCAGCGGGTAGCTGAGCACCAGCGTCCAGGCCAGGCCATAGCCGAATTGAGCGCCGACCTGCGAATAGGTGGCGATCCCACTGGGGTCGTCATCCGATGCCCCGGTGATCAGGCCAGGTCCCATCACCTGGATGACCTTCGGGCAATCGGGCTGCTTGACCCGATCGCCCGCCGTCGGTTCCGTCAAGGCTTGTCTCCGTTCTTGGTCAGAAACAAGCGCCGGCCTTAGCTCGACAGTGCGAGATCGATGAGCTGGATGGCGTGTGCGCGGTCACCGCCACCCAGTGCTTGACGTGCATCCCTGATCCGGGAGACCAACTGGCTGTCGCTCGGCGCGTTTGTCTGGCCCTGTGGAACCGAGCGATCGAGTGCCCGCGTCTCCGCCATCTCCAGCGATTGCTGCGCCTGCCCGGTGCGGCCGGCGACCAGCGAGGCACGGGCGGCTCGCAGGTAATCACGCGTCGCCGCATTTTCGCCGATTGCCGACGGCGGCAGGGTGGGGGCGATGTTGGATCGCGTATCGGCGGGCACGGTGTTGCTCGCCTTGTCAGACAGTGGCAGCGAGTTGCCGATGCCGACCTCATGGCCTGGTCGCGCGCCAGTGGCGGAGTCCAGGCCGGATGGCGCCTGGGCCAGGGCCGGCATCGCGGTCATGCCGAGCAGTGCGGCGGTCGCAAAATTCACATAACGCATGGGGATGAAATCCTTCGAACCGGATGAGACGCAAGAATCGTGGCAGTGCGCCGGCTTTTCCGCTGGCGCACTGCCAACCCGCGTCAGTGGTAGAAGAACGGGAAGCTGAAGTTGAGCGATGCACCGGGCTGCTGGTAGTAGCCTGGCGGCTGATAAACCACCGGGGGTGCACTGTAGTACACGTCCGGCTGACGGTAGTAATCGTTGTAGCGATGCGCCTCCCGCCAGCGCTCCTGTTGCCAGGCCTGCTGACGAGCGTGCTCCCGCTGTGACTCGTTCCACTGCCTGTTCCGGTTGTCGTGGTCGTCGGCATAGGCCGGATAGGCGAGCGTTCCGGTCAGGGTCGCGGCGGCCAGGCCGAAGAACACCGCAAGACGGAGCGTGGCGGCTGGGAGACAGGCTCTGATCCGATTGGTCATCTGGCTGCTCCTAGCCACGCCGTGTCTGATCGCCATGATGGGCATCGTCGCGGAACACCTGGTCCGCCGTCCGCTTCTGGCTATCGGACATCGTGCCGTACAGCGCCTGGAAGGCGGGCACCAGCTTCTGCATGTCCTGCGCATGTTCCATGGCGACCTGCGCGTAGGACTGCATGTTCTCCGCGGCGGTCATGGCAGGCATCGTCTGCACGCGATGCTGGAACGTCTGATCCATGCTCCGCGCATTATCGCGCATCACCTGGGTGAACTGGTCCCACTGCGGCTGCTGCGCCGGTGAGATTTGCAGCTTGGCATGCAGGTCGGTGATCCGCTGCTCGATCTTCCCCACCATGTTGTGACCGGCGTCCGGCTGGGCCTTGGTCGTTGACTGACCGCTGGTCGTGGTGGACGGGCGAACGGCAGTGGGATCGCCGGCCGCAGGCGGAGCCGCGGCGGCGGCAAAGGTGCTGAGACCGATGATGGCGGTTGTCGCGATGACTGTCTGTCGAAGGGATGTCCGCATGGTGATACCTCTGGATGAAAGTTGCTTGATCGTGGTTGGACTCAGATCCGTCCGGCGAGCATCAGCACCACCACCACGATCAGCACCACACCGAGGCCGCCGCTGGGGAAGTAGCCCCAGTTGGCGCTATGTGACCAGGTCGGCAGGACACCGACGAGCAGCAGGATGATGATGATGAGAAGAAGTGTGGGCATGATCTGAAATCCCTAGCGTTGCAGCGTGCCCTTCACGCTTCCGGCGGCGTTCTGCAGCTTGCCTTCAACCTGCTCGGCCTTGCCGTCGACCTGCAACTTGGCATCGCCGACGAGCTTGCCGACGACTTGCTTCACCGAGCCGATCATTTGCTTGCCGGCGCCGATGAGCCTGTCCTTGTCCATCTTACTTGGTACTTCCCTTTACTGTCGGCGGCGTACCCGCTGGCTGCGGGCGGAGGAAGGTTGAGCCAGCCTGGGTGGGTTTCTTCGCTGCCTTCGGCTTCTTGGCTTCGCGGCTTCTTCGACTGCGACCTTTGGCCATAGCCGTTCTCCCGGTTGTTCAGGTGCCAGTTGTTCAGGTGATCGTCCGACGGCGCTGCGGCGCTTACGGTGTGTTCTTCTCGGCGCTGTGGGTCAGCGCGTGTCCGGTGGCGGAGATGTCCTCGCCGGCGCCGGCGGTGGTGTGGCAGGCACCCAGCAAGGGCGCTGCACCAATCAGTGCGAGGAGGGTCAGGGCGATCGAGGGATTTTTGCGCATGGTGATGGTCCTTCTGTGTGGGTGACCTGCCGGCGTCGGGCCTGGCATCAGCGCCAGATTGGACGACCCAGGTTGATGTCGTTGTGGCTGGTCGCCGCACCGCCTACGGCACCGATGGCGCCGCCGACCAATGCGCCGGTGAGGGGGCTGCCGCCGGTGACGGCACCTACCGCCGCGCCGGCGCCGGCACCAAGCAAACCGCCCGAGACGGCGCGGTCGCCGGTGCTGTAACCACAACCGGCCAAGGCGAGTCCGAGGCCGGCCAAGACCAGCGTCGTCGCAATACCGCGAGACATTGTGTGGGCTCTCTTTTGTTGGACAGGGGGAGGCTCGGGGTGAGCAATGTGACGCGGCAGCGGGCTCCATGGCCAGCAACCGCAGTCAATCACTGTGCAGATCGAGAGACTTGGTCAGGGCACGCTGTCAGCGTGGGTTGCAGCGATGCCACCCTGGTATCGCTTGCCAATCCATTGCATCCATATCGCTACGTGCTTGGCTGAATACTAGGGGATGTCGCGGCGGCTGTTGAAATTTTCCAGGCGGCGTTGGGGTCACCGGACGGTTTGCCGAAAACTGGGAGCCGACCGCCTGACTCCCGCCCGCCGCTGCCATCCACCGCTGCTTCCCTCACCAGCAGACCGGCCGATCGCAAGGAATGTAACCGCCCTGTAGCGGCTCGTCGGCAAATGTCGAGGGTCAGCCTCGTCAGCGGAGGACCCTGCCGGCAGGCCTTGGTCGGAGTGTCGTAATGTACCCGCGCGGGATCAGCACCACCCCTGCAATTCTGATCGTGGATGGCTATCCCTTCGTCCGCGCAATGATGCGCGATGCCCTGGAAGGCGAGGGTTTCGCCGTGCAGGAAGCGGAAGACGGACTCGCAGCGTGCCGGCTTTGCAAGGAATCCGTCCCGGCCCTTCTGGTGGTCGACGCGGACATGCCGCACATGGATGGCTTCGAGCTGTGCACCGAACTGCGCAACCGCCGGGCCACCGCGCATGTTCCAATCCTGATGGCGACGGACCTCGATGACCTCGGTTCCATCGCGGAGGCCTATGAGGCAGGGGCAACCGACTTCATTGCCAAGCCGTTCAACTGGCTGTTCCTGAGCCATCGCATACGCTACATGCTGCGTGCCGCCAAGCAGCGCGAGCGCGAGCAGAACGAACGGTTCGAAGTGGCACTCAGCAACATGTCGCAAGGGCTGTGCATGTTCGGCGCGGACGACCGCCTGATCGTTCGCAACCATCGCTTCTGCGAGATCTATCAACTCTCGCCTGTCGCGGTCTCGCCCGGACAGTCGTTGACCGAAATCCTGTGTAGAAGCCCGCTGTTCGCCGCCCAGGCAGGCGACCGGGCACGCTCGGCTCTCGCCGAACACCTCGCCCTGACTGCCAGCCGCGCCAGTGCCGTGCTGACGCAGGCATTGCCCGACGGGCGCGTCATCGCGATCACGCACGAGCCGATGGCGGGCGGCGGCTATGTCGACACCTTCACCGACGTGACCGAGGAGCGGCTTGCCGAAGCGCGCATCGCGCATATGGCGCAGCATGATCCGCTGACCGATCTGGCCAATCGCATGCTGTTCAGGCAGCGCCTGGAGGAGTCGCTTCGCCGTGTCGGCCGCGGTGAATCCTGTGCCGTGCTCAGCCTGGACCTGGACCAGTTCAAGAGCGTCAACGACACGCTTGGCCATCCGATCGGCGACGTCCTGCTGAAGGCGGTCGCCGGGCGGCTGCGCCAACTTGTGCGGGAAACCGACACGATCGCGCGCCTCGGCGGCGACGAATTCGCCATCGTCCAGTGCGGCATCAGGGACACCAGCGACACGACCGGCCTCGCGACACATCTTATCCGCGACCTGAGCGCGCCCTACAGCATCGCAGGCCACCATCTGGTGATCGGCACCAGCATCGGCATCGCGCTCGCGCAGAAGAATGGCATGGACGCGGACCAGCTGCTCAAGAGCGCCGACATGGCGCTCTCCGGAGCCAAGAGCCGCGGGCGCAATCGCTATCAGTTCTTCGAGCCGCAGATGGATGCCCTGATGCAGGCGCGCCGGCTGCTCGAACTCGATCTGCGCACCGCGATGTCCGCGCGCGAGTTCGAGCTGTTCTACCAGCCGCTGGTGAACCTGCAGTCGGAGGACGTCACCGGGTTCGAAGCCCTCCTGCGTTGGCGGAGTCCGCGCCGCGGCAGGGTCCCGCCGAGCGAGTTCATTCCGCTCTCCGAAGAGATCGGCCTGATCGACCAGATCGGCGAATGGGTCCTCCATCAGGCAAGCCGTGAGGCCATCGCGTGGCCGGGCGATCTTCGGGTGGCGGTGAACGTTTCGGCCGCTCAGTTCAAGAGCGGCAGACTGTTGCAGACCGTCATCGATGCATTGGAAAGCTCCGGCCTCGATCCGTCTCGTCTCGAACTCGAGATCACCGAGTCGGTCATGATCAGCGACATCGCCGGCGCGCTTTCGCTGCTGCATCAGCTCAAGGCGCTTGGCGTCGGCATCTCGATGGACGATTTCGGCACCGGATACTCGTCGCTCAGCTATCTGCGCAGCTTCCCGTTCGACAAGATCAAGATCGATCAGAGCTTCGTCAGGGAGCTCGGCAAGAAGGCCGACGCCACCGCCATCGTTCGCGCGGTCACCGGGTTGTGCAACACGCTCGGCGTGACGGCGACGGCGGAGGGGGTGGAAACCCAGCAGCAGCTCGTCATGCTGCGAAAAGAGCAGTGCACCGAGGTCCACGGTTATCTCATAGGCTCCCCTCGGCCTGCCGCGGAAATCCGCCACCTGCTGCGGGACTTCCGAAGAGGCGATCTGGCGGGGCTCGATCTCGGCGCCTCACGCGGGCGCCCGGTCCTGGCGGCAGCCCCGGAGTTCTGACCGCCCCGCCAATAAATTGTCATCCCCCAATAGATTGTCATCCCCGCGCAAGCGGGGACCCAGGGGGCAGCTCTGGGTTCCCGCTTGCGCGGGAATGACGATTGCAGCGCAAGACCTGTGCTCGTCGGTATGATATGCTGACAACATGGTCGCCGTATCGGTTCAGCCGACCGCCACGGAAATTCGTGTGTGCGGTCGCGTCCAGGGGGTGGGATTCCGTCCCACCGTATGGCGGTACGCACGTGAACTCGGCCTCGCCGGCGAGGTGCTGAACGACGCCGAGGGCGTGCTGATCCGGATCGCGGGCGAGGCCAGCGCAATCGCATGCCTGGTCGAGCGGCTGCGGCGCGAACCACCGCCACTCGCCCGCATCGAACGAATCGAAAGCCGCCCCTTCGTCGGGACTCTCGTCCCGGGGTTTCGCATCGTCGGCAGCGTGACCGGTTCGGTGCGTACCGAAGTCGCGCCCGATGCCGCGATCTGCCCGGCCTGTGCGCAGGAGATCGCCGACCCGTCGCAGCGCCGCCATGGCTACGCCTTCGCCAACTGCACGAATTGCGGCCCTCGCCTGAGCATCGTCCGGCATATCCCCTATGACCGGGCCGCCACCACCATGGCGAAGTTCCCGCTGTGCGACGACTGTAGTCGCGAATACCAGAACCCGGCCGACCGGCGGTTTCATGCCGAAGCCATCGCCTGCAACGCCTGCGGACCCCGGCCGCGTCTCGTCCGCTTCGATGCGCGGACCGTGCGTTTCGATCGACATTCGCAGCTCGACGACACGGACGCCGCATGCACGTTGCTGCTGCGTGGCCACGTCCTGGCGGTGAAGGGCCTGGGCGGCTATCAGCTTGTTTGTGACGCGACCAATGCCGACGCGGTATCGCGGCTGCGCGCCGGGAAGCACCGCGAGACGAAGCCCTTCGCATTGATGGCGCGCGATCTCGACATCATCCGACGCTATTGCACGCTGCGGCCTGATGAAGCGCGGCAGCTCGCCAGTCCCGAAGGGCCGATTGTGTTGCTCCGTGCGGCGGGAGAGCAACTGCCTGACGTCGTGGCGCCGGGGCTCGCGACGCTGGGTTTCATGCTGCCCACCACGCCGCTGCATCTGCTGCTGCTTCGCCGCATGGACCGCCCCGTAGTCATGACCAGTGGCAACACCACGGATGAACCGCAGATCATCGACGATGACGAGGCGCTCGCACGCCTCAGCGCCATAGCCGATTTCGCGCTGGTGCACGATCGCCCCATCGCGGTGCGGCTCGACGATTCGGTCGTGCGTATGATGGACGGGACGCCGCGTGTGTTGCGTCGCGGGCGCGGCTTCGCACCCGCCGCGATCCCGCTGCCTTCGGGCTTCGCGACCGCGCCGGACCTGCTTGCGGCAGGCGGCGAGCTGAAATGCACATTCTGCCTGCTGAAGGACGGCAAGGCGGTCCTGTCACAGCACATCGGCGATCTGGAGGATGCACGCACGCTGGACGACTACCGGCACAACCTCGACCACTACGCGGCGCTGTTCGATCACGCGCCTGCGGCGTTCGCCGTTGACAGCCATCCCGACTACCTGTCGTCCAAGCTCACGCGTGCCCGTGCGCGCGACGCAGGGCTTCCCCTGATCGAAGTGCAGCACCACCATGCGCATATCGCAGCCTGCCTCGCCGAGAACATGCGGCCACTCGACGCGGCGCCCGTGCTCGGCATCGTGCTCGACGGGCTCGGCTGGGGCGAAGACGGCACAATCTGGGGCGGCGAGTTCATGCTTGCCGATTACCGCGCAGCGACGCGCCTCGGCACGTTCAAGCCGGTGGCGATGCCGGGCGGGACGGCTGCCGTCCGCGAGCCATGGCGGAACCTCTATGCGCATTTGATGGCGGCATGGCGCTGGGCCGAGCTTCCGGCCGGCATCGCGGAACTCGAGCTGCATCGCTTCCTTGCCGGCAAGCCGCGCGCGACGCTCGATGCGATGATCCGCGATGGGCTGAACGCGCCCATGGCATCCTCGTGCGGCCGGCTGTTCGATGCGGTGGCCGCGGCGCTCGGCATCTGTCGCGACCGGCAGGGGCATGAAGGCGAGGCGGCGTCGCGCCTGGAATCGATGGTCTGCGAGCAGACGTTGTGCGACGAGGACGCAGCCCTCGCCTACGCGTTCACCATCGCCTCCCTGCCCGGCACGGCCCTGCCGTATATCGAGCCGCTGGCGATGTGGCTGGCGCTCCTGGGCGATCTCATCCGCGGGACACCGCACCCGGTCATCGCCGCGCGTTTCCACAAGGGGCTTGCCAGCGCAGTCGTTTCAATGGTGGTCCGTCTGGCGCAGGCCCGGCGCTTCGATACGGTCGCGCTGTCGGGCGGTTGCTTGCAGAATGCGGTGCTGTTCGAGCAGACCGTCAGCCGCCTGCGCGATGCGGGGTTTACCGTGCTCGCGCATACAATGGTACCAACCAATGACGGCGGCCTCGCATTAGGGCAAGCTGCCATCGCCGCCGCCCGGCTAATGGCCGCGACTGGCGGACCCGGATGAGGAATCGTCCCCATGTGCCTTGGCATTCCGGCCCAGATCGTGCGCATCGACGATGCGGAGCGGATGCTCGCAACCGTCGAGGTGGCGGGCGTCCGTCGCCAGGTCAACATCATCTGCATCGTCGATGACGAGCATCCACCGGAATCCTGCGTCGGCGACTGGGTCCTGCTGCATGTCGGATTTGCCATGAGCAGGATCGACGAAGCCCAGGCCGCCGAAACGCTGCGCATTCTTTCGCAGCTTGGCGAGATGCAGGCGGAACTCGAAGCAATGCGTCCGGACGCCGAGGGCTAGCGATGTCGGGTGCGGATGACCTCGGCGGGCTGTATCCATTCCTCAGCGGCAAGTGCCAGGATCCCGCGCGCCTGGACGCTGCATTGCTGCGTGCGATCGAAGACAAGGCGCGTGAATCGCGCGAGGTGAATGCTCGCTTCTTCGTCGATCAGGGCACCACTCTGGTCGCGGCGGCAAGGGCCATTGCCGATGTCTACAATGGCGGCGGCCGCCTGTTCACCATGGGCAATGGCGGCTCGAGCTGCGATGCGGCGCACATCGCGGTGGAATTCCTGCATCCGGTCACCGCCGGCCAGCCCGCACTCGCGGCGATCAATCTGGTCGCGGATGTCGCCACCCTGTCGGCACTCGGCAACGATCTCGGCTTCGAGCATGTCTTCCTGCGCCAGATCGTCGCGCACGCCCGCAAGGGCGACGGGCTGATCGGCATCTCCACCAGCGGCAATTCCGCGAACCTGATTTCCGCGTTCGCCAAGGCCAAGGAGATCGGCATGGCAACCCTCGGGCTGGCCGGCGGCGACGGCGGACGGATGCGCAGCGCCGGCGTCGTCGATCACTGCCTGGTGGTGCCGACGCTGTCGATCCATCGCGTCCAGGAGAGCCACGTCGTCGCCTACCACATCCTGTGGGACCTCGTGCACACGCTGCTTGCCGACCAGCGTGGATCTGCCGCCGGATGAAATACGTCGACGAGTTCCGCGACCGCGACAAGGCGCGCGCGCTGCTGCGCGAGATCGAGGCGCTGGTGGGCGCTATTGGATCCACGCGACAGCGGCCGATCCAGATCATGGAGGTGTGCGGTGGACACACGCATTCGATCTTCCGCTACGGCATCGAGACCATGCTGCCGGAGGCCGTCGAGCTGGTGCACGGCCCAGGCTGCCCGGTCTGTGTCCTGCCGATGGGACGTATTGACGATTGTATTTCCATCGCCGCGCAGCCGCGGGTGATCCTCACCACATTCGGTGACGCCATGCGCGTGCCCGGATCGCGCGGCAGCCTGCTTCAGGCAAAGGCCGAGGGCGCCGACATCCGCATGGTGTATTCGCCGATGGACGCGCTGGCGCTGGCACGCGCGCACCCGGACCGCGACGTGGTGTTCTTCGGCCTGGGCTTCGAGACCACGATGCCCTCCACCGCGCTGACGGTGCTCGATGCCGAACGAGACGGCATCGGCAACTTCTCGGTGTTCTGCAACCACATCACGATCGTGCCGACGATAAAGGCGATTCTCGACAGTCCCGACCTGCGGATCGACGGGTTCCTCGGCCCCGGCCATGTGTCGATGGTGATCGGCACCGCGCCCTATGACTTCATCGCGCGGCACTATCACAAGCCGCTGGTGGTGGCCGGATTCGAGCCGCTCGACGTGCTGCAATCGCTCTGGATGGTGCTGCGCCAGATCAGGGATGGCCGCGCGGAGGTGGAGAACCAGTACGCCCGCGTCGTCGCAGCCGGTGGCAATGCCGCGGCCCTGCGCGCGATCGCCACGGTATACGAGCTGCGCGAGTTCTTCGAATGGCGCGGGCTGGGCTCGATCGACTATTCCGGCGTGCGGTTCCGCGACGCCTTTTCCCGGTTTGATGCGGAACGCAAATTCGCGGTGCCTGGCGTTCGTATCGCCGATCCGCTGTCCTGCCAATGCGGTGAGGTGCTGAAGGGCGTGCTGAAGCCGAACCAGTGCAAGGTGTTCGGCACGGCATGCTCGCCCGAGACGCCGCTCGGCGCGCTCATGGTGTCATCCGAGGGCGCCTGCGCCGCATATTACCGCTATGTCGGCAAGGACAGGGCGGCGTGAACACCATTCCGTTCCCGCGCGCGCGTCGGCTCGGCCGGGTGAACCTGCCGACGGTGACGCTCAGCCATGGCGGTGGCGGCAAGGCGACGAAGGACCTGATCGACGACGTGTTCGTCTCGGCCTTCGACAATCCGCTGCTCGCTCCGCTGGACGATCAGGCGCGCGTGCATCTGTCGACGCTGGCCGCGCACGGCGACCGTCTCGCGATGACCACCGACTCGTTCGTGGTCGACCCGCTGTTGTTTCCCGGCGGCGACATCGGCAAGCTGGCGGTGTGCGGCACGGTCAATGATCTCGCGGTCGGCGGCGCCATCCCGCTCTATTTGTCCTGCGCCGCTATCGTCGAGGAAGGGTTTCCGCTCGACCTGCTGCGTCGCATCGCCCGATCGATGGCGGAGACGGCGCGGCAGGCGAGCGTGCTCGTTATCACCGGCGACACCAAGGTCGTGCATCGCGGCGCCTGCGACAAACTGTTCCTCACCACGACCGGCATCGGCGTGATCCGCGAAGGGATCGAGCTCGGCGCGCATCTGGCACAGCCAGGCGATGCGGTGCTGGTGAATGGTGTGCTCGGCGACCATGGCGCTGCCATCCTCGTGGCGCGCGGCGATCTCGCACTGGACGCGCCGATCGACAGCGACTGCGCTCCGCTGCACGGCCTGGTCGATGCGCTGCTGGCCGCAGCCCCCGACACGCGCTTCATGCGCGATGCCACGCGCGGCGGTGTCGCGACGGTGCTCAACGAGATCGCCGAAGCCGCCGGCTGCGGCATCGAGATCGATGAGACCAGCGTGCCGATCCGCGAGCAGGTCAAGGGCTTTTGCGAGATCCTCGGCCTGGATCCACTCTACCTGGCGAACGAGGGCAAGCTCGTCGCCATCACGCCCTGGACGCAGATGGAGCCAGCGCTCGCCGCCATGCGCGCCCATGCCCTGGGCGCAGGTGCCTGCCTGATCGGTCGCATCACCGATCGCAGGCCAGGACAGGTCGTCATGCGCACGGTGCTCGGCGGGCACCGGATCGTCGACATGCTGGTCGGCGATCAGTTGCCACGCATCTGCTGAGCTCGACTTTCCGCAATTCAGGCAGCGAGACATAGAGTCTCCACGAATCGGTTTAGCAAGGCGACTGGTATTACGACGGTATCACTGCCTTGCCGGGACATGGAAAAATCCTGCGGCGACCAAAGCACGCGACG
>JBGPND010000018.1:0-41369 GCA_041487355.1 Acetobacteraceae bacterium | reverse complement strand
CGTGCAGGCCGCCAAGGCCAAGGCTCGCGGCTACCGCTCAATCCGAAACCTCAAGGCCATGGTCTATCTGCTGGCCGGCAAACTCGACATCAACCCGGCTGCCTGAAGCCGTTACTACCCACACATAACAGCGAAGAACCTTCGATTTTTGTGAGTATCATCCACGGCAATGCGAGCTCCCTGAGGGTTCTGCGCTCGATGCATTGCCTTCTCGGTTCGGGGGACCTTGACTTCGTTGCCATTGAACGTCCACTTTGATGTGGACCGTGTGTACCAGAGTATTACGTCGTGCTTTCTGCTAAACCTCTGCTTGGACGCACCGCCAGTCTCGTAGTGCCAGATCAGCTCATTTTGGAAATACTCATGTCCAAATATCTTGTCCATCTCAACCTTGATGTAATGCGATGCATGCCAGTCGCAGTGAACGTAAATGCTGCCGGTCTTCTTCAACAGACGTTTCATTTCATACTGCCTAGCATTCAGCCATATCAAATAGCCCGGCATACCGCCTTCCCAAATGTCGGAGAACGAGCGCAGTTCGTTCTGGTCGCCAAAAATGACGTTGTATTGCCGGCCGGAGAAAAACGGCGGATCGATGTAGATGAGATCAATGCTCTCGCTGGGTAATTGGCGCATGACGTGAAGGTTGTCGCCCCAGAAGAGATGATTCGGCTCGAGTCCCGGATGCCCGAAGGGGATGCGCTCAACCACCTGGAACGGCAACAGCACCTGGGGGAACAGCTTGCGAAAGCCCCGGCGGCGGTCCCAGCCCAGTGGTTCCCTTTCGATTGGGACTGAGCCGAAGCGTACCGGCGGCCGCCAGAACTCCTCCTGGCTCGGCAGAGCGTCGCCGGGCTCATCGGCGTCCGCTACGGGGGGCGCTGTAATGAAGTCCCCTGTCATCGGCCCGAACGATTCGATTTCGTCGCCCATTCTCTCCGCCTATCGCTGCACGCCTCCGCCCCTCCGCACGCTACCCCCACAGACAGGCATGGGCACCGTAACCTGACAGCGTGCAGTCGCAATCGCTTCGCGGGCTGGTACCTTGGCCCTTCCGGCGCGCACCCGCAAGGCGACCACAACCTCACGGACGTCCGCTTAGGGTCGAAAGCCGACATGCAAACTGGCCCACCGCCCGCGGCGCCCGGGGGTTGCTTGCATTTCGGCCGCCAACGCCCTCATCTAGAGACCAAACCAGGGTTGGACAGCCAGGAGGCAGGGCGTTGGCCGAATTCGAGCCATGGACCAGGGAGCGCGGCACCGCGATCATCGCGTCTGAGGCGGTGCGCGAAGGCGCCACCTTGCCGATCCTGCATGCCCTGCAGGAGACGTTCGGCTACATCCATGCCGATGCTGTCCCGCTGATCGCCGAGACGCTGAACCTCACGCGTGCCGAGGTGCATGGCGTGGTCAGTTTCTACCATGACTTCCGCCGCGACCCGCCGGGGCGTCACGTACTGCGCCTTTGCCGCGCCGAAGCCTGCCAGTCGCTGGGAGCCGATGCGCTCGCCTCGCACGTGCGCGAGCGGCTTGGCGTGGATTGGCACGCGACAACCGGCGACGGCGCCGTGACCCTGGAGCCGGTGTTCTGCCTCGGCCTGTGCGCCGTCGGTCCGTCGGCGATGCTGGACGGCAACCCGCTGGGACGGCTCGACAGCGCGCGCATCGACGCCGCACTGGATCGGGCACGATGAGCACACGCGTCTACATCCCGCGCGACGCCGCCTCGCTGGCGCTGGGTGCCGACTCGGTCGCCGCGTTCCTGCGGCAGGCCGCGGACGTGGAGATCGTGCGGACCGGTTCGCGGGGACTGTTCTGGCTGGAGCCGATGGTCGAGGTGGTCACTGCCGCCGGACGCATCGCCTACGGCCCGGTGAGCCTGGCCGACATCCCTGGGCTGATCGAGGCCGGCATGCTGGCAGGCGGCGCGCATCCGTTGCGCCTGGGCCGGCCGGAGGAAATTCCCTACCTCGCGCGCCAGACTCGCCTGACCTTTGCCCGGTGCGGCATCGTCGATCCCCTGTCGCTGGACGACTACCGCGCGCATGGCGGCCTCGAGGGTCTGGCGCGCGCCATCGAGATCGGCCCTGCCGCCACGATCGAGATGGTGACGCAATCCGGCCTGCGTGGCCGCGGCGGCGCAGGCTTCCCCACCGGCATCAAGTGGCGCACCGCCGCCGAAGCGAAAGGCGAACGCAAGTTTATCGTCTGCAATGCCGACGAAGGCGATTCCGGCACCTTCGCCGACCGGATGCTGATGGAAGGCGATCCGTTCGTGCTGATCGAAGGCATGGCGATCGCCAGTATCGCGGTCGGCGCGACCAAGGGCTATGTCTACACGCGCTCGGAATATCCGCACGCGATCGCCACGTTCAACGCGGCGCTCGACGTCGCGCGGCGCGAAGGAGTGCTGGGCGCGAATGTGCTCGGCTCATCACATGCATTCGACATCGAACAGCGCGTCGGCGCCGGCGCCTATGTGTGTGGCGAGGAGACCTCGTTGCTCGACAGCCTGGAGGGCAAGCGCGGCCAGGTGCGCGCCAAGCCGCCGCTGCCGGCGCACAAGGGCCTGTTCGGCTGCCCGACCGTGATCAACAACGTCGTGTCGCTGGCGAGCGTGCCGATCATCCTGACCGAAGGCGCGGAGTATTATCGCGAGATCGGCATGGGACGGTCGCGTGGTACGATGCCGATCCAGCTCGCCGGCAACATCAAATATGGCGGGCTCTTCGAAGCGGGCTTCGGCCTGACGCTTGGCGAGCTGGTGAACGACATCGGCGGCGGCACGCTGACCGGACGACCGGTGCGCGCGGTGCAGGTGGGCGGACCGCTCGGTGCGTATTTCCCGCCGTCGCTGTTCGACACGCCGTTCGACTACGAGGCGTTCGCCGCGCGTGATGGGCTGATCGGCCATGGCGGTATCGTGGTGTTCGACGACACAGTCGATCTCGCGAAGCAGGCGCGCTTCGCCATGGAGTTCTGCGCCGAGGAATCCTGCGGCAAGTGCACGCCGTGCCGCATCGGCTCGGTGCGCGGCATGGAGGTGATCGACCGCATCGCCGCCGGCGAACAGCCGGAGGCGAATCTCGATCTGCTGCGCGATCTCTGCCACACGATGAAGTTCGGTTCCCTTTGTGCGCTCGGCGGCTTCATCCCGTATCCGGTGATGAGCGCGCTCGAGCATTTCCCGGAAGATTTCCGCGCGATCCACCGCGCGGCCGCGGAATGAGCCCCGCTATCGTCATTCCCGCGCAAGCGGGAACCCAGGGCCTGCCCCGAGCGAAGGCCGGGGGCCGCAAGAACAGTCGTGTACCCCTGGGTCCCCGCTTGCGCGGGGATGACGGGAAAGGTGGTGCGCCGCTACAACGATATTATTCGAGGAGGCACGTATGCCCCTGATCCAGGAAATCGACTACGGCACGCCGGCCAGCACGGCCACCGAACAGGTCACGCTGACCATCGACGGCCAGGAGGTCACGGTACCGGCCGGCACGTCGATTATGCACGCGGCGATGGACGCCGGGATCAGAATCCCGAAACTCTGCGCCACCGACACGCTCGATGCGTTCGGCTCCTGTCGCGTGTGTCTGGTGGAGATCGAGGGACGCGCCGGCACGCCGGCTTCCTGTACCACGCCGGTGGCGCTTGGCATGAAGGTCTCCACCACCGCCGATCGCGTGCGCCGCGTGCGCCGCGGCGTGATGGAGCTGTATCTGTCCGACCATCCGCTGGACGGCATGACCTCGCCGGTCGCCGGCAATTGCGAATTCCAGGAGATGGCCGGACTGATCGGCGTGCGCCAGGTCCGCTACGGCCAGAAGGGCGCCAACCATCTGCATTCGGAAATCGATGCGTCCAACCCGTATTTCCAGTTCGATCCGGCACGCTGCATCGTCTGCTCGCGCTGCGTGCGCGCGTGTGAGGAAGTGCAGAACACGTTTGCCCTCACCATCGAGGGCCGCGGCTTCGCATCGAAGGTGGCCGCGGGGGCGGGCGAAAACTTCCTGACCTCGGAATGTGTGTCCTGCGGCGCCTGCGTGCA
Organism: Acetobacteraceae bacterium; assembly: GCA_041487355.1. Lineage (GTDB taxonomy): Bacteria > Pseudomonadota > Alphaproteobacteria > Acetobacterales > Acetobacteraceae > JAMXLO01. Next base: position 37,327 of record JBGPND010000018.1, on the reverse strand, counting down.
GGCCTGCCCGACCGGGTCATTGATCGAGAAGTCGGTGATCGAACTGGGCCAGCCGGAGCATTCCGTCATCACCACCTGCGCTTATTGCGGCGTGGGCTGCAACTTCAAGGCCGAGATGCAGGGCGACACGGTGGTGCGCATGGTGCCGTGGAAGGACGGCAAGGCGAACCACGGCCATTCCTGCGTGAAGGGCCGCTTCGCCTGGGGCTACGCGTCGCATCCCGATCGTATCCTGAAGCCGATGATGCGCGAGAAGATCACCGATCCCTGGCGCGAGGTGAGCTGGGAGGCAGCGATCGGCCGCGTCGCATCGGAGTTCAAGCGCATCCAGGCGGAAGCCGGCAAGGACGCCATCGGCGTCATAACCTCCTCGCGCTGCACGGACGAAGAGACCTATCTGGTGCAGAAGCTGGCGCGGCAGGGCTTCGGCAACAACAACACCGATACCTGCGCGCGCGTCTGCCACTCGCCGACCGGCTACGGCCTGAGCACCACGTTCGGCACCTCGGCCGGGACGCAGGACTTCGATTCCGTCGAGCATGCCGACGTGATGTTGCTCGTGGGCGCCAATCCGACCGACGGCCATCCGGTGTTCGCGTCGCGCATGAAGAAGCGGCTGCGCCAGGGCGCCAGGCTTATCGTCGTCGATCCGCGCCGCATCGACATGGTGCGCATGCCGCATATCGAGGCGCAGCATCACCTGGCGCTGCGGCCCGGCACCAACGTCGCGGTGCTGACCGCACTGGCGCATGTCATCGTCACCGAGGGCCTGGTGGACGAGGACTTCGTGCGTGAACGCTGCGACTGGGACGCGTTCCAGGACTGGGCGCACTTCGTCGCCGAGGACCGCAACAGCCCCGAAGCGGTGGAGAGCGTGAGCGGCGTGCCGGCGGCGACGATCCGCGCGGCGGCACGGCTGTATGCGACGGCGCGCAACGGCGCGATCTATTACGGACTGGGCGTGACCGAGCACAGTCAGGGCACCACCGCGGTGATGGCGCTCGCCAACCTGGCGATGGCGACCGGCAATATCGGCCGGCCCGGTGTCGGGGTGAATCCGCTGCGCGGCCAGAACAACGTGCAGGGGAGCTGCGATATGGGCTCCTTCCCGCATGAGCTGCCCGGCTATCGGCACATTTCAATTCCCGCGGTGCGGGCGATCTACGAGCGCGAGTGGGGTGTGACGCTGGACCCGGAGCCGGGACTGCGCATTCCCAACATGATTGACGCGGCGATCGACGGCTCGTTCAGGGGCATCTACATCCAGGGCGAGGACATCGCGCAGTCCGATCCCGACACGCAGCATATCACCGAGGGTCTCGCGGCGATGGAATGCGTCGTCGTGCACGACCTGTTCCTGAACGAGACAGCGAACTACGCGCATATCTTCCTGCCGGGTTCCACCTTCCTGGAAAAGGACGGCACGTTCATCAACGCTGAACGCCGCATCAATCTGGTGCGCAAGGTGATGGCACCGCGTGCCGGCATGGCGGACTGGGAGGCGACGCAGGCGATTGCCCGCGCGATGGGGCTGGACTGGAACTACACGCATCCGTCGCAGGTCATGGACGAGATCGCCCGTACCACTCCGACTTTTGCCGGCGTCACCTATGAGAAGCTGGCGCAGGGCTCGATCCAGTGGCCCTGCAACGAGAAGGCGCCGGACGGTACGCCGGTGATGCATGTCGGCGGCTTCGTGCGCGGCAAGGGCAATTTCGTCGTCACCGAGTACGTGCCCACGGACGAGAAGACCGGGCCGCGCTTCCCGCTGCTGCTGACGACGGGACGAATTCTGAGTCAATACAATGTCGGCGCGCAGACGCGGCGCACGGCGAACGTGGTCTGGCACCACGAGGACGTGCTGGAGATCCATCCGCACGATGCGGAGCAGCGCGGTGTCCGCGACGGCGATCTGGCGCGGCTGGCGTCACGCTCGGGAGAGACGACGCTGCGCGCGAAGATCACAGATCGTGTCGCGCCGGGCGTGGTCTACACGACGTTCCATCATCCCGCGACACAGGCCAACGTCGTCACCAGCGACTATTCGGACTGGGCAACGAACTGCCCCGAGTACAAAGTGACGGCGGTGCAGGTGATGCCGTCGAACGGCCCGAGCGAGTGGCAGGAAGAATATCGCGAGATGACGCAGAAGAGCCGCCGCATCGAGGCCGTGCCGGCGAAGTGATGCTGCTTCTTCAATCGTCATGGCGGGCGAAGGCCCGCCATCCACGGCTTTCTTTGCTGCTGCGAGCGAAAGTCGTGGATGGCCGGGTCAAGCCGGCCATGAGGAGTGAGTGCGATGACTCTGCCTCCACCTGTCCGTAACGTGCCGTGCACCGCCTTCCGGGGCGACGCGATAACGCGCGGGACACGGGCGATACCGGAAGAGACACCGGTGGCGTTGAGCTACAACCGCACCGCTTATGCGGTGATGCTCGCGACACCGGCCGATCTCGAAGACTTCGCCATCGGCTTCAGCCTGACCGAAGGCATCGTGCAAGACGCTGGCGAGATCGAGGAACTCTATGTCGTCCCGACGGAGCAGGGCATCGAGCTGCGCATGTGGCTCGCGCCGGAGCGCGCGGAAACGATCACCATCCGTCAACGCCGCCTCGCGGGGCCGAGCGGCTGCGGCTTGTGCGGTCTCGAGAGCCTTGCCGATGCGGTGCGCACACCGCCTCGTATCGCCTCCGCCGCGCGTTTCGACGTTGCTGCGATCCACACCGCGATGGCAGCACTTCCCGCCGCGCAGAAGCTCAACCAGCAGACACGCGCTGTCCACGCCGCGGCGTTCTGGCATCCTGCGCGCGGCCTTGTCGCCTTGCGCGAGGATGTCGGCCGGCACAATGCCCTCGACAAGCTCACCGGCGCACTGGCGCGCGACGGCGTTGCCGTGGCCGAAGGATTGCTGCTGCTGTCGAGCCGGATCTCGGTGGAGATGGTGCAGAAGTCCGCGATGCTCGGCGCGCCGGTGGTGGTCGCGGTCTCGGCACCGACGGCTCTCGCCGTTCGCCTGGCGGACGCCGCGTGCATCACGCTGATCGGCATCGCGCGCGCGGATGGCTTCGAGGTCTTCACCCATCCCGAGCGCATCGTCGCGCAACAGGTGCAACAGGTGCAACATGTCGCCTGACAAGCTGGCCTACATGGCCAACCAAATCGGCAAGTTTTTCGCGCACCAGCCGCACGAGAAGGCGGTCGCATCGATCGCCAACCACTTGCAGAAATTCTGGGACCCGAGGATGCGCAGCGAGATTCTGACGCACCTGAATGCAGTGCAACTCGATCCGCTGGTGCGCGAGGCTGTGGAGAGTCTCAAGGCGCCCCTGCCGTCTTGATTCGTCTTCCGCGAATCGGGGAGGATTGGGGACCGGGTGCTAGGCTGCCGTCAGTTCCTGGTGCACCACCCCGAGCAGACGCGCCTGGAGCGCCGCATCAGCCTCCAGCGCCTTCGCGCTTCCCTCATAGGCAACCTGGCCATTCACCAGGACGTAGGCGCGATCGACGATCGGCAGCACCGTCTCCGCGTGGTGCTCGACGATGATCATGGCGGCGCGCCCGCGGAGCCGCACCAGCGCGTCCATCACCTCCTGCACAATCGCCGGCGCGAGACCCTCGAACGGCTCATCCAACAAAATGAGCCGGCTCGGCACGGTCAGCGCCCTTGCGATGGCGAGCATCTGGCGCTCGCCGCCTGACAGGCTTTCCGCACGTGCGCGCTGCAGGATTTTGAGCTTGGGGAACAGCTCGAAGATCTCCTCGAACGAGGCGCCGCCCGGGCGCGCGGCGATTTGCAGGTTCTCCATCACGGTCAGGTTGGGGAACAGCCGCCGTCCTTCCGGCACGATGGAGATGCCGAGCCGGTTGATCTCATACGGCCGCGCGTGGGTGATGTCCTTTCCGTCCATGACGATGCGACCGGCGCTCTTCTGCACCGTGCCGGTGATCGCACGCAGCATGGTCGTCTTGCCGACGCCGTTGCGGCCGAGCAGTGCCACCGCTTCGCCTTCGTGTACCACAAGATCGAGATCGGTCAGCACCAAGCTGCCGGAGTAGCCGGCGCGCACCTGTTCGAGCTGGAGGATCGGCTTCGTTGTAGCGGGCCGAGGCGCCTCAGTGTGCACGGTCGGCTGCGGGCCGCCGGCGCGCGCCGTGCCCATATAGGCGGTCACCACATCCTGGTTGTTCGCAACCTCGGACGGCTTGCCATCGGCAATCACGCGGCCCTGGTGCAACACGGTGATGCGGTCCGACAGCGCCAGCACGCGATCGATGTCGTGCTCGATCAGCAGGACGGCGTGGGTGGCGGCGAGCTGGCGGATCAGCGCGCCGACCACCTCGCGATCCGCTTCGGCGAGCCCAGCCAGCGGCTCGTCCAGCAGCAGCAGCTTCGCGTCCGTGGCGAGAGCGATGGCGATCTCCAGCAGGCGCTGCTCGCCATGCGAGAGATTGGCACAGGGTTCGGCGGCGCGCTCTTCCAACCCCACCGCGGCAAGCAGCGACCAGGTGCGCGCGTTTACGTCGGCAAGCTGATAGGCGTCGCGCCACAGCGAGTTCTGCTGCCGGCTCTGTGCCTGCACCGCGACACGCACGTTCTCGAATGTCGTCAGGTTGCGGAACACGCTGAGTATCTGGAACGAGCGGCTCAGGCCGAGGCGGACGCGCCGATGCACCGGCAAGTGCGTGATGAGGTGCCCATCGAAGCGGATCTCGCCGGCGTCGGCGCGCAGCAGACCGGTCAGCATGTTGAAGAATGTCGTCTTGCCCGCGCCGTTCGGGCCGATCAGGCTGTGCAGGCGGAACGGCTGCACGTCGAGATGCACATCCGCCGCCACCACGAGCGAGCCGAACCGCTTGTGCAGTCCGCGCACTTCCAGCACCGGCTTGTCGGCATCCAGATGCGCCTGTCCGCCGCCGCGATACGGTTCGATGCGCGCCGGCCGCGGCGGCACGCCGCGTCGTGTGAGGGTCCAATCGTCGCGCCCAATGAGCCGGAACACGAGACCCTGCATTCCTTCCGGCGACGCGAGCGCGAACACCATGACGATTGGTGCGAAGATCAACCACCAGCTTTCGGTGACGGCCGATAGGCGGTCCTCCAGCAGGATGAACGCGATGGCGCCCCACAGCGGGCCGAGGAAGTGGTGCACGCCGCCCATCACGGTCATCAGCAATGAATCGCCCGCGTGCTGCCAGCTCAGGTTGTCGGCGTAGGCTCCGTGCAGCATGAGCGCGAGCAGCCCGCCGGCAGAGCCGATGACCGCGCCCATGATGACGAAGGCTTCGAACCTTATACGGAACGTATTATAGCCGAGGCTTTGCACGCGCTGCTCGTTGTCACGCAGCGCCTGCAGCAGGCGGCCGAACGGCGCGTGCGCGATCCGCCAGAGCAGTCCCATGCCGAGCGCGACCGTGACGATGGTGAAGATGTGGAACGTCCAGTCGTTATTCAGCCACGGGCGCGGCACGCCCTGCAGGCCGTTCTCGCCGCCAGTGAGGTCGGTCCAATTGAACGCGACCTCAAAGGCGATTTGCGAGAAGGCGAGCGTGAGCAACGAGAAATACAGGCCGCGTCGGCGCAGGATGATCAGCGCGATCACCGAAGCGAGGACCAGCGAGAAGATCACGGCGAACACCAGCGCCTCGATCTCGTTGCCGATGAAGCGCTTCATGGAAATCGCCACGGCGTAGGTCGCGCAGCCGAAGAACACCGAGGCACCGAACGGTACCAGGCCGGTGTAGCCGACCAGCAGGTTCACGCCGGCGCCATACAGCGTATAGATGGCAATCTGGGTGATGAGACTGATGGGCGCGCCGATCGCCTGCCAGAGCGCGGTCAGCGCGACCAGCACGACAACGATCCACAGCACCGGGTGGCGCAACAGGGCGCTCATTCGAACCGCTCCCAGCGCTCGCCGAGCAGACCGCGCGGCCGCAGCAACAGCATCAATGCCATGAACAGGTACATCACGGCGCCCGAAGCTTCAGGCTTGAACTGGATGGTTAGGGCGATGACGACTCCGACCAGAAGCCCGGCGATCACCGCGCCGGCAAACGAGCCGAGGCCGCCGATCGCTACCACCACGAAGGCCGGCATGATCGCGTTGGTGGCCATCGCGGGCGTCACCGTCCAGAGCGGTGCGGCGAGCACACCGGCGATGCCGGAGATGCCGCAGCCGAGGCCGAACACCCACATGAGCACGCGCGGCAGGTTGATGCCGAGCAGTCCGACCATCTCGGGATCACGCGAGCCGGCGCGCAGGATGCGGCCGAACTTCGTGTAGGTGAGGAACACCTGCAGGCCAAGCAGTACCGCCGCGGTCGTCAGCAGCACGCCGACCCGGTATTTGGTGATCAGAATCGGGCCCCAGATCAGGAAGCCGGACAGGAATGGGGGCGGGCTGAACGGCTGGCCGATGCCGCCCCAGATCAACCGAACCGACGCCTCGATCATCAGCGCGAGCGCGAAGGTGACGATCAGGCTGAGCAGCGGCTCCTTGTCATACAGGCGGCGGATCAGCACCCGTTCCGCAACGACGCCGATGCCGCCAACGATAACCGGCGCCAGGATGACGGCAGGCCAGCCGAAGGTCTGATACAGGGTCAACGCGAAATAGGCGCCGAGCGTGAAGAACACGCCGTGCGCGAAGTTCACAATGCCAAGCAGGCCGAAGATGATGGAGAGGCCGATGGCGATCAGCACATAGAGGCCACCAAGCACGAGGCCGCTCGCCACCTGGGAAAGAATGATGTCGAGCATCGCGCGCAGTCTTTCGTTGGCAAGACCCCCACCCCGACCCTCCCCCGCTTCGCGGGAGAGGGAGCCTGACCTCAGGCCATCTTGCAGCCGATCTCCTCCTGGGTGCCGAACACCTTCTCCAGTTCGGCAGGATTCTCCGGCAGCGCGGCCTTGACGTCGAAATAGTCCCACTTGTCAGTGATCTTCGGCTTCACCGACACAACCAGATTGCGCAGCAGCATCTGGTGGTCCCATTTGCGATAGCTGTATGACGTGCTGCCGGCGCTGAACTTCCAGCTTTCGAGCCCTTCGATGATCGCCATGGGTTCGGTGGATTTCGCCAGCTCTATCGATTCGAACAGCGACTTGGCGGTGATCCAGCCCATCCACGCCTTGTCGGCGGCTGGTCTGTTGTGCTTCTTCAGATAGGCTGCGGCGAACGCCTTCTCCTCAGGCGGGTTGTTCGGGTTGTTGTACCACCAGAGCTTGGTGAACACGCCGTTCGCAGCCTCGGGACCGACCGCCCAGATATCGGTATCGCCGATCGCAATCTCGCAGAACGGAATCTTTCCCTTCATGCCAAGCTCGTTCCATTGCTTGAGGAACGTCGACAGATCGCCCGCGGACAGTCCGCCCAGCACGACGTCCGGCTGCGCCTGGCGGATCTTCAGGATGAAGGAGCTGAAGTCGGGGGTGTTAAGCGGCACCTCGTCGATGCCCGCCTCGGTGCCGCCGGCCTGCTTCAGCAGCTCGCGCGAGGAGCGCAGAATGTCCTGGCCGAACGCGAAGGAGGCGGTGATGAAATACCACTTCTTGCCGTAGGTCAGCGCAAAAGGGGCAAGCATCCGGGATTGCACCAGCACCGGCGTGTTCAGCCGGAACGTGTAGCGGTTGCAGTTCTTGCCGGTGATCTCGGTCGCCGCGGCGTTGTCGCAAACAAAGGGAATCTTCAGTTGCGCGGCGGTGGCCTCCTCGGCCAGCGCGTTGGACGACAGTGAGCCGCCGAGGATGGCGCAGACCTTGTTCTCCTGTACCAGCTTCTGCATGTTCTGCGTGGCGCCTTGTGGGGACGGCTCATCCAGCCACACCAGCTCTGCCGGCTGGCCCATGATCTTGTTGCCGCGCTCTTCCAACGCAAGATAGGTGCCCTGCGCCAGGTACTCGGTCTGCGGCGCGATCTGCCCGGTCTTGGCGAGCAGCACGCCGATTCGGATGGGTTCGGCTGCCTTGGCGATGAACGGCATGGCCAACGGCGATGCTGCGCTGGCGAGCGCGCCTGCTCCCAGAAGCGCCTGGCGGCGCGTCACAACAAGTCCCGACTTCCTGACAGTCATGCTTCCCTCCCGTGGCGCACCGAGCAGTCGCGCCGGTCAAAACTTGATTGTGTTAGACACTATCTGCGACGGAAAACCAAGATGCCGACTATTCCGCGGCCGCCCGATAGCTGCGCGCATAGCGCAGCAGCGCATCGTCGGGAACCGGCTCGATGGGCCGGAAATCGCGATGCGCGATCCAGTCAGGACGGGTCGGCGTGCGAATATGGTTCGATACCGCATTCAGCGTCAGGTAAACGATCTTGCGTGGATAGGGCGTGATGTTGCCCGCCGAGCCATGGACGAGATTGCCGTGGAACATCAGCACCGTGCCCGGCTTGCCGGTCGGTGTGACGATGCCACCCTGCCTTACCAGCCGCTCCACGGTCGCGTTGTCCAGCGTCCATAGCGGATAGGACGTCGTGGATGTGTCATGCCCTGCCTTGAACACGCCCTCCTTGTGGCTGCGCGGCACCAGCATCAGTGGGCCGTTGATCGGCAACACCTCGTCGACGAACACCGCAATGTTCATCGCGCGCGGTTCCGGCATGCCGTCGTCGCGCGCCCATGTGCCGTAATCCTGATGCCACTGCCACACTTCGCCATCGAACGCGGATTTCGCGTTGATCTTGAACTGATGCATATAAAGCTGCTCGCCGAACACCTGCTCGACCGGACGGATCAGGCGTGGGTGCGCACCCAACAGGCGGAACGCCTCGTTGTAAGTGTGGACAGCGAAGGCGGTGCGTGGCGATCCCGACTTCTCGCGCCAGATCTCCTTGCGATCGGTGCGGAAGATTGCCTCCGCCTCGCAGCGGAGAACCGCAATCTCCTCGGCGGAGAAAAGGTTCGGCAGGAACAGAAAGCCTTCGTTGTCGAACCGCTGGATCTGCTGCTTGGTCAGTGGCATCGCATCGTCCCCCCACGCTTACGCGGCGAGGTAGCCGCCATCGACATAGAGTTCGGCGCCCGTGATGTAGGAAGCCTCGTCCGAGGCAAGGAACAGGATGGCGTTGGCAACTTCATCCACCTCGCCGGCCCGGCGCAACGGCACAGTCTGCAACATCTTCGCCCGTACCGCCGGATCGGCAGTCGCACCCGACGTGCGCATTGGCGGCATCAGCCCAGGATGCACGGAATTGGCGCGGATGCCATCGCGCCCGAACTGCACCGCGGTCGACTTCGTCAGCGTGCGCACCGCGCCCTTCGACGCATTATAGCCCATATGCGTCATCGTCTGCCCAGCATTGCCGGAGATCGACGACAAATTGACGATGGAGCCGCCACCGGACTGCTTCATCGCCAGCACGGCGTATTTCGTGCCGAGGAACACGCCGCGCGCATTCACCTTCATCAGGTTGTCCCATGCGTCGGTGTCCAGCATGTCGGAGACCGCGCTGCCGCTGATGCCGGCATTGTTCACCAGGATGTCGAGCTTGCCGAAGCGCTGGACAGTGGCATCGACCACATTCTTCCAGTGCTCTTCGTTCGCCACGTCGAGGCGCAAGAACAGCGCCTCGCCGCCCGGCGTGTTGGCGCCGTTGATGTCTGCCGCGACCTTGCGGCCTTCATCTTCGAGCAAATCGGCCACCACCACCTTGGCACCTTCCCGGCCGAAACGCCGTGCCGTCGCAGCGCCCATGCCGGACGCGGCACCGCTGATGATCGCAACTTTCCCTACGAGTCGCATGATCCGTTCCTCCAGAAACAAGCTTTCCCGTCAGGCTGCCATGAGTGGCCCAGCTTGGCTACCGGCGCCGGACGTAGCACCATGCGCATCGATCAGGCGGGCACCCTGCCCGCCGAGACGTGGAGAATACGCGCATGGCCCATCGCGGCATGAAATTCGGAATCTTCCTTGCTCCGTTCCACCGTGTCGGGGAAAACCCGACGCTGGCAATCAACCGCGATGTCGAGCTGCTCGAGTGGCTGGACTGGCTTGGCTACGACGAAGCCTGGATTGGCGAGCATCATTCCGCAGGCTGGGAACTGATCGCTGCACCGGAGCTGATCATCGCCGCCGCTGCCGAACGGACGAAGCACATCAGGCTTGGCTCGGGCGTCACCAGCCTGCCGTACCACCACCCGCTGATGGTGGCGCAGCGCTGGGTGCAGCTCGACCACATGACGCGTGGGCGCGCGATGCTCGGGTGCGGTCCCGGTGCGCTGACGTCGGATGCCTATATGTTGGGGATCGAGCCGTCGACGCAGCGCCCGCGCATGCTGCAGGCGATGGACGCCATCATGGCGCTGCTGAAATGCGAAGAGCCGGTCACCATGAAGACCGATTGGTTCGAGATGCGCGATGCGCGTCTGCATCTCGCGCCGTACAGTGACCCGCATTTCGAGATCGCCGTCGCCAGCACGATCACACCGTTCGGCATGATCGCTGCGGGGACGCATGGCGTGGGTGTGCTTTCGATCGGTGCCGGTCTGCCGGGTGGACCGGAAGCGCTGGCCAGCCAGTGGAAGATTGCCGAGGAGGCTGCCGCGAAGAATGGCAAGACGATGGACCGCAAGAACTGGCGTGTCGTGGTCAACGCGCACATCGCGGAAGACGATGGGCAGGCGCTGGCAGAGGTGAAGAAGGGCGAGCGTATTGAGACCGTGACGTATTTCGAGGACACGCTCGGTCGTCCGCCGGGTCGCGCGGATGATCCGCTGCGCGAGGGCGTGACGATGGGAACGACGTTGGTTGGCTCCCCGGAGACCGTGATCAAGGGTATCAACCGGTTGCTGGGGTACAGCCAGGGCGGCTTCGGCGGCATCCTGTTCCGTGCGCATGAGTGGGCCAATCGTGAACAGACGCTGCGCAGCTACGAACTTTTCGCGCGCTATGTGATGCCGCACTTCCAGGGATCGCTTGGCCCCGTCGCTGCTTCCAATACGTGGGCGCGGGAGAATCGCAAAGAGGTGTTCGGCCCGACGGTCGAAGCGGTGAAGCGCGCGTTCACCGATTTCGGCCGTGCGGTGCCGGAAGAGTTTCGCCAACGCACCATCGGTGCACGCGACCTCGAGCCACCGCGGTAGCAGCGTCTCCCGTACCCTGTCCCGCAAGGCGGGCAAGGGTACGGTGCGTTCGCTCTACGCTGCCCGCGCCATGGCTAATGTCTTCCACACCTTCTCCGGCGTGGCGGGCATGTCGATGTGCGTCACGCCGTCAACCGACAGTGCGTCGACAATGGCGTTGATCACCGCCGGTGGGCTCCCTACCGCCCCCGCCTCGCCAGCGCCCTTCACACCGAGCGGGTTGGATGCGCACGGCACCTCCAGCAGATCCACTTCAATGTCCGGCAGGTCATCGGCACGCGGCAAAGCATAGTCCATGAAACTGCCCGAAACGAGCTGACCGGAGGACGGATCGTAGGCGGTGCGTTCCAGCACCGCCTGGCCGAAGCCCTGCGCCACGCCGCCATGCACCTGTCCGCGTACGATCAGCGGGTTCACCGCCTTGCCAAAGTCGTCGCAGACCCGGTAGCGGACGATTTCGACCACGCCGGTATCGGGGTCCACTTCCACCTCAGCCATATGGCAGCCATTGGGGAAGGTGTGCTTGTCGATGTTTGCGACTTCCGCCGCATCCAACGTGGTAGCAGGCTGGCCGGCTGCGGCCTTCTGCCGTTGGGTAGCGGCCAGCGCGATGATGTCGATGCCGCGGTCGGTGCCGACGATGGCAAATCTTCCGTCGGCAAAAGCAATGTCGGCAGGTGATGCTTCCAGGACCTCGGCGGCGGCTTGCTTTCCATTGTCGATCACCGAATCCGCGGTGAGCAGGATGGCCTGCCCCTCGGAATACAGGCTGCGCGCGCCGCCGGTGCCGCCGCCCACCGGTATGACGTCGGTATCACCCTGCCGGATGCGAATTTTCTCGGCGTCGATGCCGAGGCGCTGCGACGTGAGCTGCACATAGGCGGTTTCATGGCCCTGGCCGGTCGATTGCGTGCCGACATAGACATCGACGTTGCCGTCATCGGCAAAGCGAATCTCCGCGCGTTCGGTGGGATCGCCGCCGGTCGCCTCCAGGTAGTACGCAAGCCCGATGCCACGACGCCTGCCACGCTTGGCCGCTTCGGCACGGCGGGCGGCGAACCCGGCATAATCCATCTGCTTCAGCGCGGTATCCAGCACCATGCGGAAGTCGCCGCTGTCGTATGTGTTGCCGGCCGGCGTGGTGTGCGGCATCGCCGATTGCGGCACCATGTTGCGCCGCCGCAGCTCGGTGCGGTCGATCTTCAACTCGCGCGCCGCTGCGTCGACCAGCCGCTCCATCAGGTAGTTGCTCTCCGGCCGACCGGCGCCGCGATAGGCGTCGACTGGCACCGTGTTCGTGAACACGCCGATTACGTTGGCGTATACAGCCTGGAAGCCGTAGACGCTGGCGATCACGCTGGTGCCGGCGATCGTGGGAATGTACGGTCCGAAGTTGGAGAGATAGGCGCCCATGTTGGCAACGACGCGCGTGCGCAGCGCCAGGAATTTTCCGTCCGCGTCAATCGCCAGATCGCCGAGCGTGAGGTTGTCGCGGCCCTGCGTGTCGCACAGGAATGCCTCACTGCGGTCGGAAACCCACTTGACCGGCTGGCCTAGTTTGCGCGCGGCATAGCAGGTCAAGACATGCTCGGCGTAGAGGAACAGTTTCATGCCGAAGCCGCCGCCGACATCGGGCGTGACGATGCGGAACTTGTCCGGCTCGGTTTGGAACAGCGGCGCGATCAGCCCCTTCACCAGCCAGCCGCCCTGGGTGTTGGCATACATAGTCCAACGGCCGGCCGCGGCGTCATACTCGGCGATCGATGCGCGGGCTTCCATCGAGGAGACCACGATGCGGTTGTTCACCACCGTCAGTCTGGTGACATGCGCAGCCTTGGCGAACTGCGCGTCGGTCTTCGCCTTGTCGCCGAACTCCCAATCGAAAGCGATATTGCGCTTCACTTCGGGCCACACGAGCGGCGCGTCTGCATCGGTGACCTTTGCCAGGTCGGTGATTGCTGACTGGATATCGTAGTCCACCGCGATCAGTTCAGCCGCATCGCGCGCGGCCTTCGCCGTATCGGCGACGATGAACGCGACAGGATCGCCGACGTGGCGCACGGCGCCGTCCGCGAGTACCGGGTGCGGCGGGCTCGCCATGGTGGAGCCGTCGCGGTTGTCCAGGCTGACCGCGCAGGGCAGAGAACCGATGCCGTCTGCGTTCAGATCGGCCGCGGTATAGATTGCCTTAACCCCTGGGACCGATCTTGCCGCCGCCGTGTCGATGGCGCCGAGCTTCGCCGCGGCGTGTGGGCTGCGCAGCACAATGCCGTGCAGCATGCCCGGCAGCACGATATCGTCGGTATAGCGGCCGCCGCCCTTCAGCAGGCGCGGATCCTCCACGCGACGGACAGACTGGGCGAGGCCGAACTTGGTCATGGAAGCTGTCTCCAGGGCTCGTCTGTGGTTGGATCGCGAAGCATGCACGCTTCGGATGCGAAAGGCCAAGAGGCATGGAAAATCGTCGCCTGTGCGTTCTGAATGCCGGCTCGTCCAGCCTGAAGTTCGCCGTCTACGTCGTGGCGGACGGTGCTCTGCGCCGCAGCCAGAGCGGCGAAGTGGAACGGGTTGGTGGGCTGGGCCGTCTCCTGGTCAATGCCGCCGACGGCAAGCCCGTGCACGACCGCGTGGTGAGCACCGATGATCACGCGGCTGCACTTGCGGCGCTGGCTGCATTAAGCGACGGGCCGCTGGAGGAGCGCAGCCTCATGGGCTTCGGTCACCGTGTCGTGCATGGCGGTCCGGATCTGGGCGCACCTGTGGTGGTTGATGCCCCAACGCTTGCGCGCATCGAGGCGCTCGAGCCGCTGGCGCCGTTGCACAACCCGCCGGCTGTCGCTGTGCTCAAGGCACTGGCTGCGCGGTTCCCCAATCTGCCGCAAATCGCGTGCTTCGACACTTCGTTCCATCGCGGTCATCCGGCAGTGGCGGACCGGTTCGCGATCCCCGATGAGCTATACCGTGAGGGCGTGCGGCGCTACGGCTTCCACGGGTTGTCCTATGAATACATTGCCGGTGCCCTGGCCGAGCGGGTGCCGGAGATCGCGCTCGGACGTGTCGTGGTGGCGCATCTCGGATCCGGTGCTTCGATGTGTGCCTTGGCCGGCGGCCGCAGTGTGGACTCCTCCATGGGGTTCACGGCTCTGGACGGATTGCCGATGGGGACGCGATCAGGTTCGCTGGATGCCGGCGTTATCCTTTGGTTGCAGCAGCAGAAGGGCTGGAGCGTCGATCGGGTCGAGCGTTTCCTCTACGCCGATTGCGGCCTGAAGGGCCTGTCCGGCGTGTCGAACGACATGCGAACGTTGCTGGCGAGCGAGGCGCCGCTGGCGCGGCTGACGGTGGAGTACTTCGTCTATCACGTGGCGCGCACGGCCGGCGCCTTGGCTGCCAGCATGGGTGGCATCGACGGGTTCGTGTTCACCGCCGGCATCGGTGAGCGCAGCGCGGAGATTCGGGCCCGCGTGCTGCGTCGGCTTCACTGGCTCGGCTTTTCACTGGACGAGGCGGCGAACCAGGCCGGCGGCCCGCTGCTGACGCGTGCGGATTCGGAGCGGCCGGCCTATGTGATCCCGACGGACGAGGAGGTGGTCATCGCACGGCACACGCTGGCGCTGATCGGCGGAGCGTAAAGGCTTCCGCAAGGTGATTGCCGGCACATTGGCTGGCGGGTACGTTCTTCCGACGCGTGGGAACAGAGGGGCCGATGAGCGGCAGCGGCAGCGGTGTCGATATCGCGGCAGTGTATCAACTGCTGGTGCAGGTCGCCGATACCGTCAGCGGGCACACGATCATCCTGAACGGGCATTCGCAGATCCTCGACGAGCATTCGCAAATCCTGAATTCGCATTCGCGAATCCTCGATAGGCATACACACATCCTCGACGAACACACCGCAAAGTTGAACGAGCATAGTCGCGTGCTCAATGACCACACGCGGATCCTGACCGATCACACACAAGTCCTGAACGACCACACACTGCTGCTGCACGAGCACAGTCGAAAGTTGGATGGTTTGGTCTATGGTCAGGCCAGCCTCCGACAGGCCGTAACGGAATACCATGCCTCGGTCATGGGCCATGGCATCTTGATCAGTGAGCTGGACCGGCGTGTACGGCGGATCGAGAAGCATCTGAACTTGCCGTCTCTGGCGTAACGGCCATCAGTCATCTGCGGCCAAATCCTTATGACGGCTGCGGGCAGACCGACCGCCGAACCGGGCTTTCCCTCGCTCGCGCATTCCCTGGAACGTCGCATACAGCATGGGAATCAGGAACACACCGACCGAGCTTGCGGCGATCATGCCGGCGAACACAGCGGTGCCGACCGCGCGCCGGCTCAGCATCGCCGCACCCTCGGCCCACACCAGCGGTATCAGGCCGCAGATGAAGGCGATCGAGGTCATCATCACCGCACGGAACCGGATGCGCGCGCCGAGTGCGGCCGCTTCCAGAATCGGCAATCCCGCCTCACGCTGCTCCTTGGCGAACGCGACGATCAGAATGCCGTTCTTAGCGGCCAACGAAATCAGCACCACCAGGCCGATCTGCGCGTAGAGATCAAGCGACAGGCCGGAGATCAGGATGCCTGCGAATGCGCCCAGCACTCCCACGGTCACCGACAGCAGAACGGGAATCGGGATGACCCAGCTCTCATACAGCGCCACCAGAAACAAATAGGCGAACAACACCGACAGCGACAGGATTGCGCCCGTCTGCCCGGACGCCGCCTTCTCCTGATAGGCGGTGCCTGACCATTCGAAAGCATAACCTGGCGGCAGCGTCTTCGCCGAAACCTGTTCCATGGCGAGCAGTGCATCGCCTGATGACACCCCTGGCGGCGGTCCGCCATTGACCGTCACCGCGCGATAATTGTTGAAGCGGCTGATCACCTGCGGGCCGAGCACGATGCGCAGATTTGCGATCGAGCGCAGCGGCACCATCTCGCCCTGCCGGTTGCGTACGTAGATTTTGTAAATCGCGGAAACATCGCTGCGATCAGGCGCATTGCCCTGGATGTTCACCTGCCAGGTGCGGCCGTACAGGTTGAAATCGTTGACGTAGAAGCCGCCGAGTGTCGATTGCAGCGCGTTGAACACATCGGCGATGTTGAGCCCGAGCGCCTGTGCCTTCTCGCGGTCGATATCCAGCCAGATCGAGGGGTTGGTGGCGGTGAAGGTGGAAAAGACGCGCGTCATCCGCGGGTCCTGGTTTGCCGCGGCGACCAGGCCCTGCATCACGCTCGCCATCTCTGCCGGATCCCGGCCCTCCAAATTCTCCAACTGGTATTCGAAGCCGCCGCTGGTCGAGAGCCCGATGATCGGCGGCAGGTTGAACGGAAACACGTTGGCCGAACGCACCTGCTGTGCCGCGCCGAACACGCGCCCGATTACCGCCTGTGCGCTGTCCGCGACGGCAGTGCGGTCAGCAAATGGCTTGAGCCGGATCACCACGAAGGCAGCATTCGGTTCGTTGCCGCCATCGAGCAGCGAGAAGCCGACGATCGAAAGCACGCCCTCCACCTGCGGCATCGGCCGGATCAGGCTCTCCACCTGCTGCACCACGGCGCGCGTGCGCGACACCGAGGCGCCATCCGGCAACTGCACGGCAACGAAGAAGGCGCCCTGGTCCTCCTCCGGCAGGAACCCGGTCGGCGTGCGAGCCGCCAGCCCCCAGATGCCGACGCCTGCCACGATGATCAGCAGCACCGACAGTATGGAGACACGGAGCAACCGCTGCACCACTGCAGCGTAGCCGTTGCGCACCCGGTCGATGCCGCCAAGCACGAGGCTGAGCGGGCCGCGCGGCCGCCCGTGATGGCGCAGGAACACACCGCACAAGGCCGGCGACAGCGTCAGCGCATTGATGGCGGAGATCAGCATTGCCACGCTGATGGTGACGGCGAACTGGCGGAACAGCGAGCCGGAGACGCCGGGAATGAAGCCCACAGGCACGAACACCGAGAGCAGCACCAGGGAAATTGCGATCACCGGACCGGTGATCTGCCGCATCGCCTTCTTGGTCGCTTCGGCTGGCGGCAGCTCCGGCTCCTCGGCCATCACGCGTTCCACGTTCTCCACCACGACGATGGCGTCATCCACCACGACGCCGATGCCGAGGACCATCGCAAGCAGCGATACGGTATTGGCGGAGAACCCCGCAGCCAGCAGGATGGCGAACGTGCCGACCAGGCTGACTGGTATGGCAATCATGGGAATGATCGTGGCCCGGAGATTGCCGAGGAACAGGAAGACGACGAGGATCACCATCGCGAAGGCGATGCTGAGCGTCTTCGCCACCTCGGTTATCGTGGCGGCGACGAACGACGAGCTGTCGTAGAACACGCGCGCCTTCAAGCCTTCGGGGAAGCGCTGACCCAGTTCGTCCAGCGTGGCCTGAACACGCGCCGAGGTCTGCACCGCATTGGCACCAGGTGCGAGGTAGAGCCCGATGGAAACCGCCGGGTCGCCGTTCAACCGGCTCTCGGTGTCCATGTTGGCTGCGCCGAGCTCAACCCGCGCAATGTCTGACAGGCGCAGAACCGAGCCATCCGGATTGGCGCGAATCACGATGTTGCCAAACTGCTCCGGCGTGGTGAGTCGGTTCTGCGTCTGCACGTTGAGCTGGAACTGGGTCGCGTCACTGGTCGGACGTGCGCCGATGCGTCCCACCGGCGCCTGCACATTCTGTGTCTGGATCGCGGCGATAATGTCCGACGGCGCCAGATTCAGGCTGATCAGCCGGTTCATGTCGAACCAAATGCGCATCGAGTAGTCGAGCCGGCCGAACAGCAGCGCATCCCCCACGCCCGGCGTGCGCGCCAGCCGGTCCAGCACGTTGATGGTGACGTAATTGCTGATGAACAGCGGATCCTGCTTGCCGCCCTCGCTGTAGAACTGCAGGAACTCCAGAATCGCGGCGGAGCGCTTGCGCACCGTGACACCGTAGCGCTGCACTTCGGGCGGTAGCTTGGACAGTGCCTGTTGCGCGCGGTTGTTGACGTTGACTGTGTCGATGTCGGGATTGGTGCCCAGCTCGAAGCTGACGGTCAGGCTGTAGCTCCCGTCATTGCCGCTGTTGGACTTCATGTAGATCATCTTGTCGACGCCGACGATCTGCGCCTCCAGCGGCTGCGCGACCGTGGCCTCCACCACGGCGGCCGAGGCGCCGGCATAGCTGGCGGAAATCGTCACCTGCGGCGGCACAATGTCGGGAAACTGCGCGACCGGTATGCGCAGCAGCGACAAGATTCCCGCAAGCGTCGTCAGGATCGCGATGACGATCGCCAGGCGAGGGCGATCTACGAAGACAGCAGAGATCATGCGCCTATTGTCCCGCCGCTTTGGGCGCGGCAGGCGGCGGGGTGGCGGGGCCAGGCACAACCTGAATCCCTGGCCGGACACGCTGAATGCCGTCCACCACCACCATGTCGCCTTCATTGAGGCCGGACATGATCACTGCGGTCGATGGCGTGGACTGACCGAGTTGGATGCGCCGCTGCTCCACATGGTTCTGGCCGTCCACCACGTAGACGTAGTCGCCCTGCTGGTCGGACAGCACCGCCGCGCGGGGGATGGCAAGCGCCCTGACCGGTTGGATGCCCTCGACCAGCACGGTGACGAACTCGCCGTCGATCAGCGGCCGGTCCACCGGCTGGCCCGCCTCGATCGGCTTGAGTGGGGGATTGGCGATCTTGCCGCGCACCAGGATCGTGTCGGTGGTGGCCTGCACGCTTGGTTCGATATAGTCGATCTTGCCTGTCTGGTGGTACATTGTCCCGTCCGGCAGACGCAGCCTGATCACCACGGCGCTCATGCCGCCCTGGTCGGCGTAGCGCTTCTCCAGATCCAGCTCCGCGCGCATCGCGATCGGGAACAGCACGTACATCGGGTCCTGGCTGACAATGCTGGCGAGCAGGCCGGAATTCGGCGACACGACGTTGCCGACGCTGACGGCGGAGCGGCTGATCTTGCCGCTGATCGGTGCATGGATCTCGGTATAGGCGAGGTTGATCTGTGCCACGCGGAGTTGCGCCTGCGCGGCCGCCACCTGGGCGGCCTGGGAACGCTGATTGGCGATTGCGTCGTCCACCGAGGACCGCTGGCCGGCTGGCGTGTTGAGCAGCGACTGGGCGCGCCCGAGTTGGATATTGGCATTCGCCAGTCGCGCGCTGGCGTCGGCGACCGCGGCTTCCTGTTGCGCCATCGCTGCCTCGAACGGCGGGCGCTCCAGGCGGTACAGCAGGTCGCCCTCATGCACCTCAGTCCCTTCGGTGAACAGCCGCTGTTCGAGGAACGCTGTCACACGGGCGGTGAGTGCGACGCGATCCACCGCCTGCACACGGCCGATGAACTCGGATGTCTCGGTGACGGCCTGCTTCTCGGTCCGCACCACGCCGACCGCCGGCGGCCCGCCCGGCATCTGGGCTTCGGCGATGGCCGCGCCGAGCAGTACAAAGGCCGCGAGCAGCGCGGCAAGGCGGCGCAGGGTCATCAACCGTCCTTCCGGGTACATGCCGCGGTGCCGGGTGCCCAGATGGGCATGATGCACCGCGGCACAAGCGGCAGGCTCATTAGAGACGGAGCCATGTGCCGGTCAACCGGGCGCCCTGCCCGGTATCATCGCAGACGCGGCAGCACGGCTGTTTTATCTTGCCAGTGGTCCTGCTTCGCGGGAGTGTCTCGTGCGTCTGTCACCGATGCGGCTGGAGGGAATGCTATGGCCACTGGCATGGTTGTCATCAAGACCAAAGAACATGGCGGCGGCGAGACCACCGTGATGCCGCAGGTCGTCGCGCAGAAATATCTAGCCAATCTGGTCGGCCCGGGCACGCGCCTCACCAATCTGTCACAGGCGCTGAACCAGGCGTTCAACGATCAGGGGAAGTCAAACGGCGCTTTGCTGTATGATGGCAAGCAGACGAAACATGCGTCCGCTGGCGTCGTCGGTGTCTCCAGCGTGACGCTGTTCTACTATGAGCGGGCCACCGTGCTTTACCTGTTTGCGATGGGACAGCACCGGGGCGGGTCCAGCTATCTGATCAGCGACTTCGGTCCCGATAGCGGCGACTTCAAATCCGGCAAGACCATTCAGCTCATGTGAAGAGGCGCTCAGCCGCGCGCGCGGCTGACCCGGCCGAGGATCGCCATCGATGTCGTGACGATCAGCGGTCCGGCAATCGTGCCGACCCGTCGTTGCGTTGGCGTGCGGAGTGCCACCGATTCCGGCAGGCGCAGCAGCAGTGGCGGCACAACGAGCAATGGCAGCAACCCGCCCCTGTCGTTGCGACGGTCTGGCTACAAGTGTCGCAACACCTGCGCCTCCAGGTCTCGCAGCACCTGCGCTATCGGCAGTGCGCCTTCGCCACTGACCTGCGGCGTCAGGATCACGCGATCGATCCCTGGCTGCGCCATCACCCGTGCCAGTTGCTCGCACACTTCGTCTGGCGTGCCGGCCACCGCATAGCGCGCAATCAGGCTGTCGGTGACGAGTGCGGCGTGATGCGGTTGCGCGGTCGCGTGGTCCGACACGTCGTAGGTCTGTTGCAGCCGCACGACGGCGTCATGGTCCTCGCCCTCGAACCATTCCGGATTGGTGTTCATCAGCGCGCCGGCGACACGCGCGCGCACCCGGTCGCGTGCCTCGCGCGGGTCCGCGGCCATGGAATACGGCACCCAGCAGGAAATTTCCGGCATCGCAGCACCGGCGCCATCGCGCGCCCAGTCAAGCGCGCGACCCAACAGGTCAGCCGAGATGCCCTGATGCAGGATCACGCCATCGGCGAAGCGCACCGCCGCGCGCGTCATGCGCGGGCCGGACGCGGCGACGACGATCGGCACATCGACCGGCCTGTCGAGCCAGGTGATGCTGCCCTGCACGCCTCGCTCGAACGTCACATGCTCGCCGCGCAGCAATCGCCGCACGACGGTCACGTAGTCTTCCACTTCGGCAATCTTTGCCGACGGCAAGCCGATCGTGCGCAGCGACGAGAACCCGGTGCCGATGCCCATGATCGCGCGGCCGCCGGACATCTCGGCCAGCGTCGCCAGTGTGCTGGCCGCGACGGAAGGATGCCGTGTCGCCGGCTGGGTCACGCCGGTGGCGACACGCAGCGTTGTGCTCTGCGCGAGACACGCCGCCAGCGTCAGGTAGACCTCGCGGCAGAGCAACTGCGAGTCGATCACCCAGACACTGTCGCAGCCGATCGTTTCGGCGAGCGCCGCCTGCCGTGCCAGTTCCGCCACCGGCACAGTGCCCCACAATGCGAGACCGAGCTGCTTGCCGCGGATCACTCCGCCGCGAGGCCCGGTACGAAGGCGGGCACCTCGGCCCGTTGCGCCGCATCCATCGGCTGCGGCCACCAGCGGTCCTCCCATTCGGCGAACAGCGGATGCAGCCGCGGCATCACCGTCTCCGCGAACAGCTTGGTGTTGTACTTCGTCAGTTCCTTGTTCATGTTGCCGAACTGCAACAGCAGCATCAGGTGCCCGACGTTGAGCGTCGTTGCCACTTCGGTAAGCTGCTCGACCACTTCATCCGGCGAGCCGACGATGACGTAGCCACGCTCGACGATGTCCTCCATCCGCGTCGCGCCACGCGCCTGTTCGCGTGCGGCGATCGAGGCGGCACGACCCACTTGGCTGACGAGCCCGGCGCGCATCGTGGCTTCGGTGACGTAGCCCGGCGGCGTCGCCCAGCGTGGATCGGTGTACAGGCAGCGGCCGTAGAAATATTCGGCGGACTCGCGATACAGCTCCATCGCCTTCTCGCGGCTTTCCGCCACACCGACGAACTGCAGGAACCCGGCGCGGTACGGATTGCGGTCCTTGCCGAGCCGCGACATCTCCGCCCAGAATCCGTCCATCGTCGCCTTGCCGTCCTTGTAGCCGAAATAGGACAGGTAGGCGTAGACGTAGTCCATCTTCGCGCACCACTGCCACGTCTCGATCGAGCCGCCGCCGGGAATCCACACCGGCGGATGCGGCCGCTGCACCGGGCGCGGCCAGATGTTCACGTAGCGCTGCTGATTGAAGCGTCCGTTGAACGCGAACGTGTCCTTCTCCTGCCAGGCCTTCATCACCAGGTCATGCGCCTCGAGATAGCGCTCGCGCAGCAGGCTCGGGTTCTGGCCGTAGCAGTAGCATGTGTCCATCGGCGTGCCGACCGGGAAGCCGGCGATCAGCCGCCCGCCCGAGATGCAATCGATCATCGCGAACTCTTCCGCAACACGGGTCGGCGGATTGTAGAGCGCGAGCGAATTGCCCATCACGCAGATCGCGGTGTCGCGCGTGCGGCGCGAGATGGCGGATGCTATGAGGTTTGGCGAGGGCATCAGCCCGTAGCCATTGGAGTGATGTTCGTTGCAGCAGACCGCGTCGAAGCCGCAATCCGCCGCAAACTCCATCTCGTCCAGGAAGTCGTTGTACATCAGATGGGCGCGCTTCGGATCGAACAGCGACGAGTGGATATCCACCCACACCGATGGATGTTTCTGCCGGAAGTCGTCCGGCAGCTCGGTGTACGGCATCAGGTGGAACCAAAGGAGTTTCATGGCATGACATCCTGCGGTAAACTGGCTACCGGCGAGTATGCAGCCACGACACGCTGGTACGTCAACCTGCACGGCTACGGGCGCGGCGGCTGGGCGGGCAGCACCGGTGCTGGCATGACCACCTGAATCGGCAGCGCCATGGCCGAGGCAGCCAGAATGATGGGTTTCGCTCTGCTCAACCCATCCTACGCCGATACGCCCGCCGCTACGCCACAGCCTGTAGGATGGGTTGAGCGCAGCGATACCCATCGCGACTCGCGAGGACCGGGAGCTGGAACTGCGTTGAACATCGACACTCGCCCTATCGCGCCTCGGCGATCGCCGAACTCGGCTCGATTGGCGTGACGAATATGCGATGCGTGGAAAACGACAGCCAGACGCGCCGTCCCTTCAGGAAGTCGGCGCCCACCAGCGCGTCGCCCATGCCGTTCGTCATCGGCACCACCGGCAGCGTCGGCCAGCGCATCGTCGCGGGGCCCACGCGCAGCTCGCGGAAGCGATGGATCCGCACCGCCACCTGGTCTGGCGCGGCGCCATGCGCCATCACCGTCCGGTCCGCCGCCAGCTCCGCTTCCTCCAGGCCGATCCGCTGTGCCATGCGGGTGCTGATCGAGCTGAGTTGCGCGCCGGTGTCCAGCACGCCCATCCCCGCCACGCCATCGAGCTCGAACGGCACCAGCAGCCGGTCGCGTCGCGTGGTGATGCCTGCGAGGCCGATATAGGGCTCCTGCCACGGCGGCTCTGCGTCAGGGCAGGCGCGGCGGGCGCGGTACAGCGTGAGTCGGCGGTTCGGCAGGTCGAGGTCGATGTCGAACGCCAGCAGGACGTCCGCCCCCAGCAGCCCGTCAGCCGCATCGCCGGCAACGTGCACGATGCCGAAGCGGCCGACGGTGACGTTATCGACCGGGAAGTGTGTGCCGCCGAGGGTCAGCCCATCGGGCAGCCTGGCGTCCCAACTCGCGGTGGGGCTGCCGATGCCATAGGTCCGCGTGGCGTGCTGGTAGTCCCGCGGCAGGCGCAACCGGTTCACCGCGGCCTCGGTCAGCAACGTGCGTTCGGCGCCGGTGTCCACCAGCAGGATTACCGGGGCACCAAGGATCGTCGCCCGCACGAACAGCATGTTGCCATGCGTTTCCACCGGCATCTCCGCCAGCCGGAGCAGCGGGCAGACCCCGCTGGCATTCCTGGCGCCGGGGTCGCTGGCGGCGCAGCCAGCCAGGCCGGCCAACGCCAGGGCTAGCAGGAAGCGGCGCATCATGGGCTGGTGCGGACCTGGACAGCGGCCCGCACGGCTGCCCCGTCAGGGTCCACCACCGTGAGGCGGTAGAAGCCAGGGCCCGATGGCAGCCAAGCCACGTCGCGGCGGACGCGGTCAGTGGGCAGCGGCGCGCCGTCGATCAGGAAGGTGAGCGGCCGACGTCCCCCCATGACCCGGATCGTCACCTGCCCATCGGCCGACAGCACCGCGCCGGGTGGTGGGAACAACAGGCGGAGCGCGTCAGCCGCCACGGTGGCTGAGTGGCTGCGCTGCTCCGGGACTGGCATCACTGTGCGAGGGGCTTTCGGCAACAGGTCGAATACACGCGCGAGCTGCGGCAGGGCAAGCGAAGTGCCGGTGGCGTCTGGCAGCGGCGTGCCATCCGGCCGCCCTATCCATACCGCGACGACGTGGCGGGAGTCGAAGCCGAATGCCCATACGTCGCGGCTGCCCCAGCTCGTGCCCGTCTTCCAGGCGATGCCCTGCGGTCCGAACGCGGGCAGCGGGCGGGTCAACACGTCGGCCACCAGATGAGCGGCGGACGCCGGCAGGAAGTCTCGCCGGTTGTCCGTCTGGTCGGCGAGCAGGCGCAACCGCCCGCCGGTGCCGTCGGTCGCCAGCGCGGCATAGAGGCCGGCGGCCTGGCGCAGCGTGATGCCGGCGCCACCAAGGGCCAGAGGCAGGGAGGGATCCGCGCCGCGCGGGAGGCGAAGCGCCACGCCCGCGGCACGGAGCGTGGCAGCGAAGCGCAGCGGGCCGACGCGGTCGAGCAATGCAACAGCCGGCAGGTTGAGCGAGCGGCGCAGAGCTTCGGCCGCCGTGAGACTGCCGGCAAAGCCACGGTCGAAGTTCTCCGGTGCATAGCCGCCGAAACGGCGCGGGAGATCGGGCACAACCGTTTCCGGCGCCGCGATGCCGTCGGCGAAGGCCATCGCGTAGATGAACGGCTTCAGCGCCGAGCCAGGCGAGCGCACCGCCATCGTCAGGTCGAGCGCGCCAGACCGGGCCTGATCGCGCCAGGCCCCGGGAAACAGCGCGCGAATTTCGCGCGAGCTTGCATCGGCCACCAGCATCGCGAGCGAGACGCGCGGCGGCAGGCTTTCGAGACGCTCCCGGCCCAGGCGCTCGAGTGCCACCTGCAGCGGCAGGTCCAGCGTGGTACGAACCAGTGGAGCGTGCGGCAGCGAGGCCGCCAGTTGCGGCGCGTGGCGTGGCAGCGCAACTCGCGCGGTCGGCACCGGCACGTTGGCCTCGTAAACGTCGAACAGCCTGTCTCGCACGCCCACTGCCAGGACTCGGTCGCGCACACTGCGTGCGGCCGCGCCGTGGCGATCCGGGCGCAGCCGCTCCGGCCGACGCGGGATTGCCACCAGCAATGCAGCCTGCGCCGGCTCCAGCGCCTCCGGGGGCACACCGAACCAGGCGAGCGAGCCGGCGCGCACGCCTTCGAGGTTGCCGCCGAACGGGGCCAGGGTGAGCCAGATGTCCAGGACACCGCGCCGGCCGAACCTGGCTTCGAGCTGCAGGGCGCGCGCCATCTCGATCAGCTTGGAGCGCAGCGTGCGGGGACGCGGCTCGAGCAGACGGGCCGCCTGCATGGCCAAGGTCGACCCGCCGGAGACGACATGGCCGGCGTGGACGAACTGGATCGTTGCACGAGCGAGCGCGACCGGATCGACCCCCGGGTGATACCAGAAGCGTCTGTCCTCCACCGCAACCAGCAGGTCCACCAATGTCGGCGAGACAAGCTGGACATCGCCACGGAAGCGCCAGACGCCGCCCGGCGCCGGAAGCAGCGCGACTGGCCGATCCTGCCGATCGACCACCTCGGTCCCGACGGATGCGAGCCGTGACAGATCGGGAGGGAATGCCCAGTCAAGCAGCACGGCAACGGCGGCGAGCAGCCAGAGCAGCGCAATGATCCTGGCCAGCGAGCGCATGGGTCAGCCGCGGCGGGAGTCAGGCTTTGCAAGCGGACCGTGGCGCCCCCACCCCGGCCCTCCCCCGCTTCGCGGGAGAGGGAGTTCAGCGCCCCCTCTCCCGCGAAGCGGGGAAGGGTCGGGGAGGGGGAGCTTGATCAGTGGCTTCACTCCGACGCCTGCACCGTAATCCGCCCGGCGCTCTGCCGGGCGAACACGCCTGGACGATACATGTCGGCCACCTCCGCCCCTGGCAGTTCGAACGTCCCCGGAGTGACGGCCCGCACCCGGACGGCGAGCCGGAACCCCGGCTGCTCCGGCGTCAGCGCCACCACGGCGGCATAGCGGTCGTCTGCCGCCGGCTGCGCCTCCGTCTCGGACAGCTTGCCGAGCCACGCCATGCCCGGCACGTCGCCGCCGCTCAGCCGCCCCGCGATCTCCCAGCCGGCCGGCAAACCGTGCTGCACCATGGCGCGATGCGGCTGGCCGTCCTCGGCCTTGCCCTCCAACAGCAGCACGAACACCGTGTTCTGCTTCAGGTGGTCGAGATCGAGTGGCTGGCCATCGAGCGTGTTGAACTGGCGCATGATGCGCATCTGCGCCCTTGCCGCCGGCAACGGTGCCGCAGGAATGCCGGTCACCGACACCGTCTGCCACACCGCCCTATCGTCGAGGTTGCGCGCAGTCACCGGACCGCTGAGCGCCACCGACAGCACCGGCGCGGGCGGCTGATCCTTGCCGTCCAGCGCGATGCGGGCCGGCTTGCCGTCGCGGCCCAGCACTGCCCCGGCCGCCGCCGCCCAGGATTGCTCCTGCGTGGAGAGCGTATCCGGCGAGAGATCCGCACCCGGCATGGCGTCCAACAGCTTAGCCAGGCGGTCGCCAGGCAGGAGGCTCTCCTTCAGCAGGACGGCAATCGCCGCCTGGTCGCGCAGCGCGGTGCCGTAGTCGAATGCCCACCAGCGGCGCGCCGGCGCGGCCAAAGCGGCTGCGAACGCCGCCTCGGCGCGTGGCTGGTCATGCGCCAGGGCGAGCGCCGCGCCGAGTTGCGCCTTGGCGAGCGGTGTCGGCAGCCGGTCGATCCGCTCGGCGATCACCCGCGCCGCACCTGGGCGCCCCTGGCCGGCAAGGGCAAGCACATAGAGCCGGTAGGCCTGTGCGGCGAGATCGGCGGGTTTGTCGCCTACTTCATCTGCGGCGCCGGCAATGTATTTCAGCGCGTCGGTCATCGCCTGCTCCGGGATCGCCGCCCCGGCATCGCGCGCCCGCAGCAGGAACTCGGTGGCATAGACCGAGAGCCACGGTTCCGCTTCCTCGGAGGCGGACCACAAGCCGAAACCGCCATCGAATCGCTGGCGATCCAGCACGAACCCGACCGCCTGCTGCAACCGCCCGGCCCGGTCCGGTCCGGCGAGCGGGCCATCCGGCAACAGGGCAAGTGGGAAGCCGCGGCTGGTCGCCTGCTCGATGCAGTTCAGCGGATAGCGGTCGAGCGCCTGCACCAGACCCGCGACATCGTAGCGCACTGCTCCGCCGAAGCTCGCCGAGGCACGCCAGCTTCCGGCAACGAACCGGTCGATTGGTGGGGCAAGCTGCGTCTCCGCTCCGGGCGCCAGCTCGCCGCCGGCGACGACGGTCGTGGCGCCGCGTGCCGGACGGATGGTGATTGCGGTCTCACGCTGCACGTGGAAGCCGTCCGGGCCGGTAACGTCGAGCCGGATCACGCCTCGCCCGGCACCGGTCGCGGTGAGAGTGGTGAACGGCAGCGCCTGGGCACCCTGGGCCAGCGTGGCCGCCAGACGGGCTTCGCCCTGGATGGCAAGTGGCCCATCCACCGACACGGTTGCCACGTCCTCGCCGGCCGGAAGATCGAGATTGTGCAGCAGGACGGTGAGCCGCGTCGCGTCGCCCGGGGCGAGGAAGCGCGGCAGCAGCGGTTCGGCGACCAGCGGATCGCGGACGAAGATGTCGGTGGCGGCGGCGCCCAGTTTCGTGCCGCTCCAGGCCACCGCCATCAGCCGCACCTGGCCGTTGAAGTCGGGCAGGTCGAGCGGGATCTGCGCCACTCCGTCGGCGCCGGCCTGCACCGGCGGGATGAACAGGGTCACCGTCTTCTGCGGGATGTCGGGCAGCGCGAAGCTGCCTTCGTCGCCACCCTGGCGCAGCGCGGTGGCCTCGCCGTCCGGTGGGGCGATCAGCCTGCCCCAGTCATCACGGATGTCCAGACCGAGGCGCCTGCGTCCGAGGAAATGGTTGGTTGGATCGGGCGAGACGAAGTTGGTCAGCCGCAGGATGCCTTCGTCGACCACCGCCAGGCTGACCCACGCGCCAGGCGCGGTGCGCAGCCGGATCGCGGCCCGCGCGCGTGGCGGATATTTTTCCGCAGTTTCGAAAGCGACCGGCAGTTTGCGAACGCCAGGATCGATGCCGACCCAGGTGAGGCCGATGGCGCGGCCGGGACGCGAACTTGCGTCGGCCGCCGTGCGGAACACGTGCACCGCGACGTAGGCACCTGGCCCCCAGTCCTCTTGCACCGCGACGTCGACATCCATTCCGCCGGCAGGGACTGCGAGATTGCGCACCGAATGCACGCGGTCGGACAGCACCAGCAATGTCGCCTGCCCGGCGAAGGGAGGGGCAATGTGGATCCGTGCGCTTTCGCTCGGCGCATAGGAATTGCGGTCGGCGGACACATCGACCTGATCCGGCACGTCGGGGCTGTCCGACGATACCCAGCCGGAACGGAACCGCATGGAGGTGGCCGCCATCCCGCCGTCTTCCAGCGCCTCGATGCGGTAGCGGCCAAAGTCGAGTTTGCGCGCGAGGTGATAGGGCGCATCGGCCGGGATGGCGATGTTGGTCGTCTCCAGCGGTTCGTCGCGCCACACCGTCTCGTAGCGGGCCAGGCTACCACGCATCACCAGCCGCCAGTCCGGCCGTTCGCGCACCAAACGGAGCTTCGCTGGCAAGGCTACGCGTGTGCCGTCCGGCGCCACAGCGACGAGGTCGAACCCAGCCTCGGTGCCCGCGTCGACTGCGCTACCGGTGAACGCCGGCTTGATGCCGATCAAATGTCCGGCCGGGCGCACCGGGATCTCGATCGTGGCCAGCGACGCGTGGCCGGAAGGATCGTTGATCCCCACGGTGACCGAGGCCTTCAGCGAATGCGTGGTGTCCGGCGCACGTGGCAGGGCGATGGCGAGAGTCGTGTGACCCTGTGCGTCGGTATCGGGAACCGTGAGGTCCTTTGAATCCGGCGCATAGGTCTCATTCTCCAACCCTATGCGATAGCCTGCCAGCACCGGGAATGGCGCGGGATCGATCACCAGCCGCATCTGCGCCTGCCCGGTGAGGCCGGCACCCGGAGCACCGTAGAGAAAGCGGGCGCTCACCGGCAGCGCGTAGGGCCGGCCGGGAACCAGCGGTCCAGGGGCGGGACCAAGGTCGACGGCCATGCGGTCCGGCACGAAGGCGTCGACGCGGAAATCGGCGGTGCCGATCGGCGGCAGCCCGGGATCGGCTCTCACCTCCACTGTCCAGGTGCCGACCGGAGCGCCGGTCGACAGCGTCACCGGCAGGTGCACCGAGGCCTCCGCCGTACGCGTCAGCGTCGTCTCGAGGAAGACCTGGCCGTTCGGCCGCTTGATGATGACGCGAGCGGGGATGTCGGCTGGCCGTCCCGCATCGTCGCGTAGCAGCGCCATGACGTGCACCGTCTCGCCGGGCCGGTAGATGCCGCGGTCGAGCCAGACATAGGCGTCCAGCGGCCCGGGATGCGGCATGCCGGCGACACCGCGATCCGACAGGTCGAAGGCGGCGCCGTTCAGGTCGAGCATGGTGTAGTCTTCGCCGGCGAACGCCTCGATTGCGCGCGGCGCCACCGGCCCTTCACCGTGTAGCAATGGTGCGGCGAAGCGGCCGACCCCATCCGCATCGGTGGTAGCCTCGCCCAGGATGTCGTTGTTCTCGGCGAGCAGGCGCAGGGTGACGCCGGCGCGCGGCAGGATGTCGGTGAAACCACGCACCTGCACGGTCAGCCCATCGGCACCGCGCCAGACGGTGGGTGCGAGGTCGGTGCGCAGAATCATCTGCACGCCGGTCGGCGCATTGGGCGTCCCGTCGCCGGCGCGGGCGATCAGCGCATAGAGGCCGGGACCCGCCGAAGCCAGCGCATCGGGCAGCGGCAGGGCGGTACGCGCCGCGCGGTTGGTTTCCCATTTCGGGATCTCGGCACTGCCCTGCCAGACCACCCGGCCGTTCTGTTCGCTGATCCGGTTGGCGTCCCAGGAATCAACCGGCTGGCCAAGCCGGGAATTGCGCACGAATGCCACCACGTTGCGCTCCGACAGCCGCGCCAGGGTCAGCTTCACCGCGGACAGGTTGACCGTGGTCATGCCGAGCGCCGGCGTCTGGCCGCGGGGCAGCACGAACATGCGGGTGTCGAAGTCGATGCGTGGCCGCCGGTTGGCGATCGCGACGGAGAAAGAGGTGTCCTTGACCAGGCTGAGCCCGCCCTCGCCCGGCATGCCGGCGCGCAGCGTGATCCGCGTGGTGGCACCGGAGGGCAGGCCGGAGACGCAGATCTGATCGCCCTCGCGCGTCACGGCCGCGCCCTGGATCGGCGGATCGAGCCGCACCCAGTCCTCGGCGTGGAAATCGTCCCGCGTTGCCGGGGCCACGGTGAAATCGATGCAGGCGCGCGGTGGTTCGGCTTCAGGCTCCGTGGCGACGCGGCGCACCAGGATGCCGGTGGCGCGTCGCGTCGCATCCAGCGTCGCGCGGATCTTCGCATCGTCGGGTGCCCGCTCGGCGGCGGCCTCCAGCGCCTGGATCGCCTGGGCAGGGCGGTTCAGCGCCTTCAGCGCGTCGGCCATCAGCAGCAGCGATGACACCTCGGCCGCTCCGGCGTCGGATGCCGAGAAATTCTGCCAGGCCGCTTGCAGCGCGCGGTTGGCCTCGGGTGGTGTGCGGCGCATCTCGGCCTCCGCGAGAGCCATCCACTGTGCCGGCGAGGCGTCGCCCAGGCCGATGCGCGTTTCCCACGCCGCGGCCGCGGCTGCCCAGTCCTGCTTGCGGATCGCGGCCGCGGCTGCCTGTTCCGCCTGACGGCGGGCCTGCGGCGTGCCGCCGGCCGGGAAGTGCGCGGTCAGGCTGTTCGCATACGCGTCGCTGTCGGCCTCCAGGCCGGGCAGGCGGAACTCATCCGCCCATGCCGCGCCGCAGACGAGACCCAGCAGCGCAACCACCAGCAGCGCGAAACGGCGCATGACGCCTCTCCCCCTCAAAGCTGCTGTCAGTCTACGCCGGGCGGCGACGAGGCTAGCGGAAATTTGCGGTCAATTCTGCGTCGGTTGCGTCACGACCTGCGCCTTGAGGATGTCGCGGATTTCGGTCAGCAACTGTTCCGCCTTCGGGCCGGACTTGGCTTCCTCCCGCAGATGGAATCTGGTCAGCGCCTTCACCACCCAGAAGATGGCGAAGCCGACAATGATGAAGTTGATGATGGCGTTGATGAACAGGCCGAGGTTCAACGTGGCTGCGCCGGCGTGTTGCGCGTCGGCCAGGGTGGCGTAGTGCTGCCCGTTCAGCGCCCAGAACACATTGGCAAAGTCGATGCCGCCGACCGCGAGGCCGAGCAGCGGGTTGAACACATCCTTCACCAGGCTGTTGACCACGCCGGTGAAGGCGGCGCCGACGATGATGCCCACGGCGAGATCCACGACGCTGCCGCGCATGATGAAGGCGCGGAATTCGCTGAGCCAGGATGGCGGCCTTGGCAGGAAGGTGCTTGATGACATGCTGATGTCCCCTGCGGTGTCGGCCCGAGTCATCCGCGTGGCTGGCGCCGATGGCAAGACACGCTAAGGTGTTGCCTCGCCTCACACCCGGGAGGGCCGGCATGTCCAGCAGCGCAGCCGCAGCGATCACCGATCATATCCAGGTTGTCCCCACCGGCGCCGCGCTTGCCGCAGAGATGCGTGGCGTCGATCTTCGCCGGATCGACGACAGCGGCTTCGCGGCGATCCATCGCGCCTGGCTCGATCATCTCGTCCTGCTGTTCCGCAGCCAGGATCTGGATGATGATGGTCTGATTGCGTTCAGCCGTCGGTTCGGCGATCTCGATCTGGCGCCGATCCAGGAAAACGGGCGCCGCTTCGTCGACGGTCATCCGGAAATCTATGTCGTCTCGAATGTGATCGAGAACGGCGTCGTGATCGGCAGCCTCGGCGCCGGCGAGGCAGTGTGGCACACCGACATGTCCTATCTCGAGGACCCGCCCAAGGCGAGCATGCTGTATGCGATCGAAGTGCCGCCGACGGGGGGCAACACCGGCTTCACCAACATGTACCGCGCCTACGAGGAGCTGCCGGAGACGCTGAAGCGGCGCATCGCCGGGCTACGCCTGAAGCATGACGGTACCTACAACAGCGGCGGCTATGTGCGGCAGGGCATCACCGCAACCGACGATCCGGTTGCCTCGCCTGGGACCTATCATCCGATCGTCTGCACGCATCCGGAGACGGGGCGGCAGTGTCTCTATCTGGGGCGGCGGCGCAACGCGTATATCGAAGGGCTGCCGCTCGCGGAATCGGAGGCGTTGCTGGACGAGCTCTGGCGTTGCGCGACGCGCGAGGAGCTGGGCTGGTACAATACGTGGCGTGTGGGCGACCTTGTTCTGTGGGACAACCGCTGCACGATGCACCGGCGCGATCCGTTCGACGCGGCCAACCGGCGGATCATGCATCGCACGCAGATGAAGGGTGGGTCTCGGCCACGCGCGTGATACCGGCCGCATCCTCCGGCACGGCAACAGGTGATCTGTTCGGCGACCTGCTTCCGCCAGACGCGAAAGTTGCACTGGCCGATGGGGCGATGGTGCTGCGCGGCTTCGTCACGGCCGACGCTCCTGCTCTGATCGAGTCGCTGCGGCAAGTGGCCGCGGTCGGACCATTCCGCCACATGGTGACGCCCGGCGGCCATCGGATGTCGGTCGCGATGACCAATTGTGGTCGCGCCGGTTGGATCACTGATCGCAGCTTCTATCGCTACGATCCGATCGATCCGGCGACGCGCTGCCCATGGCCCGTGATGCCTGCGGCGTTTGTTCGCATCGCTACGCGCGCCGCGGCGGCATGCGGCTTTGACGGATTCGAACCGGACGCGTGCCTGATCAACCGCTACGAGCCGGGGGCGCGACTCTCGCTGCATCAGGATCGGAACGAGCGCGACTACGACGCGCCGATCGTCTCCGTCTCGCTGGGGCTGCCGGCGGTGTTTCTGTTCGGGGGCCTGCGCCGGGCTGATCGACCTCGCCGCATCCACCTGAACAGCGGTGACATCGTGGTATGGGGCGGACCTGCGAGGCTTGCCTTCCACGGCGTTGATCCACTCGCCGAAGGGTGCGACGTTCTGACTGGCCATTGCCGGATCAATCTGACGTTCCGCAAGGCGTTGTAGGGTCCGCTGTGCTCGACTTGCGGCGCCTGCGCCAGACGCTGCTACAATGCGAATTCTGCGCGTCGACATGTCGCACCCATCCATCGGCCCTACCCCAGCCATGACGGTGAATGCATGGCGATGCGCCGACTGTCTCAACAAGTGGTATGATATCGTCGAGTGCAGGTCTTGACTTGTAATCGTCATGCCCGCGCAAGCGGGCACCCAGTGGGACCAGCACTCTTATTTGCAGCCCTGGGTTCCCGCTTGCGCGGGCATGACGACAAATGAGTCATCGTCTTCGCGCGACGGTATGAGTCAGAACCAATACGCTTCGGTATCAGCTAGCGCGCTTCGGGCTTGATGTCGCGCACAGTTCTTACAAATCCTGCCAGCTCGGCGCGGTCCCATTTCAGGTGCACCCGCTTCGTCGACGCCGGCTGCTTGCCGAGACACACACCTGGGCGGCGCTCGGTGACCGGCCGGATCGGTCGCGGCACGAACCCGCCGCCGCAGTTCGGGCAAACGTTGCAGAGAACCGACTCGGCGCAGTGCGCGCAGAACGTACACTCGTAACCGCAAATGCGGGCGTCAGTCGCGTGCGGCGGAAGGTCCTTGTCGCAATACTCACAATTGGGCCTCAGTTGCAGCATGTTCCGATCCTATGTCTCACAGCTGCTCGCGCGCGACGCGTGCCACTTCGTCGGTGGTGGTCCGCCAGATCTTGCCGCGGCCAAGCACGCGGGACAGCGCCTCGCGTAGCCAGCGGATACGATGCGCCTGGCCGGCGATCCAGGGATGCAGCGTCAGGTTGAACGAGGCGCCACCTTCGTCGTGGAGGAAGGCGAAACCCTTGGCGATGTTGTCGGCCCAGACCGGCGGCGACACGCGGCGTAGCCACATGCACTCGAGGTCGTTCCACTCTGGCTGCGGCGCCAGCGCAATCAGGCTGCGCCCGTGGTATGGTCCGAGCAGATACGGCCTGTCGTCGTTCGCCCAGTCGGTGGTGTAGGTGAAGCCGGCTTCGGCGAGCAGCGCCGGAGTGCGATCGGATTCGTTGAAGTCCTGGCCGCACCAGCCGAGCGGCGCCTCACCCGCCGCCGTTCGCACAGCGTCGCGGCTTTCGGCGATATAGGCGCGTTCTTCGTGTTCGCTCATCTGGCTGGTGATGCGCCGCGTCGCGTAGGTGCCGTGCGCGAGGAAGCAGGCGTTGCGGCGAATCAGTTCGTCGACCAGTTCCGGGTAGCGCTTCGCCGCCGCGGCCCCAAGCGCCACGCTCGGCGTCACGCCGAACTGGTCCAGCACCTCGAGCACTCGGAAAACCCCGACCCGTGCGCCATATTCGCGCTGGCTCCAGGTCAGCCAGTCGGGGAAGAAATTGCCAAGCGGCGAGACGATGCGTGGGTCGCGGCTGGCGCCCTCCGGCGGATTGACCTCCCAGTAGTCGAGCACCAGCGTGATCGTGAACGCGGTCCGCGCGCCGTCGGGCCAGGCGAAGCGCGGCGCCTGGGTCAGCGTGCGGAATGCGTGATGTGGATGGTCCATACCGGGACGGCGCTGCTCGCCCACGGGCGGCGTTTTCGCGGGGACATGCTCAGCCATTTGCCGCCTCCCGCGCCGCGAGATGCGCCTCGATCAGCGGCAGATGATTGGCGTTGAACCAGTCCGTGATCTCGCCCGCTGTCGCCTGCCAGACGCCCGGATGCGACAGGATATATTCCAGCGCCGAACGGAACGCGCGGATGCGGTGCGGCTGGCCGACCCAGTAGGGATGCAGCGCGATGCACATCACCCGTCCCTGCTCCGCGCCTTCCTCATACACCGTGTCGAAGTGATCGCGGATCTGGCGGGCGAATTCCGCCGCCTCCTCGCCGCGCCGGTGCAGGATCACATCGTTGATGTCTACCGAATACGGCATCGAGATCAGTTTTCCGATTTTCACCTTCAGCGGGAACGGCTGATCGTCGTGATACAGGTCGGCCGTGTAGTCGTAGCCGCATTCGGCCGCCAGCTCGAACGTGTCGAGTGTGTTGGTGATCGCCGGGCTGAACCAGCCGCGCAGCCGCCGTCCGGTCAGACGCTGGTGGATCTCCTTGCTCTCCTCCATCGCCGCCCGCTCTTCGTCGCGCGAGAAGTTCCAGTGGTAGCGCGTGTTGTAGATCCCGTGCGACATGTACTCCCAGCCGCGCGCCTCCATCGCACCGAGGATTTCCGGGAAGTGCTCGAGCACCGCCATGTTCAGGCTGACGGTGCAGCGAATGCCCAGCGCATCGGTGAGGTCGAACAGCCGCCACAGCCCGACACGGTTGCCGTAGTCGCGCTGCGCGTAGCCGAGCAGGTCCGGGTGCGGAGAACGTGGCCAGGGATCCCGGGTGCGGACGAATTTCGGCAGGTACTCGTAATGCTCGATGTTGGGCACCACCCAGAGCGCGACGCGCGCCCCGTTCGGCCAGCGCAGCGGCGGACGGTGCAGGATCGGCGAATAGGCGACAAGGTTCGGTTCCATGGCGCGGCCTCCGGCGATGCGGCGGCGAGCCTAGGCGCGGCATGCGTGCCCGGTCCAGGGTGGCGCGGTCCTTGCTTGTTACCGGTGCAGGCGCAATCAGAGGAGGCGGGGCATGAACGACGCGAAGACGGAACTCGGCCGCAAGATTCTGGCGATCAAGCAGGAGAAGAAGCTCACCTGGGCGGGGATCGCAGCCGACCTTGGCTACTCGCCCACCTGGACCTGCGCCGCCTGTCTTGGGCAGATGTCGATGACGCCGGAGACGGCGGAGAAGGCGGCGCGGTTGTTTGGCCTGGACGCGGCGGAAACCGCGCTGTTGCAGGCGATTCCCTATCGCGGCTCGTTGCCTGGCGCAGTGCCGACCGACCCGCTGATCTACCGCTTCTACGAACTTGTCATGGTCTATGGCACCACCTGGAAGGAGCTGATCCAGGAAGAATTCGGCGACGGCATCATGAGCGCGATCGACTTCGATATGTCGCTGGAGCGCCAGCCCGACCAGAAGGGCGACCGGGTGAAGATCACCATGTCGGGGAAGTTCCTGCCGTACAGGCGGTACTGAGTTGGCGATTTTCCGGGCACTTGTTGGCGGGAGCTCGATGGCGCCGGCGGATGGCCCGCCGGTCGGTCCGCGCAGCTTTGCGGTGCCGGGGCATGCCAAGCAGGGCACGGGCATGCTATGTTGTCGGCATGGGACCCGCGTTGAAAATCCCGGCTGTGATGACTGTGGCGGAGTTCCTCGCCTGGGATGCGCCAGAGGGCAGGCTGTGGCAACTGGTGGACGGCGAGCCGCAGGCCATGGCACCCGCCAGTCGGACGCACGGCACGATCCAGGGTGAGCTTGGTCGGTTGATCGGCAACCACCTTTCCGAGCGCGGCGGGCCTTGCAGCCTGGTGGTCACGCCCGGCGTCGTGCCGCGGGTCCGCGCCGACAGCAATTACCGCATCCCCGACCTGGCCCATCTTATTCACTGCATACCAGGGATTCGCTGGCGGGCATGTAATAGGGGCAAAACCCCGGGCACGCGCCGGTTTCAGGCGGGCTGCCCGCGGCAACGGACGAGGCCCGGCAACGGTGGAATGAGACGCGGGCCGGGGATGCTGAGCCGGCTCCCGAGATAGTCCCAGAACGCCACGCCGAGCTTGGCGCAGGTCTTGCCGAGGCCGAGGAAGGCATCGCGGCAATCGCGGCCGAGATCGCTGCGCGTTCCTGCGCTGACCTTCCGGCGGATGACCTGGCAGCGGATGTCGTTCTCGGAGCCATTGGTATGCAGCGGGGTCTCTGGCTGCTCCAGCACCATCAGCAGTTCGGCCCTGTTGGCATGCAGCCGTGCCAGGAGGCGATCCAGCGTGACGAAGCCGGTGCGGCGGCGGAAGATGCGATCGAACCGCGCCCGCAGCGCGAGACGCCGGCTTTTGCCGGGGTTGGCCCGGTAAGCCTTGAGATCGGCGTAGAAGTTCCAGATCAGTTTGCGCACCTGCTGCTGGGTGGCACGATGTCGGTCGGTGAAGGTGTCCAGCTTATGCACCAGCCGTTCGGCATGGACCCAGCACAGCGCGTGCCGGCCCACCGCG
>JBGPND010000017.1:0-43731 GCA_041487355.1 Acetobacteraceae bacterium | reverse complement strand
GGGCCCCATGGACCAATGCGCTGTGCTGCTCGATCGCCGATTGTCGTTCGACTGATTCCCGTATCAACGGGGATCACTACGAGGCATTCGTCGGTGGTCAGTGGCGCCCTGTGCCGCCGGACAGGGTTCTACAGCGAGCCGACAATCCGACCGGGCGCGCGGTCGTATGCTGGACCCCAACCGGTGGGATCACGTGCTTCGTTCGCGGCCCGGAGAGCTGACGTACGCCGGCGAATGCCCCCGAGAAAATGCAAAGACCCCCGTACGCGTCATGCGTAAAACGGGGGTCGTATTGCGAAGAATCTCAGTCTTCGCGCCCGGCTATGATCGCCGAGTCAACGCGTGGGCTTTATGATCAGCTGCCGATGCCACGTCGGTCGGCAACTCGGAACATGCCCGGTGGAGTCATACTGTGTATGCACCCTCCTCTCGTTGACAATGGCAAAACTCTGCACCACATGCAGCGAAATGTCAAGAAGTTGACAGCAAATTCTGTGGGGCTATCGCATTTGGCGGATTGATCCGTTCTTCGCTTTGTCATGCCCGCGCGAGCGGGTATCCCGCGGGTCTGCGACATGTTGGCCGCACTGGATTCCCGCTTGCGAGGGTGTGAAAGAAACAACTCCGTCGCTATTCCGCAATATCCTGGGTCCCCGCTTGCGCGGGGATGACAACCTGTTGATTGGTCCGGCTTCTTCGTCATGCCCGCGCAAGCGGGGACCCAGGGGTCACCGTCGCCGCTGGGGCAGGGATGGATTCATTCACACGGCCTGTTGCGCGGGAATGCCAATGGGCTCGACGGTCCACCGCGGGCCCAAATGCTATTACCCAGGCAAATTCTGCGACATCGTGGCTCACGCCTCAGATCTGATTGGTGAGAGCGTCCGGCGAGCGGGCCAGCGTCCGCACGACGTCCGCCCGGCTGACAATCCCGACAAGCTTGCCATCACGCAGGATCGGCACGCGCTTGATCCGATGCTTGCTCATCAGATCAGCAATCTCCGACAGGCTCGTCCGTTCGGTAGCGGTGACGACATCGCGGACCATGAGATCCTGTGCGCGGCGCCTGTCCAGTCGGACGTAATCGAGGAACTCCGGCGCGAGGTCAGTGCCCTCCGCCAGCATGCCAAGCCACCATGCGCGGCGCATTTCATTGGCGGCACCGAATGGCCGCATGAGATCGCCCTCGCTCAGCATGCCGAGCAGGGCTCCGTTCGTGTCGCAGACCGGCACCGCGCTGATGTCGTGTTCGGCAAGCACGGCGGCGACTTTGGCGACTGTCGCGTCCGGACTGACGGTGATCACCTCGCGGGTCATGACGCTGGCAGCATCGACCGACATTTTGCAGACTCCCTCGATTGTTGGGCTGCAACAGACACCGTGACGGTGCGCGAAGCATTGACCCAGGTCAATCAACCCGCAGGATCGGGCCTGAGCCAGCGCCATGCCCCAAGCGCCGCCAGCAGATTGATCAGAGCGGCCAGAAGCGCCGTGTGCCCAGCAGGGCGAGGATGCTCGTCGCGCGGCGCACGTCTGCTTGCAGCTTCCCCGCGCGGTTCGGTCCGCTAGTCCGCTTCCGCCGCTTCCTGCTCGATCGTTGCCACGTCGCCGGCAAGCGTCGTGCGGCGCACGTCGCGCACCTCGTTGCGGTCGAAGCGGCGCGCGCGATGCATCGTCGTGCGATTGTCCCACATCACCAGGTCGTAGGGCCGCCATTCGTGCGGGTAGACGAACTCAAGCTGCGTCGCATGCTCCGTCAGATCGCGCAGGAACATGCGCGCCTCCGGTATCGTCCATCCCACGATAGCGCCCGCATGGGAGGACAGGAACAGCGATTTGCGCCCGGTTACCGGATGCGTGCGCACGAGGCGCTGTCGGATGGGCTTGAAGGATGCGATCTCCTGTTCCGTCAGATCGCTGAAGCCGATCGCCTCGCGCGAGTAGATCAGCGAATGTTCGCAGATCAGGTCCTCGACCTCTGCCTTGGTGCGCGCATCGAGTGCATCGTATGCGGCGCGCATGTCGGCGAATTCGGTATTGGCGCCCCAGGACGGCAGGATGCGCCCGGATAGCAGCGAGTACTTCGCCGGAATCGGCCGGAAGGAGCTGTCCGAATGCCACAGCCGGTCGCCAAGCTTGAAGAACCACACCCGGTCCTCGGCGGATATGATCCTGCCGTTCCTGTCGAGATTGGAGAAATCCGCGATGCCGGGTCCGAGGCGGGAATCGCTGCGCTTCCGTATGTGCCCGCCTGTCCTGTAGTTCTCCAGCTCACCGAAGTTGCCGGTGAACGCCAACTGCTGTTCGTCGGTGATGTTCTGGTCGCGAAACACCAGCACGGCAAACCTGTCCATCCCGGCCTCGATCGCGGCGACCTCGTCGCGGCCGAGCGGCTTGCCGCAAGCTATCCCGGAGACCTCGCCCGCAAAGGCCGGATGCAGTTGGCGGAACGATACGGACATCTCAATCGTTTCCTCCTGGCCACCTTGCGCCTGTAGCCGCGCCATATATGCGTGTCAACGAAGCGACCCGTTCGTTTGCCTTCCTCGCAATGGCCGTCCAAGCTATCGGGGGAGGTTGATCGCCTCCTGGTCGGAGGTGCACTCATGTTCATCGCGATGAACCGCTTCAAGGTCGCGCGCGGATCGGAAGCAGACTTCGAGAAA
Source organism: Acetobacteraceae bacterium (assembly GCA_041487355.1). Lineage (GTDB taxonomy): Bacteria > Pseudomonadota > Alphaproteobacteria > Acetobacterales > Acetobacteraceae > JAMXLO01. The sequence goes on along the minus strand of JBGPND010000017.1, from coordinate 41,065 downwards.
GTCTGGACGACACGCGACAGCCACTTGTCTGGCGTCCCGGGATTCGCTGCCTTCCACCTGCTGCGCGGACCGGAGCACGATGATTACGTGCTTTACTCGTCGCACACGATCTGGCGCAGCAAAGGCGACTTCGAAGCCTGGACGAGATCGGAAGCGTTCCGACGCGCCCACCAGGATGCCGGGCAAAACCGGAGCCTGTATCTTGGCCACCCCGAATTCGAAGGCTTCGACGTCATCCAGACGATCGAGGCGGGCAACGACTGACAGGGAGGGTTTCCGATGCGCTTCGATGGCAAGGTGTGCCTGATCACCGGCGCCGGCTCGGGGATCGGCCGCGCGACGGCAATCGGCTTCGCGCGACGCGGCGGCAAGGTCGTGGTCGCGGACGTGAACCGCGGCAGCGCCGAAGAGGTCGCGGCCGAAATCGCTGCTTTCGGCGGCACGGCGACTGCGACCGTCGCCGACATGGCGAGCCCCACAGACATCGATGCAATGGTGGCACACACGGTCGAACAATTCGGCCGGCTGGATGTGCTGCACAACAACGCGTTCGGCGTCCCCGCGACGTTGCGGCAGAACCGGCTTGCGCGAGCCGCGGAGATCGATCAGGCGGTGTGGGACTACACGATCCAGGTAGGCCTTACCGCGGTGATGCAGGCGACCAGGGCGGCCCTGCCTATCATGCAACGCCAAGGCGGTGGCGCCATCGTCAACACCGCGTCGATCTCGGGCCTGCGCGCCGACTACGGCATCGCCGCCTACAATGTGATGAAGGCCGGCGTGATCAATCTGACACGCGTCGTCGCCATCGAGTATGCGCAGCACGGCATTCGCGCCAACTGCGTCTGCCCCGGCGCGATCGACACGCCGCTGCTGCAACGCTCCTTCAGCATCCCGGGCTTTGCCGATGCGACGCGCGCCGCAATTCCCATGGGCCGCCTTGGCCGGCCGGAGGAGATGGCCAATGTCGTGCTGTTCCTCGCCTCGGACCTCGCCTCGTACGTGACGGGCGCCGCCTTCGTGGCCGACGGCGGCCTGACAGCCAGGACCGGGATTCCGACGCGCTTCACCGACTGACAGAGGCTCCGAAATTCGGTCTGGCCTGTGATTGGCAGGCGACAATGAAGCGTCCCGTCGGGTAGGCTCGGTGGTCGTTACCGGTCGTCGAGACGCACATGCAAACCAGAGTCTGGAACCCTCTCGCCGCGCTGTTGATGGCCTGCCTTTTGGTGGGCTGTAATGGCTATATTACCAGCCCTGAGCCACTGATCACCGTGGCGAACGCCTCCTATCCGTTTCCGGCTATCGCCGAGGTCGAGCCACAGACACTGAACGAGGACCACGTCTGGGAGAGAAGCGAGGGCAAAGCGCGTCTGACCCTTGTAGACCGGTCATACAGAGTGGCGGACCCTGACGAAGCTGCGCCATCATCCGACACGTACCTGTTCAAGCAGATCAAGGACGGTTTGTTTATCGTACAGGCCAGCAATGGCGACGAGTGGGCGTACGGCCTGATCGTGCACGCCGACATGTATTACCTGTTCACGTTCAATTTCGCCGATCAGCGCTGCACGAGCTTATCGGCGGCTGAGCTTGGCAGGTTCAATACGATCATAAGGGATGATGACTGCTATGTATCGAGCGTGAAAGATTTGACCGGGCTGCTGTTGCATCTCCGGCAGAGGTTCCCGTATCCGACGTCCGCGTTTACCGTACGCTGAGCAAAGGCGCCACAGAGCACCCCCACACGGCTGAGGAAATCTTAGCGCATAAGGTGTGGCCACAGCCCCGTGACGCCAATGATGATCAGGTAGACGGCCACAATGATGTTCAGCAGTCGTGGGATGATAAGGATCAGAATCCCGGCGATGAGCGCGACGAGTGGTTGAAGTGCTATCACGTTGATGGTCATTGAACTCACTCCTGGCGATGCTGGCTCACGTTATAGTTGCGGTGGTGGTCACGCAATGACAATCGGCGGCTGACAAGCCGCAAGCCAGAGCAGTTGATCCATATCAATGCACGCCTGCGGTGTCGGCTGGGTAATCGCCGATAAGCGGCGTCGGCACGGTATCGTTACCATAGAAGAATTACACAGTCTGCAGGACTTATATGGAATCTATATGCCGACGCGTCCCAGGTGCCATCGAATCTATATGGTACAGGGACTAGTTTGTGTGCAGCGCAACATGCCTGCCGCATGCGGCGGCATCGCTGCTGACCCAGGAGCATCGCCATGCTTGACGTCGTCTACATCCTGATCGGCGCCGCCTTCCTTGGCGCTTGCGTGCTCTACGCCATCGCCTGCGACCGTTTGTGAGGCCATTGCCATGTCAGTCGACTATGTGCTGGGCGCGATCGTCACGATCGGCCTGCTTGCCTATCTGGTCTATGCCCTGATCCGCCCAGAGAAGTTCTGAGCAGGGTTGCGAGGAGCAACGTGATATGACGTTCAACGGTTGGCTACAGATCGCGTTGTTTGGCGTTCTGGTGATCCTGCTGACCAAGCCATTCGGCTTCTACATGACGCGCGTGTTCACCGGGGAGCGCACGTTGCTTTCGCTGGTGCTGCGGCCGCTCGAACTCGGCATCTACCGGATGTGCGGCGTCCGCGAGGACGAGGAGCAGCATTGGGTGAGCTATGCCGTCGCGATGCTGGCTTTCAGCTTCGCCGGCTTCGTCATCATGTATGCCTTGCAGCGCCTGCAAGCGATGCTGCCGCTCAACCCGCAGGGCATGGCTCCGGTCTCGCCCGATCTTGCATTCAACACGTCGGTCAGCTTCCTGACCAACACCAACTGGCAGTCGTACGTGCCCGAGACGACGATGAGCTATCTCACGCAGATGGCCGGGCTCACGGTGCACAACTTCGTCTCGGCTGCCACCGGCATCGCCCTCGCCATCGCACTGGTGCGCGGCTTTGCGCGGCGTTCCGCACAGACGATTGGCAACTTCTGGGTCGATCTGACCCGCTGCGTACTGTACATCCTACTGCCGATCGTCGTGGTTGTCGGTCTGGTGCTGATCTGGCAGGGCACGCCGGAGAACCTGCACGCCTATACCGAGGTCGCCACGCTCGATGGTGGCAAGCAGCTCATCGCCCAGGGCCCCGTGGCCTCGCAAGAGGTCATCAAGATGCTGGGCACCAACGGCGGTGGCTTCTTCAATGCCAACTCGGCGCATCCGTTCGAAAACCCGACGGCGCTGACCAACCTGATCCAGATGCTGCTGATCTTCTCGATTGGCGCGGGCATGACCAACGTGTTCGGTCGCATGGTCGGCAGTCAGCGTCAGGGCTGGGCGATCTTCGCGGTGATGGGCGTTCTTTTCCTCGTGGGCATCGTCACGGTCTACTCGGCGGAAGCACCGGGCAATCCGGCGTTTGCCGCGCTCCAGGTCGACCAGGCACCAAGCGCCTTGCAGGCCGGCGGCAACATGGAGGGCAAGGAGGTGCGCTTCGGTATCGCCAACTCCGCCCTGTTCACCACCGTCACCACCGACGCGTCCTGCGGCGCCGTGAACAACATGCATGACAGCCTGCTGCCACTGGCCGGCATGGTGCCGATGGTCAACATCATGCTTGGCGAAATCATCTTCGGCGGCGTCGGCTCGGGTCTTTACGGCATGCTGCTGTTCGTCGTGGTCGCGATGTTCGTCGCCGGGCTGATGGTCGGCCGCACGCCGGAATATCTCGGCAAGAAGCTGGAGGCGAAGGAGGTCAAGATGGCCATGCTCGCCATCCTGATCCTGCCGCTCTCCATCCTTGGCTTCACCGCGCTTGCCGTCGTGCTTCCGGTCGGAACCGGTGCGATGGCCAATGCCGGGCCGCACGGGTTCTCCGAGGCGCTCTACGCCTACACCTCGGCGACCGGCAACAACGGCAGTGCATTCGCCGGCCTTTCCGCCAACGTGCCGTTCTGGAACGATACGCTCGGCATGGCGATGTTCATCGGCCGCTTCCTGATGATCATCCCGATGCTGGCGATCGCCGGCTCGCTGGCGAGGAAGAAGATCGTGCCCATCTCCGCGGGGACATTCCCCACCGACAGCCCGCTGTTCGTCGGCCTTGTCGTTGGCGTGATCCTCATCACTGGCGGGCTGATCTTCTTCCCGGCGGTTTCCCTCGGCCCGGTGGTCGAGCATTTCGCCATGCACGCCGGCACCCTCTTCGATACAGGCAGCTAACCATGGAAATCCGGAACAAGATGCGCAGCTCGCAGTCCACGATGCTGGACCCTGCGATCCTCGTGCCGGCGATCTGGCAGTCCTTCGTCAAGCTGGATCCACGGGCGCAGATCAAGAACCCGGTGATGTTCGTCGTCGAAATCGTCGCGACGCTCACCACCGTGATCTTCCTGCGCGACTTGCTGGCGGGCGGCGGCCAGCTCGGCTTCACCTTCCAGATCATCGTCTGGCTGTGGATCACCGTGTTGTTTGCCAACTTCGCCGAGGCGGTGGCTGAAGGCCGCGGCAAGGCACAGGCGGCGACGCTGCGCAAGGCGCGCACCGAGACGACGGCCAAGCGGCTCGCTTCGCCGACCGCCGCCACCTTCCAGACGGTGCCGGCACCGCAACTGAAGCAGGGCGACATCGTGCTGGTGGAGACCGGCGATCTCATCCCCAGCGATGGCGACGTGATCGAAGGCATAGCATCGGTCGACGAGTCGGCGATCACCGGCGAGTCCGCGCCGGTTATCCGTGAGTCCGGTGGCGACCGCTCGGCCGTCACCGGCGGCACACGCGTGCTCTCGGACTGGATCAAGGTCAGGATCACCGCGGCGCAGGGCTCGACCTTCCTCGATCGCATGATCGCGCTGGTGGAAGGCGCGGAGCGGCAGAAGACGCCGAACGAGATCGCGCTGAACATCCTGCTCGCCGGCCTGACGATCATCTTCGTGTTCGCGGTCGCGACCGTCCCGAGCTTCGCCAGCTACGCGGGTGGCACGGTTTCGGTGGTGATCCTGGTCGCGTTGTTCGTCGCCCTGATCCCGACGACGATCGGCGCGCTGCTATCGGCGATCGGCATCGCGGGCATGGACCGGCTGGTGCGCTTCAACGTGCTGGCGATGTCCGGTCGCGCGGTCGAGGCGGCGGGCGACGTCGACACGCTGTTGCTCGACAAGACCGGAACTATCACCCTCGGCAATCGCCAGGCGACCGAGTTCATCCCGCTGACCGGTGTCGCCGAACAGGAGCTGGCGGACGCGGCGCAGCTTGCTTCGCTGTCGGACGAAACGCCGGAAGGCCGTTCGATCGTCGTGCTGGCGAAGGAGAAGTACGGCATTCGGGGTCGTGAGATGGCCCCGATGGGCGCACGCTTCATCCCGTTCTCGGCGCAGACGCGGCTCTCTGGCGTCGATGTCGATGGCTCCGCCATCCGCAAGGGCGCTGTCGATGCGGTGCTGGCATTCGTCCGCCTCGCCGGCGGCAACGCCAATAGCGGTGGCGGCGTCGCGGTTGCCGCCGCGATCAGGCCGACCGTGTCGGACGCCGCGGTGCGCGAACTGTCCGTCAAATCCGACGCGATCGCCAAGTCCGGCGGAACGCCGCTCGCTGTCTCCAAGGATGGGCGTCTGCTCGGCGTGATCCATCTGAAGGACATCATCAAGGGCGGCATTCAGGAGCGCTTCTCCGAACTGCGGCGGATGGGCATCCGCACGGTGATGATCACTGGCGACAACCCGCTCACCGCCGCGGCGATCGCCGCCGAATCGGGGGTGGACGACTTCCTCGCCCAGGCGACGCCGGAGACCAAGCTCAAGCTGATCCGCGAGGAGCAGGCGCACGGCAAGCTGGTGGCGATGTGCGGCGACGGTACCAATGACGCGCCGGCGCTTGCGCAGGCCGATGTCGGCGTGGCGATGAACACCGGCACCATGGCGGCGCGCGAGGCCGGCAATATGATCGATCTCGACAGCGATCCCACCAAACTGATCGAGATCGTCGAGATCGGCAAACAGTTGCTGATGACGCGCGGCGCACTGACCACGTTCTCCATCGCCAACGACGTAGCGAAGTACTTCGCCATGATCCCGGCGATGTTCATCGCCTTCTACCCGCAACTGCAGGCGCTGAACGTGATGCATCTGGGCAACCCGCAGAGCGCCATCCTGTCGGCGATCATCTTCAATGCGCTGATCATCGTGGCACTGATCCCGTTGGCACTGCGCGGCATCGCCTATCGGCCGATCGGGGCGGCGGCGATCCTGCGCCGCAACCTGCTGATCTACGGCCTGGGCGGCATCATCGTTCCCTTCGTCGGCATCAAGCTGATCGACATGCTCGTAACCTCCATCGGTCTGGCGTGAGAGGACCGCAACAATGAAACATATCCGCCCCGCGATCGTGATGATCATCGCAATGACGGTGATCACCGGTCTGATTTATCCACTGATGATGACCGGCATCGCGCAGGCCGTGTTCCCCTATCAGGCGAACGGCAGCCTGATCGAGAAGGATGGCAAGGTGATCGGTTCGGCGCTGATCGGCCAGAATTTTACCAGCGACAAGTACTTCCACGGCCGGCCGTCGGCGACCACGGATACCGATCCGAGCGATGCGACCAAGACGATCCCGGCGCCGTACAACGCAGGCAATTCGTCGGGGTCGAATCTGGGGCCGACATCCAAGGCGCTGGTGGATCGCGTGAAGGAAGATGCCGAGAAGCTCGCGGCGGAGAATCCGAACACACCAATCCCGGTCGATCTGGTCACCACGTCGGCCAGCGGGCTGGATCCCGACATCACGCCGGCCGCGGCGCTGTTCCAGGTGCCGCGTGTGGCCAAGGCACGCGGCTTGTCGGACGACAAGGTGCGCCAGCTCGTCGAGGATCACACCGCCGGCCGGTTGCTCGGCATCATTGGCGAACCGCACGTCAACGTGCTGCAGCTCAACCTGGCATTGGACGCGCTGAACGTCTGAGGATCGCGACAGTTGCCGGCCTCTCGTCGTCATGGCCGTCCGCGGATAGGATCCGGGGACGGCCATGACGGTTGAAGGCATCGATGGTGAAGCCTTTGGACGATCGAAGTTCACGCGAAGGAAGGCCTTCACCCGACGCGCTGCTGCAGGCGGCGCAGCAGGATTCGCGCGGGCGCCTGAAGATCTTCGTCGGTGCGGCGCCGGGTGTGGGCAAGACGTACGAAATGCTCACGGCGGCGCGGGCGCGTTTGCAGGAAGGCACCGACGTGGTGGTCGGGGTCGTCGAGACTCACGGACGGAAGGAAACCGAAACACTGCTTGACGGCCTCGAGGTGATTCCACGACAGCGCGTCGAGTACAAGGGACACGTGCTGCAGGAAATGGATCTCGACGCCCTGCTGGCACGCCGGCCGCAACTGGCGCTGGTCGATGAGCTGGCGCACACCAACGCGCCGGGCAGCCGGCATCCGAAGCGCTACATGGATGTCGAGGAGCTGATCGCCGCCGGCATCGATGTCTACACCACGCTCAACGTCCAGCACATTGAAAGCCTGAACGACGTCGTTGCCCAGATAACCCGGATCAGGGTGCGCGAGACAGTGCCGGATTCGATCATCGACAAGGCCGACGACATCGAGCTGATCGATCTGACGCCAGATGATCTGATCCAGCGCCTGAAGGAAGGCAAGGTCTATGTGCCGCACCAGGCCGAACGCGCCATCCGCCACTACTTCTTGCCCGGCAACCTGACCGCATTGCGCGAACTCGCGCTGCGCCGCACGGCGCAACGGGTTGACGAACAGATGGTCCGCTACATGCAGGCCCATGCGATCGCCGGGCCCTGGGCGGCCGGCGAGCGTGTGCTGGCCTGCGTCGGCGGCGGTCCAAGCAGTACCGACGTGGTGCGCCACGCCAAACGCATGGCGGATAGCCTGAAGGCGCCTTGGACCGCGGTCCATGTCGAGACCGGGCGCAACCTGGCCATGAGCGAAACCGAACGCAATCGGATCGCCGAGGCATTGCGGCTCGCGCAGCGCCTGGGTGCGGAGACCGTCACCCTGCCGGGCCAGGATGTCGCGGACACGATCGCGGACTATGCGCGTGCCAACAACTTCACGCACATCATCATCGTGCAGCCACCGCGTTCGCGTTGGATGGAGTTGCTGTACGCGCCACTTGCCCACCAACTGATTCGCAAGGCCGGTGGCGCGAGCGTGCATGTGCTCGGACGCAGCCGAGAGGCGGCGGAACAGCAGAGGCAGCGGGGCCTGCCGCCGGAGCCGGTTGCTCGTGGCAGCGATGCCAGGGCCTATCTCGGCAGTCTTGCCTTCGTTGCGGGGGCACTGGGCGTTGGCCTTGTGCTGCACCAGGCGGTGGGTGTCGGCAGCATAGCGCTGGCATTCCTCACCGCGGTGCTGGTTTCGGCGGTTGCCTACGGGCTGTGGCCGGCGCTGTTCGCGTGCTTCGCCAGCGTGCTGGCCTACAACTTCTTCTTCCTGCCGCCGCTCTACACCTTCACCATCGCGGATCCGGAAAACGTCGTTGCGCTGTTCTTCTTCGCCATTACGGCGGTGATCGCCAGCAACCTCACCGCGCGGGTGCGCGCGCAGGCGATCACCGCTCGCCAGCGCGCCCGCACGACGGAAGAGCTGTATCAGTTCAGCCGCAAACTGGCAGGCGCGGCGAACCTCGACGATCTGCTCTGGGCCACGGTGCACCAGATCGCGCTGATGCTGAAGGTGCGTGTCGTCATCCTGTTGCCCGAGGACGGCACGGTAGCGGTCCGTGCCGGGTTTCCACCCGAGGACAGCCTGGATGCGGCCGACCTTGCCGCGGCGATATGGTCGTGGGAGCGCAATCATGCCGCCGGACGCGGTTCCGATACCTTGCCCGGCGCCAAACGCCTTTTCCTGCCGATGCAGACCGGCCGCGGTGCCATCGGCGTGATCGGCATCGATAGCGACGAGCCGGGGCCAATCCTCACCCCCGATCAGCATCGCCTGCTCGACGCGCTGGCCGATCAGGCGGCGCTGGCGATCGAGCGCGTGAACCTCGTGGAGGACGTGGATCGCGCCCGTCTGGTGGCCGAAACGGACCGCCTGCGCGCGGCCCTGCTGACGTCGATATCGCATGACCTGCGCACGCCGCTTGCGTCCATCCTTGGCTCGGTGACCAGCCTGGCGGCCCATGGCGACTCGCTCGATGCAGCGGCACGGCTTGATCTGACCCGCAACATCCAGGACGAGGCGGAGAGGCTGAACCGGTTCATCGGCAATCTGCTGGACATGACGCGGCTCGAGGCTGGACCTCTGCCGTTGCGAACCTCCCCTGTCGAATTGTCGGATGTGATCGGCAGCGCCTTGCGCCGTGCTGGCAAGGTTCTCGCCGCGCACCGGACGCAGGTGCGATTGCAGCCCGATCTGCCGATGCCCGATCTCGACGAGGTGCTGTTCGAGCAGGTCCTGTTCAATCTGCTGGACAATGCGGCGAAGTATGCCCCCCCGGGTTCGCTCGTCGCCATCAGCGCGTGGCAGGAGGACGGACATGTCAGCCTGCGGGTTCTCGATGAAGGCCCAGGCATTGCGCCTGCCGACCTCGAACACGTCTTCGAGAAGTTCTACCGCGGCGGAGGTGCCGACCGCCGCCGCGCCGGAACGGGCCTCGGCCTCGCCATCTGCCGAGGCTTCGTCGAGGCCATGCATGGCACCATAACGGCTGCCAACCGGAGCGATCGCCCGGGCGCGGTCTTCACCATCACGCTTCCGGTTCCCGCCAATGCCGGCCGCCCACCGGAGACTGTTGCATGACCACGGGAACCGCGCCGGTCAGGGTTCTCATCGTCGACGACGAACCGGCGATCCTGCGATTCCTGCGTGTCGGTCTCGGCAGCCAGGGCTACCTGGTGATCGAGGCCGAAAACGCGCAATCGGCACTCGATGCAGTCAGGCAGCGCAGGGCCGATCTGCTTGTGCTCGATCTCGGGTTGCCGGATATGGATGGGCTCGAGGTGATCAGGCGCATCCGGGGTGGAGGCTCCATGCTGCCGATCATCGTTCTGTCGAGCCGCGACGACGAGTTGGCGAAGGTGCAGGCTCTGGACCTCGGGGCGGACGACTATGTGACGAAGCCCTTCGGCATCGACGAGCTCCTGGCAAGGATCAGGGCGGCGCAGCGGCATCGGCTGCAACAGCAGGGCGAGAAGCCGGTATTCCGCACCGGAGACCTTACCGTCGATCTGGTGCGGCGGATCGTCACGGTGCGTGGCAAGGAGGTGAAGTTCTCGCCGCGCGAATATGACCTGCTGCGTCTCCTTGTCGCTCATGCCGGAAAGGTGCTGACCCACAACATGATCCTGCGTGAAGTATGGGGCCCCAACGCCGACGTGCAGTACTTGCGTATCTATATCCGGGCTCTGCGTCAGAAGATCGAACAGGATACCGAGAAGCCCGAGTACTTCCTGACGGAGACCGGCGTGGGATATCGGCTCAGGGCACCGGACTGATGCGCATCGGCGATCTTATCGGCGCGAATCACGTCATCGTTGGGCTGCGTGTCGCCGACAAGGCGCAGCTCCTGCGGGAGCTGGCAAGGCGCGCAGCATCCGCTCTGTCGCTGGATCAGCGCCTGATCCTCGAGGCCTTGCAGGCGCGGGAAAATCTCGGCTCCACCGGCCTGGGCAAGGGCTTTGCCCTGCCGCACGCGCGCCTCGATGCGCTGTCACAGTTCTTTGCGCTGTTCGTGCGACTGGCCCGGCCGATCGACTTCGCGGCGATCGACGGTCGCCCGGTCGATCTGGTCATGCTGCTGTTGACGCCTGCCAGTGCCGGCAACCAGCACCTGGCAACCCTCGCCGCCCTGTCCCGCCCGCTGCGCGACGATGCATTTGTGCAGCGGTTGCGACAGGCGTCAGACGCGGAAGCGTTGCACCGGCTGCTCGCCGATGCCTGAGGCTGTGATTGCGCCGGCTTCTATGCAATCGTCCGGGGCGGGGAGGACGGTCATGCCCATCGAGCTGCGCAAGCTGCATCCGCTGTTCGTCGCTGAGGCCAGTGGCGTGGATCTCAGCCGGCCTGTCGATGCGGAGACGGTCCGCGCGATCTGGGACGCAATCGACCACTATGCGGTCTTGGTCTTCCATGACCAGCGCCTGGACGACGCGCAATTACGCGATTTCGCAGCCAGGTTCGGCGAACTCGAGATCGGCCGGTCAGCCGCGCGCGGCGGCAGGCGCCGCCTGGCAATTCCGCAGATCGGCGACATCTCGAACCTGGACGAGGACAACCAGGTGCGTGCATTGGACGATCGTCGGCGGCTGGACAGCCTTGGCAACCGCTTGTGGCACACCGACGCGTCCTACATGCCGGTGCCGGTGGTGCTGGGAATGCTGCACGCGGTCACCGTGCCGCCCGCTTCGGCGCTGGGCGGCGGCGAGACCGAGTTCGCCGACATGCGCGCCGCCTACGATGCGCTGCCGGACGCGACGAAGGCAGCGATCGACGGGCTGATCGTGCAGCACGACGTGTTCTGGTCGCGCGGCCAGATCGGCTTCACCGAATTCCCGCCCGGCGAGCGCGAGAAATACCCGCCATCGCCGCAGCGTCTGGTGCGACTGCATCCGGGGTCGCAGCGCAAGACGCTCTATCTGTCCGCGCACGCATCGCACGTCGTCGGCTGGCCGATTGCCGATGGTCGCCTGCTGCTGTTCGACCTGAACGCTCACGCGACCCAGCCCGCCTTCGTGTATCGCCATGAGTGGCGGGTGGGCGACCTGGTGATCTGGGACAACCGCTGCACGATGCATCGCGGCCGCGCCCACGACGAAACCCAGCCGCGCGACCTGCGGCGGGCAACGACGCTGGATGTGGCGTCTACGCTCTGCGAAGTGGCTTGACCGTCTCGGCCGGGAAGAACCGGTTTTCCGGCCGCGGCAGGCCGAGATTCTCCCGCAGCGTCTTACCCTCGTATTCGCGCCGGAACAGGCCGCGCCGCTGCAGCTCGGGCACGACGCGATCGACGAAATCATCCAGCCCGCCCGGCAGGTAGGGGAACATGATGTTGAAGCCGTCGCAGGCTTCCGTCATCAGCCACTCCTCCATCTGGTCGGCGATCATGCTCGGCGTGCCGAGCAGCGCCGGGCCGCCGTAGCCGCCGAGACGCTGGGCGAGCTGCCGCACCGTGAGGTTCTCCCGTTTCGCCAATGCGATAGCCCGCTCGCGCCCGCTCTTGCTCGCGTTGCTCTCGGGGATTTCGGGCAGCGGGCCATCCGGGTCGAAGCCTGACGCATCGTGGCCGAGCGCGATCGACAGCGAGGCGATGGCGCTGTCGTAGTGCACCAGGCTGTCCAGCCGGGCGCGCTTTTTGCGCGCTTCATCCAGCGACTCGCCGACGACGACGAAGGCGCCAGGCAGGATCTTCAGATGGTCGGGGTTGCGCCCGAGCTTCGCCATGCGGCCCTTCACGTCGGCATAGAGCGCCCGTCCGCCCGCCAGGTCGCCGGAGCCGGCAAAGATCACCTCGGCGGTTTCGGCGGCGAGCTGGCGTCCGGCGTCCGACGCGCCGGCCTGCACGATGACCGGCCAACCCTGGACGGGGCGGGCGATGTTGAGTGGGCCGCGGACCGAGTAATACTCGCCCTTGTGGTTCAGCACGTGCATGCGCGCCGGATCGAAATACTCACCCGTTTCGACATCGCGGATGAACGCATCCTCCGCCCAACTGTCCCACAGGCCGGTGACGACGTCGTAGAATTCACGGGCACGGCGGTAGCGTTCGTCGTGCTCCATATGCTTTTCGAGGCCGAAGTTCAGCGCCGCGTCCGGGTTGGAGGTGGTGACGATGTTCCAGGCGGCGCGCCCGCCGCTCAGATGGTCGAGCGAGGCGAACCGGCGCGCGACGTGGAAGGGCGCGTCGAAGGTGGTCGAGCCGGTGGCGATGAGGCCGATGTGATCGGTGAGCACGGCCAGAGCCGACAGCAGCGTAAACGGCTCGAACGACGTGACCGTGTGGCTGCGCTTCAGCGCGTTGATCGGCATGTTGAGCACGGCCAGGTGGTCGGCCATGAAGAACGCGTCGAATTTGCCGCGCTCCAGCGTCTGGGCGAAGCGCTTCAGGTGCGTGAAGTTGAAGTTCGCGTCGGGGTAGGCGCCAGGATAGCGCCATGCCGCGGTGTGGATGGTTGTGGGGCGCATGAACGCGCCGAGGCGCAGTTGGCGTCGAGTGGTCATGTCGTCCTCACATCGTCATGCCCGTCCCCGGACTTGATCCGGGGATTGACCCGGGCATCCCTAGCGGCACGGTGCTGGAATAGATGGCCGGGTCAATCCCCGGATCAAGTCCGGGGACGAGCATGACGATGGAGGGAGTGGTCATGACAATGCGTTCTGTGATCGGCGATGCGCCCAAGCGGCGGGAGGATGCCCGTTTCGTTACCGGCCACGGCGCGTATCTCGATGACCTTCGCTTCGACGGTCTCGTGCACGCCGTCCTGCTGCGCTCGCCCCACGCCCACGCGCGCATCGCAGCCATCGACGTCGCCGCCGCGCGCGCGGCGCCGGGCGTGCTCGCCGTGCTCACTGGCGCGGATGCCAGCGCTGACGGGCTGCAGCCGATGCGGCCAACCGTGGAGGCCAATGTCCAGACCGGCGAGCCCTTCGCCTTCGCGCCGCAGCCGTTGCTGGCGCAGGGAAAAATCCGCCATGTCGGCGAACCGGTCGCCCTGATCGTCGCGGCAACGCGTGCCCAGGCGCTCGATGCAGTCGAGCTGGTGACAGTGGATTACGTGAAGCTGCCCGCGGTGACCACCGCCGATGCGGCCTGTGCTGCCGAGGCGCCGGAGATCTCCGCCGAGGTGCCGGGCAATGTCTGCCTCGACTGGCACACCGGCGATGGGAAAGCGGTCGACGCGGCGTTCGCTGCCGCCGCGCATGTCGTGTCGCTGCACCTCGACAACCATCGCATCGTCACCAACCCGATGGAGCCGCGCGGCGCGGTCGGCAGCTACGACGCGGCATTGGACCGCTATACCCTGCATGTCTCCAGCCAGAACATCCATGGCAATCGCGACGCCACTTCCCGCGCTCTGGGCGTCCCGCCGGCCGCCGTGCGGTTCATCGCACCCGATGTCGGCGGCGGCTTCGGCGCGAAGAACTTCACCTATGCGGAGCATGCACTGATCCTGTGGGCGGCGAAACTTGTCGGTCGCCCGGTGAAGTGGATCGCCACAAGAAGCGAAGGCTTCGTTTCCGACCATCAGGCGCGCGACCATCAGGCCGAGGCGGCCCTCGCGCTCGATGCGGATGGAAGGTTTATTGCGCTCCGCGTCACCAGCGTCGCCAACATCGGCGCATACATGGCCGGCGGCTCGGGCGCCGTGCAGACCAATCAGTACATCCATCTGCAAGGCACGATCTACCGGATTGCCGCCATCGCGCTGCACATCAGGGCGGTGCTCACCAACACCACGCCGATCGGCGTCACCCGTGCGCCCGGCTTTGCCGAGTCGGTCAACATCATCGAGAAGCTGATCGACCGCGCCGCCAGGCAATGCGGCTTCGACCGGGCCGATCTGCGGCGCCGCAACATGGTCCCGGCCGACGCGATGCCGATGACCAACGCGCTGGGCTTCGTGGTGGACAGCGGCCATTTCGCCGAAACGTTCGACCGGGCACTCGCCCAGTCGGACTTTCCCGGGTTTGCGGCACGACGCGGTGCGAGCGAAGCGCGCGGATGCCTGCGCGGTCTTGGATTTGCCTATCACATCAAGGGAACCGGCGGCTCGCCGCACGAGAACGTCGATATCCGCTTCGAAGCGGATGGCACCGTGTCGCTGATCACCGGCACGCAGACCATCGGCCAGGGCCACGAGACGACGTTCCCGCAGATCCTCGCCGATCGCCTTGGCCTGCCGAATGAGTGCATCCGCTTGCGTCAGGGCGACACCGACCTGATCCCGACGGGCGGCGGGCACGGCAGCTCGCGGGCGACCTATATGGGCGGCACGGCGATCTGGCGCGCCTCCGACGAGATCATCGCGAAGGGGAAGCGGATCGCCGCCGAGGCGCTTGAGGCGGCGGAGGCGGACATTCGCTTCGAGGACGGTCACTTCGTCGTGGCCGGCACCAACATGTCGATGTCTCTGCTCGCCGTGGCCGCCCGTGCGCGCGAAGCGGGCGCGCCACTCGACACTTACCACGCGTGGACGCGCGAGGCGATGACGTTCCCCAACGGCACGCATGTGGTCGAGGTGGAGATCGACCGCGACACCGGCTTCGTTTCGCTCGTGCGGCATACCGCGGTGGACGACTACGGCGTGCTGGTGAACCCGATGATCGCGTCCGGCCAGGCACATGGTGCAATCGCCCAGGGCGCCGGCCAGGCGCTGCTGGAGCATGCGGTCTACGATCCGCAATCGGGTCAGCCGATTGCCGGCTCGTTCATGGACTACGCCCTGCCGCGCGCCGATGACCTTCCCGCGTTCAATCTGGATTTCAACGGGATCCGCTGCACCACGAATCCGCTCGGTGTGAAGGGCTGCGGCGAGGCCGCCGCGGTCGGCATATTCCCGGCGATCGGCAATGCCATACTGGATGCCCTGGCACCGCTCGGTGTCACGGGCTTCGACGGCCCGGCGACGCCGTTGCGGATCTGGCAGGCCATGCAGGGCAGCCGGAAGGGAAGCGCTGCCTGATGGAGGGTTCCGACGTTCGGGGACCATGCTTCACCGTCATGGCCGGGCGTGTCCCGGCCATCCGTACCAGCACCGGTGCCGCGACGGATCGCCGGGACACGTTCGGCCATGACAGCAGGGGTAGGGCCTATGGGTCGCCCCTTTCGACAAACGGCATCACGCTGCCAGCTCAAGGATCTCCCGCACCTGCGCTGGACCGTCGATGCGCCTTGGGTTGCGCGGTACCCACGGCGTGCCCATCGCCTGCTCGGCAATGCGATCGAATTCCCGCGGCCCGACATTCACCGCGCCCAGGCTGCGCGGCATGCCGAGACCGGCGATGAACGCATCCAGCACGTCGCCGACATCGTCGCCCGGATGGTCCATCGCCGCGGCAACCAGCGCCTGACGCTCGGCGTTCACCGCTTTGTTCCAGCGCGTCACCGACGGCAGCATGATGCACGAGGTGTGGCCGTGCGGGATGTCGAACACCGCACCCAGCACGTAGCCGATGCCATGGCTGGCGCCCATCGGAACGCCGCTTGCCAGCGGCCCCATCGAAAGCCACGCGTCCATCTGGCAGTCGAGGCGGGCCTGCAAGTCCGACGGATCGGCCTTCACGCGTGGCAGGCCGCGCGACAGCAGCGACAGGCCACGCAATGCCTGCGCGTCGGCGAACGGATGCGCCTCGTCGGAGCAGATGCCTTCGACGCAATGATCGACCGCGCGGATGCCGGTGGACAGGAACAGCCACTCGGGCGTGTGCACGGTGATCGCCGGATCGAGGATCACCGCGCGCGGGATGATCCGCGGATGGCGGAACAGTTCCTTCACCCTGTGCCGTTCGTCGGTGACACCGGCGATGGCACTCAACTCGCCGGCCGAGAGCGTCGTCGGCACCGTGATCTGCCTGACCGACGGCGCGTTGCAGGGCGGCGGGCCCAACGCGCCGTCCGGCCCCTTGACCGGTCGGTAGTCGTCCAGCGCCTCGGGCGTGCGTATGTCGTTGGCGAGACAGAGCTGCACCGCCTTGGCGCCATCGGTGATCGAGCCGCCGCCGATCGTGGCGATCAGGTCGGCACCGGCCTCGCGCGCCAGTTCCGCCGCTTCGATCACGGCACGCCGCGGCGTGTGCGGCGGCATGCGGTCGAAGATGCCGGCACAGCAATTGCCGAGCGCGCGACGCACCTTGTCGATCTCGTCGGTTTCACGATGGAGCGTGCCGCTGACCATCAGGAAGACGCGTTGGGCGTCGAGCCGTCTCGCCTGTTCCGCAACCGCCTGAGCGGCTGGCACACCGAACAGCACCTCGTCCATCTGGCTGAACACGACGCGGCCGGATTTCAGCATGGCGCCCTCCCTGGTCAGCGGAACGACGATGACTTTGGGCGCATGACATGCGGCGGTGCAATCCCGCGCGCCGTAGCCGGCTTGGCTGCAAGAGCATTGTCGGATTGACTGAAGTAGCATCAAGTTCGACTGTCATTGCGAGCGCAGCGAAGCAATCTCGTGGTCGGTGCGCAACGACATCGGGATTGCCGCGTCGCTTCGCTCCTCGCAATGACAGCGTGGGACTGATGAAAACGCTGCTGATCGTGTTCCATTCCCGCACCGGCGGCACAAGGCAGATGGCGGAGGCCGCCTGTCGCGGCGCCGGCGTCGAGCCGGACGTGCAGGTGCGTCTGCTTGCTGCGTCGGAGGCGCGGGGAGCGGACGTGCTTGCGGCCGATGGCTACATCTTCGCCACACCCGAGAACCTCGCGGCGATGGCCGGACAGATGAAGGAGTTCTTCGACCGGACGTATTACGCGGTGCTGGAGCGCATCAACGGCCGGCCCTACGCGGTGCTGATCTGCGCCGGCAGCGACGGCGAGAACGCCGCCCGCCAAATTGCCCGCATTGCCACGGGATGGCGGCTCCGCCCCATCGCCGATCCGCTGATCGTGTGTACGCACGCCCAGACGCCGGAGGCGATCCTGGCGCCGAAGGTCATCGGCCCCGAGGATCTGGACCGCTGCCATGATGTCGGCGCGGCCCTGGCCATGGGGATGGCCACGGGCATCTTCTGATGCCCGTGGCGGGGTCGCAAATGCGCAACACGCCAGCGTAGCTCCGGGCGCGCTTGCTAATCTGTGACGTGTCCATCAGGCGCGTTCCAGGGTGTTGCGGGGCCGGCGCGAAGGGGTGGCCGGATCGGGGACGGCATCAGGCATCGTCGTCACCCGGTGGGACAAGCGGTTTCAGTGCGGCGATCAACCCGGGCAGCTTGTCTTGCACCACGTCCCAGACGACATCCAGCCTGACATCGGCATAGTTGTGGATCAGCCGATGCCGCATGCCGATGATCTCGCGCCATTTGATATCGGGGTGGGCGTCACGGAATTCCCCGGACACCTTCGCCGCTGCCTCGCTGATGATTTCAAGGCACCGGATCACGGCAGCCTGGTGCAGCCGGCTGGCGTTGAACTCCGCCTGGTCGAGGCCCTCGACAAAGCTGAGCGCGTCGCCGGCAGCATGTCCAGCAACAGCGGTTCATCCCGCCACAAAGATCGGCTCCGCTTCCTGGAGGATTCTGCGGCGGCGCAGGTAATTTCGGCTTTGCTCGACGGACCGGCGGTCGACCAGGTCGATGGGCCGCCCGAGGACCTGTTCCAGCGCCTCCTTCAGGTCGAGAAAGCCTGCCAGGTCGGGCTCCGCGCCCGGTTCGAATTCGATCAGCAGGTCGGCGTCGCTGTGCTCCGCGTCGAAGTCCACGCCGCGGGCGGCCGAACCGAAGACCTCCAGCCGCCTGACATGGAAGCGTCGGCACAGATCGGCCAGGGTGTCGCGCTTGGTGCTGACGGCGGCGTGCATGGTCGGCTCCGGTCGTGTGAGGGGCGATTGGCGGCGCCCGCCCCGCATGGGCCGTTGCATAGCATGACGCCGCCTCCTGACGCAGCGGGGCCGATGCCGTTGCCGATGACCGGACCTGGCAGGGCGTCTACCGCGCGCCAGGCGGTGGCCTGGTGCTCTACGTCAAGTTCCAGGCCGACGTGCTGACGGAGTTCCGGGTGATGTCGTTCAAGGAGAGATGACGATGGCTGACAAGGAGCAGACGTTGCCGCCGACCATGCCCTGCTCAGAAACCGGGCAGGAGCTGCGTCGCGACACGCGTCCCTTCACGGTGCGCTATAAGGCGCATGAGATCGTGGTCGATCTGCCCGGGTACTACCCGAACGGGGATGGCGAATCGGTGCATGTCGGCGCCGATATGGCGGCGGCCGACGATGCCCTGCGAGTGTTGAAGGAGCAGGTCGATGGCCTGCCGTCACCGGCAACGATCCGCCGCATTCGCCACAAGCTGCGGCTCAGTCAACGCGCGGCGGGTGCCGTGTTCCGGGTCGGGGCCAGAGCCTTTGACAAATACGAGCGGAGCCTTGTCGAACCGAGCGGACCCACCATCCAGCTCCTGCGTCTGCTCGATGCTCATCCCGAATTGATAACGGAACTCCGGTTCCCCGACCAGGAGCAGCCGGTGGCTCGTCAGGCGCTATAGATCGGCTCCGCTTCCTGAAGGATGCGACGACGGCGCAGGTAGTTGCGGCTTTGCTCGACGGATATCCGGTCGATCAGGTCAACCGGCCGCCCGATGACCTGCTCCTGCGCTTCCTTCACGTCGACAAATCCGGCCAGGCTGGGTTCGGCGCCGGGTTCGAACTCGATCAGCAGGTCGGCGTCGCTGCGCTGTGCGTCGAAGTCTTCGTTGCGGGTGGCGGACCCGAAGACCTCCAGCCGCCGGACATGAAAGCGCCGGCACAGTTCGGCCAGGATCTCTCGCTTGCTGCTGACGGCGACATGCATGGCTGGCTCCGGTCGTGAGAGGGGCGATCAGCGGTGTCGGCCCGCTATCGTGTAGCATAATCCGGCTTCCTGGCGTAGCGGGGCGGGTGCCATTGGCTATCCGGTTGGGCCGGTCAGGCGGGTACCAGCGCCTTGCGAGGCCGGCCACGCTTGGCCGTGCCGGGGCCGGCCGCGGGCTTGGCGGGCCGCTTCGCGGCGGCGGCCTCGTGCATGCGTGCCTCGCGCTCGGCGGCAATGCGTTTCAGCAGTTCGGACGCGGGTTCGTCGACCGGGTCCTGCGGCACGAGCTGGCCGGTAAAGGCGTGGCGCAGGATGGACTGGCGGAGGGATTGCGCAGCCTTCATTTTCGTTCCGCTATCGGATTTCAGATGGTCGATGACCGAGAGCTGGTCTTCGACAGCTTCATCAATTGCCTCTTGCTCCGCCAGAGGCGGGAGCGGAAACGCAATCCCTTCCACGATCGTTTTGTTCATCGCGGGCTGGTTGTTGCCGGAACCGAGTTCCCGCGTTTGCTCGTAGCTGAACAGCAACCAAAGATGTACGAATTGGGGCAGAATGGGTGTCAAGGACACCCAGATGGCAGCGCAGTTTTGATTGTTGCACGCCGCGATTTCCAGGAGACCGGCCTTGCCCCGGGTGCGACCCTCACCGATCATATTCAAGATGACCGAACCTGCGGGGTTCAACCGCGTGCTGGTTTCAGCGAGCCCTCTTTCGGTGATCTTCTCACGCGTTTGAAAAATACGGCAGAACTGAACCTTGCCGGACGCCGCAGGTCCACGCTCGCCATGACCGTACCAACCAAGGGGGTTCTATCGAATAGGTGCATCCGCAGGGAGCAGGCCGCAAGTGCATGGCCACCTGCGATCAGGTCCGGCGCTTGGGCACCCAAATATTCCGGAAGCTTCTTCCGGCAAGGCTTGGATGATATTGGTCGCGCCATGGACACATCCTCCCGCAACACGTCAGGGGACCATGGCGCCATCCTGTCCCCGCCTATTGCGGAGTTTGAGGCCGTGCGCGTGACACGCAACGTAGAGGCTGAGGGTTATAGCATTCCGAAGGATACGTGCGGAACCGTGGTCGCGGTTTATGACCGGGGCGCGGCGTATGCTGTGGAGATTGCCGATCTGCCGGGTGGCCCGGAGGTCGTGAAGCTGCGGGCCGACCAGATCGAACGCATGCACTGAGGCGGGGCGGCATGGCGCCGTGAGCGGGACGCCTACCGGGTCTTCGTACGCCTCCGACGCAGCAAACGTGTGGCAAACAGCGCCGTTCCCAACAACACCAGCGAGCTGGGCTCGGGAGCCGGATCGTAGCCGATCGCTGCCAGCATGGGGAATTCGGGCGACGTCCGGGTCACGTCTGCCTCGATGTTGTTGCAACTGAACGCGTCCTGCACAAAGCCCCGACCGCCGACGCCAGGTGCCGGGCACGCGAAGATCGTCGGGCCGAAATCGGCGAAGTCACCGCCGGAGTGCTGGTTGAACCCGACGATGTCGGTCACTCCGCCGTCTATGGAGAAATACGAGGTTGCCGAACCGGACGTGGTGAAACTCGGCGTGTTGGGACCAGAGTAGCGGTAGAGGTCAAGCGGACCGTCAAGGAAGGTGAACGGGTCATGCGAGTTGTTCTGACCAAACGCCGCAATGTCGTTGAGGGTGGAACCGGCGCCGCCACCGCCGAGAATTTCATCCGTCTCATGCTCGATCACGCGCACGCCGTCGTACTGCAGATTATGGCCGTTATATGCCGGCACCGGCCGCTTGTAGTCGATCGGTTCGCTGCTGCTGAGAGTGATGACGCCGTCAAAGGTCTGGCCGCACCCGCTGACGAAATTCCCGCTGGCGTTGAAGCACGGCGTGGCGGCGGCGACCCCCAGCCCAGCCCGGAAATTCGCGCTGGTGGCGGCGATGTTCCTGGTCCCGTTCGAGTCGTTGCCCTTCGGCAGATTGACAAGCGCTGTTGCCAGAGCGGTGTTCGCCGGGTGTGCGGCGCCGTCGAACGCGAGCAAGCTCCTGTAAAAACTGTACGAGGCGGTATAGAAACCGCTGCTGCTCGAGCCGAGAAAGCTGCCAGCTCCGGTCTTGAAGAGGATGTTGACGGTGGCGGGATCGCTGTACAGGCCAGCGATGGCATCGACGGCAGTGTAGACAGCGCCTTCGATATCGGCGGCATTGGCGGCGGCGGTGATCGAGCTGTCGAACGTCGGGGTTATCACCAGCGCACTTGCCGGCGCGGCAACACAGGCCGCTGCAATGGCCGACAGCAGTACCGTGGGCAGGACGCTGTGGTGCACGCGGATTCCCCTCAGGATGCATCCACCGTCCGTTGGCAGTTGCGATATCGATCTTCCCATGCAAGAATCACGCCACAGATGAAAACATCGTGAATTCAATAGGTTACTTGGCTTCTGGACCCCCTCGTCTGGCTCCGCTGTAAGATTCTCCGACAGATCCGCGCGACTGCGCCCAGCCATTCGGAACCCTGACGGTCTAATGCAGCGATGCACACGACGGTCGCCAACCTCTACATGAACCGCTTCCTGAAGCACTGGCGACAGAGCGGCCGGGGCGAGGCCTGGCAGGCGCATGTCATCAACTACGCGGACGACTTCGTCATCCTCAGCCGGCGTTATGCGGCCGAGGCGCTGGCGTGGACGGATCGCGTGGTGACGCGCCCCCGCCTTCGCAGCGACAAGCCTGGGGCTGAGCCTGAACCGCACCAAGACCTGCTTGCGCGATGCACGGCAGGAGCGGTTCGACTTCCTGGGCTGCAGCTTCGGCCCGCACTGCTTCCGGCAGGAGGGGCGCTGGTACACGGGTGCGAGTCCCCCGGATCAAGTCCGGGGGCCTCAGAAGAGCGTGCAGCGTCTGAAGGACAAGGTGGGCGCGATCCTGGTGCCGGGGAACATGGGGGCATGGGAGGAGGTGCGCGACACGCTGAACCGCTTGCTGCGGGGATGGTGCGGCTACTTCAGTCCCGGCTCCCACTACACCACGGACCGGGTGATCGAGGCGCACCTGTATGACCGTGTGCGCAACTTTCTCGCCCGGCGCCACAAGCTGCCGTCGCGCGGCAGTCGGCAGATCCGCATGGACGCGGTGTTCGGCACACTCGGTGTGCTGCGTCCACGCGTGTGCCGCAGAGCGGGCGCAACGGCGTGAGTCTGCCACGAAGCCAGTCGGAAAGCCGGATGCGGGAAATCCGCACGTCCGGTTTGATGAGCGGGGAGGGGAAACGGACCGCTCACGCGGCACCGCGCCCTTCCTCGACTCTACTGTGGAAACTTCCTTGCTACTGACGCCGCTCCAAGTGGACGGATGAATCCGCAGGTCATCCGCGGGCAATGCTGCCTTTCCTGCTCCAGCCCTTTGACCACGGCCCGCCACAGTGACAATGTCCGGCCCCTTCAGTAGCATTCCACGGCATGGCCTTGCGCGATATTTACCCCCATTCCGCCACTCGCCCCGATGCCAAACCCGACCGGCCCGTGCTAGCTTGGTTTCGATCGATATCATTTCGTAGGTGTCCCCATGGCCCAGGCTAGCCGCAGCAACGGCAAGGGCCGGCCGCGCCCCCGCTCCGGCAACGGCTCGCACGAGAAGTCCGACAGCGCCACGCCGGCACGCGACTACAGTATTGCCGCGGTCGGCCGCGCACTCGACCTGCTGGAGGCGCTCTCGCGCATCGGCCCGGCCCCCCTGGCCGCCCTCGCGGACGAGGCCCGATGTACCCGTACAGCCGGGTTCCGCCTGCTGCGGACGTTGGAGGCACGCGGCTTCGCCATCCAGGACGAGGCGCGCGGGATGTGGCGACTCGGAGCGCGCTGGGGCGTGCTGGGACGGGCAGCAGTCGAACAGGGCGCGCTCGCCGCCACGGCCATGCCGTTTCTCGTCGCGCTCGGCAAGACCAGTGGCGAAAACGTCTATCTCCGCGTCCGGGATGGCCTGGAGAGCGAGACGATTGCGATCTTCCAGACCGACCCGGGCCTCCGCGTCTACAGCGAGGTCGGCAAGCGCCAGCCGCTGCACGCCGGCTCCAGCCGCCAGTTGCTGGCGCATGCGCCGGAAGCGGTGCAGACCCAGGTACTGGCCCAGCGCCTGCCACGCTTCACCCCCGCCACACGGACCGACCCGGCGTGGATCGCCGCCGACCTGCAGCGCATCCGCACCCGCGGCTATCTGCTGACCACCGACGAAGTCGTCGCCGGCGCAGCCACCGTCGCCGCTCCGGTGCGGGATGCCTCCGGCCAGGTCGTGGCCGTGCTGTCGGTCAGTGCCCCCACGATGCGCATGCGCCCGCCGCGGCCGCGGGCCCTGCTGCCGCTCGTGCTGGATGCCGCCATGAAGCTGTCCCGCGCCCTGGGGGCTTCATCCGGCGAACCCGCGGCCAAGCCCGCCGACCCGGCCAGGAAAGGCACCACCTCCGGCGCGTCTGGACGGGATGCCGTGGCGGCCGCGCCAGCCCTGGCTTCCTCCGGGCCTCATTCGATTTTCCGCTGAGCGGTCAGGCCTCTTCCTTCGGCTTCAGCACGCCCGAATAGGTCAGCAGCGCCAGCGACGTCGCGAGCTTGCCGAGGAACGAGTAGACTGACCAGAGCACCTGCCAGATTTCCGTGCCCGGCCGCGTGTCGACATAGCATTTGGCCTCCTGGTGCAGCGCGATCACCGGCAGCATCATGTCCATGGCATAGAACAGCGGCAGGATGTCGTGCTTGCCACAGGGTGGCGCCGGGCTGGTGAGATCCATCCGGTCAGCCCGCAGGAACGCCGGCGAGTCGGTGACCTCGGTCATCGCATAGGAATAATTGATGACGAGAACGTGAGCCTGCTTCCAGGCCCACCAGACACCGCCGGTGCCGAGCGCCAGCAGCAGCGCCAGGGTCACCGTGGCGCGGCCCGGCGAGAAGCCGAAGCCGAAGCTGAGCCCCCACATCGGGCGCAACAGGCGCGACACCCAGTTGGAAGCAGGCGTTGCCCATTGCTCGGCGATCGCCACTTCGCGGGCCGCCTGGTAGTGCCCCTGCGTACGCAGCACCCTTGCCAGGTGCCGATACGGCTGCGGATGGAATTCGTTCGCTTTGTGTTGCTGGCGCCGCACCCAGGCCAGCCGCTGCGCCACGTGAGCGCGCTGCACGTGAAGCAGCCGCCGTGCCAGGCGGACGGCCCAGGACGCCGAGTGCCCGCGACCGAGCAGCGATGCCCAGCGCCCGAAGGCGAACAGGGCAACGCCAACGCCACTGGCTTCGCCGGAAGGCAGATGGCCGAACCGATCGTAGACGAACCCGTCGAGGTTGAGCGTGCAGAACTTGCCCTGCTTCGATCGTCCGACACCCCAGCCGGCCGGGAACCCTTCGTCCTCCAGCGTGCCTGCCCGTGCACCGCCGAGGTCGATCGAAAGCTCCACCTCGGCGACGAGGTCGCGCGCCATGATCGCCGCGCCGATGCGTGCATGCGACAGAAGCAGCCGAGCGGGCGCATCGAGCCCGGCGCGATAGCGATGGCGCGTCCCGCCGCGGCTGATCTCACGAGGAAAGCGCAGTCCGTCCCAGATCAGGCTGCCGCCGACCTCGAGGTGCTCGCAGTCGAGCCGTCCGAGGATCACGGCATCGATAAGCTTCAGGTCCCCGGCGACCGCCAGATTGGTGGCGACGACAGCGCCCGCCGTCGATCGGCTGGTGGTCGCGGGCGACGGGCCTATGAAGGTCGCGCCAGAGCAATCGAGGTCGCGGCCGATCTTCGTGCCCCAGAGGCTGACATAGCCGAGGCTGGCGAAGCCCAGATTGAGCAGGACGTCGCCGGCGATCTCGACATTGGTCAGCCGCAACGTCTCGCGCGACCCGCTCTCCGACCAGTTCTCCAGCGACGCGCCGCAGCACTCCACGTTGCTGTCGATCGTCGCGCCGAGCAGGCTGACACCGCCGCGTGCGGTGAAGCCGTGGCGCAGCAGCACGGCCCCGCCGATCACCGCGTTCTCTGCCGCGAGCGCGACGCCGGTGCCATCGGCGGTGGCGTTCGCCAGGCTGGCGCCGTCGCATTCCAGGTTGCCGCCGATCTTGCTGCCCATGAGGCTGACCGCGCCACGCGCGGCGAAGCCATTGCGCAGCAGCACCGCGCCGCCGATCTGCGCGTGGTCGGCCGCCAGGGCCAGGCCGGAGCCATCCTCGCTGGGGTTCGCCAGACTTGCGCCGTCGCATTCCAGGCTGCTGCCGATTTTCGCGCCGCGCAGGCTGATCGCGCCCTCGGCAGCAAAGCCGTTGCGCATCAGGACCGACCCGCCGATCTCGGCAGTGTCCGCCGCCAGCACGACGGCGGTTCCGTCTTCGGCCCGGTTCGCCAGCCTGGCGCCGTTCATGTCGAGCGTGCCGGCGATCCGCGCTCCCATCAGCCAGATCACGCCATCGGCGGTGAAGCCGTCGCCCAGAATGACCACGCCGTCGAACCGCGCAGCCTGGGCGCCGATCGCATCGCCCTCTCCGGCGGTGACGCGCGCCGCCCGCGCGACCACGTCGCCGCGCGCATGCGCGGTATCGAGCGCGACCCCGCCAATCGCGACGAAGCCACCCATCAGGTCGATGCTGCCGCGGATCGTGGCGCCGGACAGGCGCAGTGCAAAGCGCGCATCGCGGTGTGCGATGCCCGGGCGCGGCGGCGGGGCATGCAGACGCGCCGCGCGTCCCAGAAGGTCCCCGTCGATCACCGCGCCATGCGCATCGATCCAGGCATCGTCGCCCAGCGGACCAACGGCGGAAAAGTCGAATGAACCATCGATTTTGACGCCGCGCGCCTGCACCTCGGCAATGCGGCTGCCGCGCAGCGAGAGCCGCGCCAGCCGCGCATTGGTCAGGTCGATCGGTGCGGCGATTTCGCAGCACTCCAGTGCCAGCGCCGGCAGGCCCGCGCCGCCCGGCCCTGCACAGTCGGCAAGGTCTAGCGTGCCCTCGATCCGAGCATTGCGGATGCGCACGCCCGGCAGGCGGATCGGCCACGGCTCTCCCCGGGCTTGACCCGGGGACCCCGCGGGAAGTCCCAGCAGCAGGTGGCGGAGGAAGGAGGCACGGATAATGGGTGGCGCTGCCTCGGGAAATGTCGCGACCTCGCCGCGTGCCGTCCGGGCGATCATCTCGACCTCGGCATCGAGCAGAATGGCCGGGTCGAAGCCCGGCACACGAAGTTCGTCAGGCATCACGCTCGTCAGGCATCACAGCCGAACACTAGCGATCCGCATCGTATCGGCAAGCCCGAGACTATTTCACTGGGCAGGATCGACCTCACACGTGCCGCGGCAACTCTGAAGCAGCAGTACGGACGCGAGCCAGCGTCAGGTCATTCCGGCCTTCTTCGCTTCGTCGAGCAGCGCGGGCACGCCTTCGGTGATGGTGTGGATGCCGAGCACGCTGGTCAGCTCCAGCACTTCCATGATCTCGGCCACCGTCGCGCCGTGGCCGAGCGCGTTGCGGATATGCGTGCGCAGTCCCGGCAGATAGAGATGCGTGGTCGCCGCGTCGATCGCGATGTAGATCAGCTCTCGGATCTTCGGTCCCAGCGTGCCGTGCTGCCACGGCACCGAGGAAAGTCGCGTGTAGGCGTCGAAGAATTCCGGCGAGTGCTGCAGCAGCTGTTCCCAAACCGGATTCCAGTAGCCGCGGTTGGTGACGAATTCCTGCTTCAGCTTCTCCTGTTCCGCGGTCAGTGGGCCTTCCTTCACGTCGCTGCCGCGGCCGGACTTGCGCAGCTCGTCGATCAGGATCGGCAGCCCGGTCGACATGGTATGGATGCCGAGCACCGAGACGATCTGCAGCACCTCCATCACCTCGTCGCGCGTCGCACCCTGTTTCAGCGCGTTGGCGATGTGGATGCGCGTGCCGGGATTGTAGAGATGCGTGGTGGAGGCATCGATCGCGACGTAGATCAGTTCCTTGATCTTCGGCGGCAGCGTGCCGTGTTTCCAGGGGACGGAGGAGAACGCGCTGTATGCCTCGAAGAACTCCGGCGAAAGCTGCAGCACGCCGTCCCACAGCTCGCTCCAGTAGCCGCGCGCGGCGATGAACTCGTCCTTCAGCTTCTGGCGGCGTGGGTCGAGATCGGCCATGAAATTTCCTCCCATTCCATGCATCCAGCGTCGGGAAGAAGCGTCTGTGGAGTCAAGCCTCGCCGGTGGCTCGCGATGGGGTTTTGTGCTAACGTCCGGCGTGAAGACGTTTACGATTATGGCAACGCGGCTCGCTCTGAAGAGAAGCGGTGGATCGAAACGAATCGTCAAGGCTCAGCACGATACCGAGCCCAACGATACGTTCGAAATGGCAAACCTGTACCCCCGCCACACCGGCCTGCCCATGACGATCTGGGTCAGCCCTCGAGGGCGCGCGCGTCACGATGCATGGATCAAGCTCTGCCTGGCGCCGGGAGATCGAATGGACGCGAGCAACACTGCTGTTGTCGCGATCCGCCGCAGGCCGCGCCTGATCAGCGGGGAGCTGACTGCACGCGATTTCGTTCTCGTCGCCCGCTGGATCACGCGCAACGCCGAGGCGCTGATCGACTACTGGAACGGCACACTCAGCACAGTCGAATTCGCGCAGCGCATGGAGAAGCTTGCCGGTTAACTCTCAGCCGCGCGCCAGCAGCGCCTGCGCGCAGGCGTCGAGGATGGCGTCGGTGTCGATGCCGTATTCGCGGTAGAGATCGGGGATGTCGCCGCTCTGGCCGAAATGGTCTGGCCCAAGCGGGATCACACGCTGGCCGCGCACGCTGCCGAGCCACGCATGCGTCGCCGGATGGCCGTCCAGCACGGTGACCAATGCCGCACCAGGCGCGAGCGGCGCCAGCACCTGCTCGATATGCGACGTAGTACCTCGGGTGCCGGCTCGGCGCGCGCGCAGCGCGGCAAGCCAGCCGGCATGCAGCCGATCCGGACTGGTGATGGCAAGCAGCCCAGCCCCCGGCTCCTCCGCCTGCAGTTCGGCGAAGGCGGCCGCCGCTTCCGGTGCAACCGGACCCTGGTAGCCAATCGCGATGCGGGCGCCCTGCGCCGGCGGCACCACCCAATGGGCCCCCGCGATCACAGCGTCCTTATCCAGCGCACGCGCGGGCTGCTCGAGTTGGCGGGTCGACAGGCGCAGCCACACCGATGACCCGTCGGCCCGCTGCATATGATCGAACGCATGCCGCATCAGCACAGCCAGTTCGTCCACATGCGCCGGTTCGAAGCTCGCCAGGCGATCGGCGGCCATGCCGATCAGCGGCGTGTTGACCGACTGATGCTGTCCGCCCTCCGGAGCCAGAGTCAGCCCGGACGGCGTGCCGACAAGCAGGAAACGCGCGTCCTGGTAGCAGGCATAGATCAGCGCATCGAGGCCGCGGTTGACGAACGGGTCATAGACCGTGCCCACCGGCAGCAGCCGCGCGCCGGTCATCGCCGGCGTCAGCCCCGCCGCGCCGAGCAGCAGGAACAGGTTCTGCTCCGCGATGCCGAGCTCGATGTGCTGGCCCTTGGGCGACATGCCCCAGCGCTGCGCGCTCGCCAGCTTCGCGTCGCGGAACACGTCGTTGCGCGTATGGCGATCGAAGATGCCGCGCCGGTTCACCCATGGTCCAAGATTGGTCGACACCGTCACGTCGGGCGAGGTGGTGACGATATGTTCGGCCAGCGCCTTCAGCTCCCCTTGGCCGCGGCCGATCTCGGCGAGGATGTCGCCGAACCCCGCCTGGGTGGAGAGCTTGCGACCCGCAAGCTGCGGTGTCGGCAATTCGGCCGGGACGGCAACCAACGGCGCGGTCAGCACGCGACCCTGCGGCGTCAGCGGCGTCGCGAACGGGCACGCATCCAGGAACTGGCGCAATTCCTGTTCCGGCACGTCGAGCCCCTCGAACGGGTCCCATTCGTGGCCGGGCCGGATGCCCATGGAGGTGCGGAATCCCTCCATCTGCTCCTTCGTCATCAGGCCCGCGTGATTGTCCTTGTGGCCGGCGAATGGCAGTCCCATGCCCTTGATCGTGTAGGCGATGAAACAGGTCGGCTGGTCGCCCGCGGCCTCGGCGCGCAGAGTTTCGATCATCGTCTCGATGTCGTGGCCGCCGAGATTGGTCATCAACGCGCCGAGTTCTTCGTCCGACAGCTTATCGACGATGGCGCGCGCCTTTGACCGCCCGAGGTCGGCCAGCAGCGCCTGGCGCCACGAGGCACCGCCCTGGAAGGTCAGCGCGGAATACAGCGAGTTCGGGCAGTCATCGATCCAGGCGCGCAGGGCCTCGCCGCCCTCGCGCGCGAAGGCGGCTTCCAGCTTGCGGCCGTATTTGATGGTGACGACGTTCCAGCCCATGTCGCGGAACAGACCTTCGATGCAGCCGAACAGCCGGTCGGGCACCACGGAATCGAGGCTCTGGCGGTTGTAGTCGACGATCCACCAGAGATTGCGGACGTCGTGCTTCCAGCCCTCGAGCAACGCCTCGTAGATGTTGCCTTCGTCGAGCTCCGCGTCGCCGGCGATGGCGATGTGCCGCCCGGCGGGAAGATCGCTGCGTCCCAGACCGTGCAGGCGCACATAGTCTGCCATCAGCGCGGAGAACGTGGTCATCGCCACGCCGAGCCCGACCGAGCCGGTGGAGAAATCCACCTCTGGCCCGTCCTTCACGCGCGACGGATAGGACTGTGCGCCGCCGAGCTGGCGCAGCCCCTGCATCTTCTCCAGCGTCTGGCGGCCAAGCAGGTAGTTGATCGCGTGGAACACCGGCCCGGCGTGCGGCTTCACCGCGATGCGGTCCTGCGGGCGAGCGATCTCGAAATAGAGCGCCGCCATGATGGAGATCACCGACGCGCAGGACGCCTGATGCCCGCCCACCTTCAGCCCGTCCCGGTTGGGGCGGATGTGGTTTGCATTATAAATCATCCACGCCGACAGCCAGAGCAGCTTCCTCTCGACCTGTTTCAGGATGCGCAACCGGTTGGAGCCGGTGGCTGGCGACGGCATGACGAGCGTCTTGGTTGGAGCATTCATGTCGATTGTTCTCCTCTCCAACCGCCCGGTCAGCCCAATCCCCGCGCCAGCCGCCGCACCGTGGTGGAGGCGTTGCGCTTGCCCTCGCCGGCGTAGTCCTCGTGCCAGTCCTCGATCTTCGCCGGATCATACAGGTAGTTGACCATCAGCGTGGCGCTCTCCTTGGCGCCCTTCTCCGACGTGTCGCCGAGCATGTTGATCCGTTCCACCCGTGCCCCGTTCGACAGGTGGAAATGCGCCACCGGATCGCGTGCGCGCTTGCCGCCATTCGACTCGACCAGCAGATAGTGCGCGCAAAGCCGCACCAGCACGGGTTCCGCGGTCTTGCGCAGTCCCACCTCACGCCACCAGCCGCGCTTCGCCAGGATCCCCGCCAGCGCCTGCTCGCCCGACGGCGCCGGCATCGCCGAACCAAGGCTGGCGGCTTCCTCCTCCGACAGCAGGCCCGACTGGTCCGTGGCGAGCTTTTCGTCCAGCGAGGCACGAAAGCCCGGGATCGGCGACAGCGTGGCGAATGTCTTCAGGTTGCGGAACTCGGCCGACAGTTCCTCGACCACGCGCTTGATCAGGAAGTTGCCGAAGCTGATGCCTGCCAGTCCCTGCTGACAGTTGCTGATCGAATAGAAGATCGCGGTATCCGCCTCGCGCGGATCGAGCAGCGGTGCCTTCTCGTCGAGCAGCCCCTGCACGCTGCCCGCCAGCCCCTTCACCAGGGCTACCTCGACGAAGATCAGCGGCTCGCCCGGCATGCGCGGATGGAAAAAGGCGTAGCAGCGACGATCGGAGTCCAGCCGGTTCTTCAGATCGCGCCAGGAACGGATTTCGTGCACCGCCTCGTAGCCCACCAGCTTCTCCAGCAGCACGGCGGGGCTGTTCCAGTCGATGCGCTGCAACTCGAGGAAGCCGATATCGAACCAGGCGGCGAGCAGGCCGCGCAGATCGGCCTCCAGCGCCGCCAGCAGCTTGTCGTCCCGGCGGGTCTTCAGCAGGAAGCCGCGCAGGTCGACCAGGAATTTCCGCCCGTCCGGGATGGTGGTGAACTGGGTCAGCAGCCTCAGCCGCGGCGGCTCCAGCGCACGGCGCAGCGCCGCCGTGGCGGTGGCGCGCTCGGCCGGGTCGGCGGCCGCCTGCACCGCGGCATAGGCTGTGGCCACTCCATCGGCATCGGAATCGAAGCTGGCGAGCGTGCGCAGAAATTCCTTGCGTCCCGCTTCGTCCAGCCCCTGGTAGGTCTCGGCCAGCTTGGCGGCACGATTGCGCGTGCTTACTTCGCCGCCGCGACCCTCCAGGCAGGCGCGCATCTGCGTAGCAATCGACTCGTCCGCCACGCCCATCGCCATGTCTCGCCAGGCCGTGGTGATGCGGCGAATGGCACGGTCGAACAGACCGGGGACGGCGATGTCACTCATGCAGGCACTCCTCGCTGCGGACGCCGATCATAGGAGCTTGCGTGACAGATGTGACTGACATGTTGTTTCGACCAGGACAGACGTGAGTGCGGGAAGCAGATCCTCCGCCACGAGTCCCGGTCCGGCGAGCACGGCGGCGCGGCCGTGCAGGAAGGCCCCCGCAGAAGCGGCGTCCCAGGGAGCCATCCCCTGTGCCAGCAGCCCGGCGACGAGGCCAGCCAGCACATCGCCCGAGCCCGCGGTGGCGAGCCAGGGCGGAGCCGAGGCGTTGATCGCGACCCGGCCGTCCGGCGCGGCGATGATGGTGTCGGCGCCCTTCAGCAGCACCACCCCACGCGTGCGCACGGCCGCGGCCCGCACCGCGGCCACCCGATCCACGCCGGGATCGCCGAACGCACGGGCGAATTCGCCCGCATGCGGGGTGAGGACAGCGGCGCCGCGCAATGCGTCGGGATCGCCGGCGAAGGCGGAAAACACATCGGCATCGGCGACGACACAACGGCCGGCCGAGAGCAGCACCGGCAGCGTGGCACGCGCCGCATCCGGGCCCAGCCCGGGTCCGCACACCCAGACGTGCCGCCGCTTGTCCTGCAGCAGTTCGGCCAGCGACGCGTCACTCACCAGCACGCCCGGCGAGCCGGTGCGATAGACGTCGCCGCGCCCGGTTGCCGCAATGGTCACCAGACCGGCGCCGCCGCGCCGCGCCGCGTCGGCAGCCAGCCGCGCCGCCCCGGTCATCGTCGTGCCACCCACCACAGTGACATGACCGCGCGAATACTTGTGCGAGCGCGGTTCGGGCGTCGGCACGCGCCACAGCGCCGGCAAATTGGCGAAACTGCTTGGCCGAACCTGCTGCAACACGGCCCCCGGCAGGCCGATGTCGGCGAGCACGATCGCGCCGCAGAGCTCGCGGCCCGGCAGCAGGAGGTGCCCTGGCTTGAGCCGGAAGAACGTCACCGTCAGTTCCGCCGCCGGCGCGTAGCCGCGCACCGCGCCTGTCGCGCCGTCGAGACCGCTCGGCACATCCACCGCCACCACGCGGCGGGCCGCGCGCAGCGTGTCGGCGACGATACCATCCACGTCGCGCGCCAGGCCGGCACCGAACACGGCATCGATCACCAGGTCCGCACGCGCTGCTTCCGCCGGTGTGAACGGCGCCGGCGGCCCGTGCCAGCGCGTCGCGGCCTCGGCCGCGTCGGAGCCCGCGCGCGGCGGTGCCAAGGCCGCAAGGGACACAGGCCAGCCGTCCTGCTGCAGCAGCCGCGCCGCCACATAGCCGTCGCCGCCGTTGCTGCCGGGCCCGGCCAGCACGAGGGTCCGGCACGGCCGGAACCGCGTGCGCACCGCCCGCGCCACCGCACGGCCGGCATTCGCCATCAGCGTCGGTCCCGACACACCGAGCGCCGGCGATGCGGCGTCGGCGCGCGCCATCTCCTCCGGTGTCAGCAACTCCGGCCGGCCGGCGAGCCTCAACAACCAATCGGGGTCGAATGTCATGCGTTGACTCTGCGTGTCGGCGGCGCTGACCTCAACCCCCCGGATCGTGGTCCGGGGGCAAGCCCCCACGAGGAGATCAGCCATGACACAGGTTGCCGTCGTCGGCGCGGGATTGATCGGGCGCGCCTGGTCGATCGTGTTCGCGCGCGCGGGCTTCGACGTGGCGTTATGGGACCCGTTTCCGCAGCAGACTCAGGCCGCGCTCGGCTTCATCGCCGAGCGGCTGCCGGAGTTGCGGGAAGCGGGGCTGCTGACCGAACCGCCGAACGTGGTGGCAGCGCGCGTCCGTCCGGTTGCGACGCTCGCCGAGGCGGTGCGCGACGCCGAGCATGTGCAGGAGAACGGGCCGGAACGGGTGGATGCGAAGCAGGCGCTGTTTGTCGAGTTGGACCGCGCCACCCGGCCGGATACGGTGCTGGCGAGTTCCACCAGCGGCATTCCCGCGAGCGCCTTCACCGAGGGCTTGGCGGGGCGCGCACGTTGCCTGGTCGCGCATCCGGTGAACCCGCCATACCTGATCCCGCTGGTCGAGTTGTGTCCCGCGCCATGGACCGACGCCGCGGTCGTGGCGCGCACTCGTGAATTGATGACGCGCGCCGGGCAGGTACCGGCGACGGTCAACAAGGAGATGGACGGGTTCGCGCTGAACCGGCTGCAAGGTGCGCTGCTCGCCGAGGCGTTCCGGCTGGTGGCTGATGACGTGATCTCGCCCGCCGATCTCGATGCGCTGGTGAAGCATGGGCTGGGGTTGCGCTGGAGCTTCATGGGGCCGCTGGAGACGATCGACCTGAACGCGCCCGGCGGGCTGGCGGATTACTGCGAGCGTTACGGGCCGTTATACGCGACATTGCAGCGGCAGATGACGCCGCGCGAATGGGATGCGGCACTGATCGCCAAGCTGCAGGCCGCGCGGCGGGCGGAACTGCCGGCGAACATGCAGCCGGTGCGGCAGGAGTGGCGTGACCGGCGGCTGATGGCGTTGCTGGCGCACAAGGCGGGGCAGCCGGAATAAGTAAGATTCACCACAGAGACGCAGAGGCACAGAGATTCGACAAATTCTCTACGCCTCTGTGTCTCTGTGGTGAACCTTTTCTTGTTCTATCGTCCCCTTGGATCGAGCGCGTCGCGCAGGCCGTCGCCGACCAGGTTGAACGACAGCACGGCGAGGAAGATCGCCAGGCCGGGAAACACCGCGAGCCACGGCGCCTGCGACAGGAAGCGCTGCGCCGAGTTCAGCATCGAGCCCCAGGACGGATCCGGCGGCTGCTGACCCAAGCCGAGGAACGACAGGCTGGCCTCGGCGATGATCGCCGCGGCGATCGCCAGCGTGCCCTGCACCATGATCGGGGGAACGATGTTCGGCAGCACGTGACGGACCGCGACGCGCCAACCCGGATTGCCGATCGCGCGCGCCGCCTCGACATAGTCGTTACTGCTCGCATCCAATGTCGCGGCGCGCGCCACGCGCATGAAGCGCGGCGCGGTGGAGACGCCGATCGCGATCATCGCATTGGTCAGATCGGGACCCAGAAACGCCGCGAGAGCGATCGCCAGGATCAGGAACGGACAGGCCAGCATGGCATCGACGATGCGGCTGAGCACCACGTCCATCCAGCCGCCGGCGAAACCGGCGAGCAGGCCGGCCGGCACGCCGATGCCGGCGGCGATCAGCACGGACACCACGCCGGCGAGCAGGCTGGCACGTGCGCCGAACACCACGCGGGTGAGCACGTCACGGCCGTTCTCGTCGGTGCCCATCCAGTGCGCCAGCGACGGCGCCTTACGGATCGCGGTCCAGCTCGTCGCAATTGGGTCGTAGGGCGCGATCAGCGGGGCGAAGATCGCCACCCCGATGAACAGCGCGATGACCGCAAGCCCCGCGACTGCGACCGGCCGGTGGATGAAGCGTAGCAGCGCAAGCTGCGCCGGGCTGCGCGGCATGGCGGCGCCGCGGGCTAGTGCGGGCGCGGCAACGGTGGTACTCACGCCGGTTTCACCCCCTTCCCAGCCCTCCCCCGCTTCGCGGGAGAGGGGGCGCTGGACTCCCTCTCCCGCGAAGCGGGGGAGGGCTGGGGAGGGGGTGCCCGCCTGTGCTCATGCGCCCCTCAGCCTGGGATTGATCACCACGTACAGCACATCCGCCAGCAGGTTCAGCATGACATAGAGGAACGCCGTCACCAGCACGACGCCCTGCACCACCGGATAGTCGCGGTTGAATACCGCATCGACGATCATCTTGCCGAAGCCTGGAATGCTGAACACCTGCTCGGTCAACACAGCACCGGAAAACAGCGTGCCCAGTTCCAGCGCGCCCAGCGTCACCACTGGGATCAGCGCATTGCGCAGCGCATGGCGGATCACCACGACGAATTCGCGCAACCCCTTCGCCCGTGCTGTGCGCACATAGTCCTGGTCCAGCGCGGTCAACATCGCACTCCGCGTGTGGCGCATCAGGACCGCGGCGATCGCATTGCCGAGCACGAAGGCCGGCATGATCGTGGTGGCGAGCGACTGCCGCCAGTCCTCGGTGAGCGGCACGTAGCCCGAAGGTGGCAGCCAGCCGAGGTCCACTGACACCAGCAGGATCAGCATGATGCCGAGCCAGAAGGTCGGCGTGGACAGGCCGGCAAGCCCGATGGCGTTGGCGACATAGTCCCAGAACCGGTTGCGCTGCACGGCGGCAATGATGCCCGCCGGCACGCCGATCAGCACCGCAATGACAAACGCCATGGACCCGAGCTGCAGTGTCACCGGCAGCTTCTGCGCGACGAGCTGCGCCACCGGCTGGCGGATACGCCAGGAGAAGCCAAGGTTGCCCTGCAGCACGTTGCCGATCCAATGCAAATACTGCACCGGCAGCGACCGATCGAGCCACAGCTCGGCGCGGATCTGCGCCAGCACCTGCGGATCGCCGCGCTCCTCGCCGGCCATCACCAAAGCCGGATCGCCTGGCATCAGTTGCTGCAGGCAGAACACCAGCACGCTGACCAGCAGCAGCGTCGGGATGATCTGCGCGATCCGCGCGCCGAGATGTCCGCGCACTACTTCGCCATCTCCAGGCCCTGCACGCGGATCATCCCGTCAGGCACCGGGCGAAAGCCGTTGAGCTTTGCCGACATGCCGACGATGTTGCGCGGTATCCACAGATACGTCAGCGGCAGGTCGCGCCGCAGATCGGGCCACATCTGCGCATACAGCGCGCGCCGCTTCGCGACATCCACCGTTCCGCGCGCCTCGTCGAGCAGCTTGTCGACCATCGCGTTGGCGTAGTGGCTGGCGTTGTTGCCCTGGCCGCTGTGCAGGAACTGGTAGGTGTTGCCGTCGATGTCGACGCGGCCGGACCAGCCGATCATATAGGCTTGGTAGTCGCCGCGCTGCGATGCCTGCAACGATGAGGCGAACTCCATCGCCTGGATGCGCACCTCGAAGCCGGCTTCGGCCGCCATCGATTGAATCACCTCCGAGGCCTGCAGGATGTCGGGGTCGTTGAATGTCAGCAGATCGAGCTTCACCGGCAGCGTCACGCCCGCCTGTTTCAGCAGCGCCTTCGCCTTCGCCACGTCGCGCTCGGGGACTTTCAACGCGGCATCGTAGAACGGCGAGCTCGTCGGTACCGCCTGCACGGTCGGCGTATACATGTCGTTGAACACGACCTTGACCAGTGCCGCCCGGTCGATCGCGAGATCGAGCGCCTGCCGCACCAGTGCATTCTGGCCGTATGGGTTGTTCGCTTGTGGTCCGTTGGCAACGTTGTTGGTGATGCTGAAATAACCGAGCGCATCGGACACGACGAGCCGCAGCTTGGGATCCGCCTTGATCGCCGCGGCATCGGTCGGAACAACGTATTCCGCCAGATCGACGGTGCCGGCCTTCAGGTTGGCCAGCCGCACGGATGTATCGACCAGGACCTGATAGACGACTTTGTCGAAATGGATGTCCTTGGCGTCCCAGTAGTCAGCGAAGCGTTCCAGCGTCACGTGATCCTGCGGCACGCGCTCGACGAACTTGAACGGGCCGCTGCACACCGGGTGCGCGGCGAAGTCCTTGCCGGCCGCCTCGGTCGCCTTGGGCGGCAGGATCATGCCGGAGCGGTCGGTGAGCTGCGCCAGGAATGCGCCCGAGGGCTGCTTCAGCACGATGCGCACCGTGGCGGCGTCCACCACTTCCACATGGTCGATCGAACTGATCTCGCTCTTGCGGAAGCTGCCCTGCATCGTCAGGTGGCGCTCCAGCGAGTATTTCACCGCGGCCGCGTCCAGCACCTCGCCATTCTGGAATTTCACGCCGGACCGCAGATGGATCACCAGCGTCTTGTCGTCCGCCCATTCATAGCCGGTGGCGAGCTGCGGAACGATGTTCAGCTTCTCGTCGATGTCGAACAGCTTGTCGCACAGCCCGGCGAACACGATGCGGCCGACATAGGTGGTCGCGACGGTGGGATCCATCACGTCCAGATCCTGCCGCAGCGCGATGCGCAGCGTCTGCGAGGAAGCGGGCCCAGGGATGGACAACGCGGTGGCAGTCAGGCAGGCGGCGGCCAGCAGGATACAGCGCATGATGAAGCTCCCCAGTCTTGTTGTTCTACCCAGTCTTGTTGTTCGGTCAGGTAGGCGGTTTCCCGTCGCGCGCAACGGCGGCGTCGATCACCGCCCGGTCGAACACGCCGCACGGGCTGTCGGTGCCGGCGAGGAAGCGGCGGAACACGGCGAACCGCTCCTGGCTGACGGCGTAGAGCCGGCGCAGCTCGGCCAGCGGATCGGGATGATCGTCGGTGCGGATGTCGAGATCGGCATAGGGATCGCGCGTGCAGATTTTCAGCGCCGCCGACTGTCGGCCACGCTTATCGCCACCCGCCGCCTCGCCGGCCTCCAGCGCGGTCAGCAGGCGTTCTGCCAGCTTACCGGTGGCTTGCTGGAACGCCGCCAGGGTGCGCTCCACCACCCCCGCGCCGGCCAGCATGTTCCCTGCGACCGAAACATCCGCCCCGCGCACCGCGCCGCACCAGGACACACAGTCCTTGCCGGTGTGCTGGGCGATGCGGCCCTGGGCGTCGATCATGTGCAATTGGCGGTTGTCGCGCCCGGCGTCCGCCGCCAGCAGCGCGGCGACGACGGCGTCGGGCGCCTCGCCGGCACGCAGCCGCGCCATGCCGTGCGGCGCGTACATCGGATTGATCAGCGCCTGGGTGGCCAGCGCCGCGACCCCGCCCTCGACATGGATCGCCAGCGCGCCGACCGCGAAGAAGCGCGTCGCCACCGCGGCTCCCAGCGCGCCAGTGGCCGGATCACGCACCAGAATGGACCAGGTCATAAGCGGCATCCTTGCCGCTCCGGCGACTCGCCGCAAGCGGGCTAGGCTTGCCGGAATGCAGCCTCGTGTGCCGATTGCGATCGATCTCGTCCTGCTGGGCGCCGGCCACGCGCATGTCGAGGTGCTGCGCCGGTTCGCCATGCGTCCGGAGCCTGGGGTGAGGCTGACGCTGATCGGCCGCGAGCCGGAGACGCCCTATACCGGCATGCTGCCCGGGCTGATCCGCGGCGAATACACGTTCGACGAGGCGCATATCGATCTGGCGCCACTGGCCGCCGGCGCGGGTGCGAGGCTGATCCTGGCGGAGGCCACGGACATCGACCTGGCGGCGCGCCGTGTGGCGGTGACGGGGCGCCCTGCCGTGCCGTTCGACCTGCTGTCCATCGATGTCGGCGGCGAACCTGCGATGCAAGCGGGTGCGGGGGCCTGCCCGGTGAAGCCGATCGGCCGGTTCCTGGCGAGGCTGTCGGCACTGGAAGCGGAATTGCAGCACGGTGCGCGCATCGCCGTGGTCGGCGGCGGTGCCGGCGGCACGGAACTGGCGCTGGCCCTGGCGCGGCGCTACGGCGAGCGGGCGCGGATCGTACTGGTGTGCGACACAGCGGAACCGCTGGCGACCGCGCCATCCTACGCGCGATCCGTCGCGCGTGCCGCCCTGGTGGACGCGGGGGTCG
Source organism: Acetobacteraceae bacterium (assembly GCA_041487355.1). GTDB lineage: Bacteria > Pseudomonadota > Alphaproteobacteria > Acetobacterales > Acetobacteraceae > JAMXLO01. The sequence goes on along the minus strand of JBGPND010000017.1, from coordinate 1,750 downwards.
AGCTGGCCTGCGGTGTGAGGGCCGGCTCGTGGGCGGACGGCAGGCTGGCGTTGTCCGACGGCAGCTTCCTGGAAGTCGCGACCGCTCTCTGGGCGACCGGGGTGGTGGGGCCAGGGTTCCTAGCCGCCTCCGGCCTGGCCTGCGACGCGACGGGCTGCATGCGGGTGGATGCGACGCTGCGCAGCGTCAGCCATGGCTCCGTTTTCGCCGCCGGCGACTGCGCGGCGATCAAGGGCAATCCGCGGCCGAAGGCGGGCGTCTGGGCGGTGCGGGCCGGCCCGAAGCTGGCGGACAACCTGCGGCGTGCGGCACGCGGACGGGCGTTGCGGCGCTGGCGGCCGCAGTCGCAGGCGCTGGTGATCCTGGGCCTCGGCGACGGACGCGCGCTGGCGTGGCGCAATGGCGTGGCGGTGGCCGGGCGGCGGATCTGGCGCTGGAAGGATTGGATCGACCGGCGCTGGATGCGCATGTACCAGGAGCCGATGGCGCCGATGGCGGGCGAGGATCCAATGCGCTGTGGCGGCTGCGGCGCCAAGGTGGGTGCCGAGGTGCTGGCGGGGGCGCTGGCCGACCTGCCACGATTCCCCGGGGCGGATGTGCTGATCGGGCTGGATGCGCCAGACGATGCGGCGGTGATGCTGCCGCCGCCGGGGTTCGCCGTGGTGCAGAGCGTCGATCATTTCCGAGCCTTAATCGACGACCCGTTCGTGTTCGGTCAGATCGCCGCGGCGCATGCGCTGTCCGACTTGCATGCGATGGGCGCGCGGCCCTGGACGGCGCTGGCGGTTGCCGCGGTGCCCTACAACTCGGGCGACAAGATGCGGACCGAGCTTGCCGACATGCTGCAGGGCGCGAGCGGCGTGCTGGCGGCGGATGGCTGCGCCCTGGTCGGCGGGCACAGCGCCGAGGCGACCGAACCGGCATTGGGTTTCGCGGTCACCGGCCTGGCCGATCCGGCGAAGCTGCTGCGCAAGTCGGGGCTGCGGCCGGGCGATGCGCTGGTGCTGACCAAGCCGCTCGGTACCGGGATCGTGCTGGCCGGCCATATGCGCGGCCTGGCGCGCGCGGCCTGGCTGCAGGCTGCGATCGCCAGCATGCGGGCGAGCAATGCGACCGCGTCGCGGATCCTGCGCGAGCATGGTGCGGTGGCGTGCACCGATGTCACGGGGTTTGGGCTGGCAGGGCATCTGCTGGAGATGCTTCGCGCGTCTCGTGTCGGAGCGGTGGTCTGGCCGGATCGTGTGCTCGCGCTGCCGGGGGCGCTGGAACTCGCCGCGCGGGGTGTGGCGAGCACGCTGGCGCCGGAGAACCGGAGAGTGCTGCCAGGCGCCGGGACGGATGCGCACGCGGCTCTGCTGTTCGATCCACAGACCTCCGGGGGGCTACTGGCTGGGATCGCGCCGGAGCGTGCGGAGATGTGCATTGCCACGTTGCGAGCCGCTGACATCGAGGCAGCGCTCATCGGCACCGTCGAGCGCGGCGAGGCTTCAGTTCGGCTGGACGTCGGGTAGCGGATGGGCTCCGGGCAATCCGGGCGCCCCATATAGAGCTGGAGCCCACTCCCGGCGGCGGTGCGGAGTTCAAAAGTTCCGTTCCAAGAATTAGACCGCGAATCACTACTGTCCGGTTCGCTGAGCCGATGTTGGTTGCAAGTGCCTGATCCATAAGGGCTTTCGGCCGATTTTCGCTGGTGTCGATTTGAACTCGGCGAGGCTTTCCCCGACGCTATTCGGGGGAGGACTCGGCCATG
>JBGPND010000016.1:0-45361 GCA_041487355.1 Acetobacteraceae bacterium | reverse complement strand
GCGCACAAGCCTGGCGCCGACGTCACCGACTTCCTCGCCGAGTACGGCCTCGGCACCGCCGAAGGCGTGGCGCTGCTTTGCCTCGCCGAAGCGCTGCTGCGCATCCCGGACGCCGCGACCGCCGATGCGCTGATCGAGGACCGCATCGCCGCGGCCGACTGGCAGAAGCATCTCGGCCACGGCGACAGCCTCGCGGTGAATGCCTCCGCCTGGGCGTTCATGCTGACCGGCCGCGTGCTGACGCTCGATGAGGCGCAAGGCGGCGTCCAGGCGGCGATCGGCGGCATGATCCGGCGGATCGGCGAACCGGTGATCCGCACCGCGTTGCGCCGGGGCATGCGCGTACTCGCCCGCCAGTTCGTCATGGGCCGCACGATCACCGAGGCGCTGTCGCGCGCGAACACCGCCGAGGGACGCCGCTGGCGCTATAGCTTCGACATGCTGGGTGAGGCGGCGAAGACGCACGAAGATGCCGAACGCTACCTTGTTGCGTACACCAATGCGATCGGTGCCATCGGTCGCGCCGCCGCGGATCGCGGACCGATCGAGGGACCCGGCATCTCGGTAAAGCTCTCGGCGCTGCATCCGCGCTACGAACCGTTGCAGGCGGCCCGCTGCGTACCGGCGCTGATCGCAACGCTGACCGCGCTCGCCCTGGCGGCGAAGGCAGCGAATATCGGGCTCACCGTGGATGCGGAGGAGGCCGACAGGCTGGACATCAGCCTCGACGTGTTCGCCGGCGTGCTGGCGGATCCCAGACTTGCCGGCTGGGACGGGCTCGGTCTCGCGGTGCAGGCCTATCAGAAGCGAGCACTGGCGGTGATCGACTGGGTTGCCGCAATCGCCAGGCGGCTGCGGCACCGCATTCCGACGCGGCTGGTGAAAGGCGCTTACTGGGACAGCGAAATCAAGCTGGCGCAGGTGCAGGGCCATCCCGACTATCCGGTGTTCACCCGCAAGGCCGCGACCGATGTGAGCTGGCTCGCCTGTGCGCGGCGCATGCTGGAATGCCGGGACGCTCTCTATTCCGCCTTCGCCACCCACAATGCACACAGTCTGGCTTTCATTCTCGAATGCGCGGGCGCCCGCCCCGGCGAACCGGCCGGGGAAACCGACTTCGAGATGCAGCGCCTGCACGGCATGGGCGAGGCGCTGTATCACGACGCCGCCTGCCCGGTGCGCGTCTACGCGCCGGTCGGCACGCACGAGGACCTGCTCGCCTATCTGGTGCGGCGGCTGCTGGAGAACGGCGCCAATACCAGTTTCGTGCATCGCCTGGTCGATCCGTCAGTGCCCGAAGAGGCAATCGTTGCAGACCCCGTGAGCCGGTTGCGCACCCTCGGCGTCAGCGGCAATCCGCGCATTCGCCTGCCACGCGATCTCTATCCGGACCGGCGCAATTCCGCCGGCGTCGACCTCGCCGACCGTGCGACAACACCCGCGCTGCTCGCCGCGATCCACCGCCACGCCGATCGCACGCGGGACAGCACCGGCACGCGGGAAATTCGCAACCCAGCCGATCGCCGCATGCTGGTCGGGGCAATCGAAGATGCGGGTCCTGGCGAGATCGACGCGGAACTCGAGCTGCTCGCGCATGGCTGGCGCGACTGGGACATGGCGGGCGGTGCGCATCGCGCCAATGTGCTGGAACGCGCCGCCGATCTGATCGAGGCGGCGCGCGACGAACTGCTGTTCCTGCTCGCGCGCGAAGGCGGCAAGACCCTACCGGACGGCATCGCCGAAATTCGCGAGGCTGCCGACTATTGCCGCTGGTATGCGCTGCACGCGCGAAGCGACTTCGCCACCCCGCGCGAACTGGCCGGCCCGACCGGCGAGCGCAATACCTGGCAGCTCGGCGGGCGCGGCGTGTTCGCCGCCATCTCGCCGTGGAACTTTCCCCTCGCGATCTTCACCGGCCAGGTCGCCGCGGCACTCGCCGCCGGCAACGCGGTGGCCGCGAAATCGGCGGAACAGACGCCGCTCGTCGCGGCACGCGCCGTGGCGCTGCTGCTCGAGGCCGGTGTGCCGCGCACCGCACTTGCACTGCTCCCGGGAGATGGCGCAGTCGGCCAGGCGCTGGTGAGCGACAAGCGCATCGCCGGCGTCGCCTTCACCGGCGGCACGGACACCGCGCAGATGATCGCGAAATCGCTCGCCGCGCGGTCCGGGCCGCTGATTCCGTTCGTCGCCGAAACCGGCGGCATCAACGCCATGATCGTCGACAGTTCGGCACTGGCCGAGCAGGTGGTCGCGGACGTGCTCACCAGTGCGTTCGGTTCCGCCGGCCAGCGCTGCTCCGCGCTGCGCCTGCTGTGCCTGCAGGACGATATCGCCGACCGCGTGCTGCGCATGCTGCGCGGCGCGGCGGAAACGCTGCGCATCGGCGATCCGTTGGATCCGGCGACCGATGTCGGTCCGGTGATCGACGACGACGCACGCGCATCGCTCGAACGCGCCGCGGCGCAGCTTGGCACGAAGCTGTTCGCGCTGCCTCTGCCGCCCGGCACGGAGCACGGCAGTTTCTTCGCGCCGCGTGGCTTCCTGCTGCACCACGCGAGCGAACTCCAGGCGGAGATCTTCGGCCCCGTTCTGTGCATCGTCCGCTACGCCGCCGACCGGCTGGACGAATTGCTCGATGCGATCGATGCCACCGGCTACGGCCTGACACTCGGGATCCACAGCCGCATCGAGGCAACCCAGCGCCGCATCGCCGATCGGCTGCGCATCGGCAATACCTATGTCAACCGCAACCAGGTCGGCGCGGTGGTCGGCGTGCAACCATTCGGCGGTCGCGGGCTGTCGGGCACCGGCCCGAAGGCCGGCGGACCCATCACGCTGTTTCGCTTTGCCGAGGAGCGGGTGGTTTCCGTCAATACCGCGGCGGCCGGCGGCAATGCTGCCCTGCTTGCGTCGGACGAGGAGTAGGGCTGTCATTGCGACCCCCGCGAAGGCGGGGGGAAGCAATCTCGAGGTCGGTGCGCACCAACCTCGGGATTGCCGCGTCGCTTCGCTCCTCGCAATGACACTATCAGCGGGAGACACTCGATGATCGGCGTCGACTGGGGCACCACCAGCTTCCGCGCCTTCCGCATCGCGCCCGGCGGGACCATCCGCGACCGCCGAACGGGGCTGCGCGGCATCGTCAATGTGCCGGACAACAGGTTCGCCGACACGTTGCGCGAGGAGATCGGCCCCTGGCTCGCCGCCGGCGAGAATCACGTGCTGCTGTCGGGCATGATCGGCAGCCGGCAGGGCTGGAAGGAGGCGCCCTACCTGCCCTGCCCCGCCGGCGCGCCGGAGATCGCCGCCGCACTGGTCGACATCGAGTTCGACTGGGCGCAGGTGAAGCTGGTGCCCGGCCTGTCCACGACCGACGAGGCGGGTGTCGCCGAGGTGATGCGCGGCGAGGAGACGCAGGTGTTCGGCGTGCTGGATGCGATGGGCGGCGGCGGGCTGGCCTGCCTGCCGGGGACCCATTCGAAATGGGCACGCGTCGAGGATGGCCGCATCGCCGGGTTCACCACCCACATGACCGGCGAGGCATTCGGCGCGCTGCGGGGCCACACGATCCTGGGCCGCATGATGCGCGAGGGCCCCGCGGACGGCGCGACGTTCGACGAAGGCGTGCGGCGATCCGGCGATCCCGGCGGACTGCTGCACCACATCTTCGGCGCGCGCTCGCTCGTGCTGGCCGGCCGGCTCGCCGAGACCGATGCGGCTGCCTACCTCTCCGGCATCCTGATCGGCCACGAGGTACGCGCGGCCTTGGCGGGCAGCCAGGGCGTGGTGGTGCACGTGATCGGCGCGCCGGAACTCACCGCGCTGTACGCGCGAGCGATCTCCGCCCATGGCGGGTTCCCCGAGCGGCATGACGGCGAGGCGGCCGCGCGCGGCCTGGCCCTGATCGGCGAGCATGCGGCGTGGCACTGACGGGCTGGCTCACGCGCTGCCCGTTGATCGCCATCCTGCGCGGGGTGAAGCCCGACGAGGTGCTGGCGATCGGCGAGGCACTGGAACGCCAGGGCATTGCCATCGTCGAGGTGCCATTCAATTCGCCGCAGCCGATGGCGAGCATCGCACGGCTGGCGCGTGAGTTCGGCGAGCGGCTGCTGATCGGCGCCGGCACGGTGATGACCGCGGCGCAGGTGGCGGAGATCGCCGCCGCCGGGGGAAGGCTGGTGGTCACGCCGCATGCCGATCCGGTGGTGACGCGCGCGGCCAGGCAGCATGGGCTGTTGGCCGTGCCTGGATTCTTCACGCCGGCCGAGGCATTCGCCATGCTGGCCGCCGGTGCCGATGCGCTGAAGCTGTTCCCGGCCGAGGCAGCGAGCCCCGCCGTGTTGCGTGCGCTGCGGGCTATATTGCCGGCTGGAACCTCGGTGCTGCCGGTCGGCGGCATCGATGCCAGCAACATGGCTGCCTGGCGTGCCGCCGGCGCCGCGGGGTTCGGCATCGGTTCGGCGATTTATAGGGTTGGGGACAGCCCGGAGACGGTCGGTGCCAAGGCGCACGCGCTGGTCGCGGCGCTTGCGAGGCCCCCACCCCAACCCTCCCCCGCTTCGCGGGAGAGGGAGCGCTGAACTCCCTCTCCCGCGAAGCGGGGGAGGGTTGGGGTGGGGGTGCATCGCATTGATCCAGGTCAATTGCACCCCCCTTGCGGCTATGACAGCTTGCGGCAACGCCTCGCCATGGAGGATCCCGATGACCGATCCAGTGCCATACCGCCCGCTGACCCCCGGCACGCAGCCGCCGTATGACTCGCCGGCGTATCTCGGCACGATCAAGCGGCATCCGAAGCAAAAGCTGCATCCCCTGCCCCACACCATCACCGAAACCACCGGGCCGAGCTTCTCCGCCAGCCGCTTCCCGCCGCTGGCCGACCTCACCATGGCGACCGGCAAGCCGGCGCTGGGCGAGCGCATCATCGTTGCCGGCACGATCACCGACGAGGACGGCCGCCCCGTGCCGCACACCATGGTGGAAATCTGGCAGGCCAACGCCACCGGCCGCTACGACCATCCGGCCGACCAGCACAACGCGCCGCTCGATCCGAATTTCCATGGCGCGGGCCGTGTGTTCACCGACGGGAACGGCCGCTATCGGTTCCTGACTGTCCGCCCAGGCGCCTACCCCTGGCCCAATCACCGCAACGCCTGGCGGCCGAACCACATCCATTTCTCGTATTTCGGCCCGGCCTTCGCCACACGCCTGGTCACCCAGATGTATTTCCCGGGCGACCCGCTGCTGGCGTTCGACCCGATCTTCCACGCGGTGCCCGACGAACATGCGCGCAACCGGCTGATCGCGGCGTTCGATCTCGACATCACCGAGCCGGACTACGCGCTCGGCTATCGTTTCGATGTCGTGCTGCGCGGCCGCGCCGCCACGCCGATGGAGGAGTGATCCCATGCCGTTCGCCACTGCCAGCCAGACCATCGGCCCCTACTGGCACCTGCTCGAGGACCCGTCCTGGGCTGACCTGACCCGCTTCGGCGCGCAGGGCGAGCGCATCACGCTGACCGGCGCCGTGCTCGATGGCGACGGCAAGCCGTGCGCGGATGCCTGCGTGGAAATCTGGCAGTCCGACCCGCCGGCGTCGGACAGTTTTCCGGGTTTCGGCCGCAGCAACACCGACAGCAGCGGGCAGTACCGGTTCATCACGGTGAAGCCCGGCCCGGTGGCCGGCCACGGCAATGCACAGCAGGCACCGCATATCGCCATCTGCATCCTGTCGCGCGGTCTGATGCGCGGGCTGGTGACGCGGGCCTATTTCCAGGGCGAGAAGCTCAACGAGACCGATCCGTTGCTCAATTCGATCGAGGAGCCGGCGCGGCGGGCCACGCTGATCGCACGACCGGCGGGCAATGCCACCTGGCGGATGGACGTTCGGCTGCAAGGGGAGAACGAAACCGTGTTCCTCGATGTCTAGGTCCTTCTCTCTCGCCTCTCGCGCTACCCCCACCCCAACCCTCCCCCGCGTCGCGGGAGAGGGGGCGGGAAAGATGGGACACCGCCCCCTCTCCCGCGAAGCGGGGGAGGGTTGGGGTCGGGGTTGAGGAATGCCCACCAATCCCGCCGACAGCCCGATCCTCGGCACGCTGTATGGCAGCGATGCCATGCGTGCGGTGTTCGACGAGCGCACGTATTTCCAGCGCATGCTCGATGTCGAAGCGGCGCTCGCTCGCGTGCAGGCGCGGCTCGGCATCATCCCGACCGACGCCGCCGAGGCGATCACGCAAGCGGCGCGTGTCGAGAACCTCAGCACGGAGGACCTTGCGGCCAGCACACGCAATGTCGGCTACCCGGTGGTCGGCCTGGTCGCCGGCCTGTCGCGTGCCGCCGGCGCCGCGGGAGGTTGGACGCATTGGGGCGCCACCACGCAGGACATCATGGATACCGCCACCGTCCTGCAGGTGCGCGAGGGCCTGTCGCTGGTCCGCGCTGCCCTGAGCGGTATGGTCGCGGCATTGACGCTCCAGGCGGAGAAGCATCGCCGCACGGTGATGGCTGGGCGGACGCATCTGCAACAGGCATTGCCGATCACGCTCGGCCTGAAATGCGCGGTATGGGCACAGCCGCTGATCGCTCATGTGCACCGCCTGGATGCGCTGCGCCCGCGCGTCGAGCAGGTGAGCTTTGCGGGTGCCGCGGGCACGCTGGCTTCGCTCGGCGATCAGGGCATCGCGGTGATGGAAGGCCTCGCCGCCGAATTGGGCCTCGCCGCGCCTGCCGCGCCCTGGCATGTCTGCCGCGACGGGCTTGCCGAGACGGTGAGTTTCCTTGGCCTGGTCTGCGGCAGCCTGGCGAAGCTCGCCACCGACGTCATCCTGCTGGCGCAGACCGAGGTGGGCGAGCTGGCGGAACCCTACGTTGCCGGCCGCGGCTCCTCATCGACGATGCCGCAGAAGCGCAACCCGATCGCCAGCGAATACATCCTGGCCGCCGCACGCATGGTGCACGCGCTGGTGCCGGTGATGCTCGGCGCCATGGCAGCCGACCACGAGCGTGCCACCGGGCCGTGGCAGGCCGAGCCGCTCGCGCTGCCGCAGGCCTTCGTGCTGACGCACGGCGCGCTGCAACACGCGAGTGCGATCGCCGGAGGCATGGTGATCGACGAGGCCCGCATGCGCCGCAACCTCGACCTCACCGGCGGACTGATCGTTGCCGAGGCGGTGATGATGGGGCTGGCGCCGCATATCGGCCGCGGTGAGGCGCACCACGTGGTCAAGCATGCCTGCGATGCAGCACTCGCCGAAGCCATTCCGCTCGCCGATGCACTGGCGCGCGAGCCGGCGGTGGCGAGCCGACTGGATCGCGCCGCGATCGAGCGACTGACCGACCCCGCGCATTACCTCGGCAGCGCCGACGCCTTCATCGATCGCGTGCTGCACGCGGGGCGGGCATTGACCTGAGCTGAGTCCAGCCACCGCGTCGTTGCTTGCAGTACGACTTGCCTCTACCCTGGCCAGTAAGGGAAATTCCGCGACCGGCAAACGGTTGCATAGTGGAGGGAACGCGCATGTCGAAGCCCAACCGCGTCTCACGCCGCACTGCCCTGAAGCTGGGGGCCGCCACGGCGGCACTGCCGCTGGTGCATATCCGCACCGGCCGTGCCGCGGGGAGGTTGTCCGTCGGCTTCTGGGACCACTGGGTACCGGCCGGCAATGCCGTGCTGAAGCAGCAATGCGAGGCCTGGGGCGCGAAGAACCAGGTCGAATTGAACATCGATTTCATCACCTCGGTCGGCAACAAGCTCGTGCTGACGCAGGCGGCGGAGGCGCAGGCCGGCACCGGCCACGACGCGCTGCATTTCTCACAATGGGAAATCCATCACCACGCCGACAAGCTCGTGCCGATGGACGAGGCGGTGCAGCGGCTGACCACGAAATATGGCAAAGCCAGCGGCCTCGCCGAATATCTCGCCCGCGCGGAGGGGCATTGGCGCGCGGTGCCGTCGAGCTGGGGTGCACAGGCCAAACCGCCCTGCGCGCGGATCAGCGTGTTGAAGAGCGCTGCCGGCATCGATGTAACCAAGATGTACCCGGTGAAGGCCGAGTACATCCCCGAGATGGACGAGTGGACCTGGGAGACGCATCTGAAGGCGGCCGAGGCGTGCCACAAGGTCGGCATGACCTTCGGCATCGGCCTCGGTACCACCGGGGATTCCGTGGACACCTCGGCCGCGCTGTTCGCCGCCTATGGCGCGGACCTGGTCGATGCCAAGGGCAACGTCATCGTCGATTCCGACGCGGTGCGCCAGGTGCTGGAGCACGCGCAGAAGCTGGTGAAGGTGCTGCCGGCGGACGCGGTGAGCTATGACGACGCCTCGAACAATCGCGCGTTGATCTCGGGCAAGAGCGCGCTGATCTGGAACCCGCCCTCGGCCTGGGCGGTGGCCAAGCGGGACGCACCGCAGGTGGCGGCGGATTGCTGGACGTTCTCCGCGCCGAAGGGTCCCAAGGGGCGGTTCGTGCCCTTCTCCCAGTCGTTCTGGGGGGTCTGGCAGTTTTCGCGAAACCAGACCGCGGCGAAGGAACTCATCGAACATCTGATGGAGCGCGAGCAGGTGGAGCCGCGCTGCACGGCCGTGGTGGGGTACGACCTCCCGCCTTACGCCGGCATGCTGGACTTCAAGGTGTGGGAGGACGTCGAGCCGCCGAAGGGCACCGTGTTCAACTATCCGGTGCGTCCGTCGCATCACGGCGAGCCCAACACCCCCGGGTTCCCCGCCCCGCCCGACATAGCTGTGCAGATCTACCAACGCGGTATCTACCCGACCATGCTGGCAAAGCTGCAAAGCGGCCGGTCGATCCCGCAGGTCATCGCCTGGGCGAAGGAGGAGCTGGAAGGTTTCATGCGCTGATCCTGCCGGGACGGTGTGGCCGGGGCGCAGGTTCGGTGTTAGGCTGCGGTCAAACAAGGCGGCAAGCCGCCCCATACAGGGCTTGGCTAGGCAAAACGGCCGCGAGGTTCGGCCACAAACGGGAGAAACGATAATGCGAAGAGAACGTCAGGTCTCGCGCCGCAGCGCTCTGAAGCTGGGGGCTGCCGCGGCCGCCTTGCCGTTGGTGCATATCCGCACCGCCGGCGCCGCCGGCAAGCTCGCGATCGGCTTCTGGGACCACTGGGTCCCCGCTGGCAACGACATCATGCAGAAGCAGGTCAATGCCTGGGCCGAGAAGAACAAGGTCGAGGTCACGGCCGACTTCATCACCGGCAACGGCAACAAGCTGCTGATGACCGGTGCCGCCGAGGCGCAGGCGAAGACCGGCCACGACGTCTACACCTTCTATAACTGGGAGGTGCACAACCAGGCCGACTCTCTGCTCAACGTCGATGACGTGATGAAGCGGATGACCGGCAGTTTCGGCGCCGCCAGCGGCACTGCCGAATACCTGGCGAAGAAGAAGGAGGGCTGGGTCGCCGTACCCACGAGCTCCGGCACTCAGACCAAGCCGCCCTGCGCACGGATAACGTGGTTCAAGAAGCACGGCCTGGACGTGCAGGCGATGTACCCGGTGAAGCCGGAGCACACGGCGTTGCAGGATACGTGGACCTGGGAGGCGTTCATGAAATACGCCGAACTGGCCCAGAAAGACGGTATGACCTTCGCGCTCGGCATGGGCGGCAATACCAACACCGACGCCATCGACACGCATGGCGCGCTGTTCAAGGCCTACGGTGCGGCACTGATCGACGACAAGGGCAACATCAAGCTCGACTCGCCCGAAGTGATGCAGGTGCTGGAGTTCTGCCAGAAGCTGGTCAAGTTCTACCCCGACGACGCGGTGAGCTATGACGATGCCTCCAACAACCGCGCGCTGATCTCCGGCAAGACCGCGTTGATCTTCAACCCGCCCTCGGCCTACGCGGTGGCCAAGCGGGATGCGCCGCAGGTGGCGGCGGATAGCTGGACCTTCTCGGCCCCAACTGGTCCGAAAGGTCGCTTCGTTCCGACCGCCACGTTCTTCTGGGGTGTCTGGAAGTTCAGCAAGAACCAGACCGCCGGAAAGGAACTGGTCGAATTCCTGATGCAGCGTGATCAGGTGGAAGCACGCACCGCCGCCACCGAGGGTTACGACCTGCCGCCGTTTGCCGGCATGCTGGACTTCAAGTGCTGGGAGACGGTCGAGCCGCCCCCGGGCACGGTCTACAACTACCCGATCCGGCCATGGCACAACGCGCAGCCCAGTCTGGCTGCGTCCGAGGCGCCCCCGGATATCGCGGTGCAGATCTACAACCGCGCGATCCACAACCAGATGATGGCGCGGATCAAGGATGGCCAGTCGATCAAGCAGGTCATCGCCTGGGCGAAGGATGAGCTGGAGGGCTTCACGCGCTGATCGGTTTCTCGGGAAACTGGAGCAAAGCTGGCGTTGCACAACGCCACGCCAGCCGCTAGCGTAGCCTGAGTACCAATAACGACACGGTCGCGACCCTGCCTGGATTGCAGGCAGGGAAGCAGCCGATCAAGGCGGGCAGCAACCGCCGTGGGCAGGGGTTTTGGCTTTGGAGCATCGTCCGGCGCACACCGGGCGGCGCGGGGGGTACGTGCATGAGGGCGAGATTCTGACGCATCTCGCGCAGTCGCGAACCGCAATGGGCAGCCGCTCCGGCCGCCCAATTCCCGCTTTGCGTCCATGCCGTAGGCTGCTGGGCGGTTGCCCGGACGGCAGACGAACTCGAAAGCTTTTCGCCGCGACCCGCGTGGTGGCGTTCCCACCGCTCGGACCCGGCAAGGGAGGATATAATGGCTGATGGCACGAGCGTTCCGGTCGGCGTGATGACGCCAGCCATGGCGGGCACCCGCCGTGCCGGCACCATGAAGCGCTTCGCGCAGCGGCGATCCACCATCGCCTTCTTCCTGTGCCTGCCGCTGATCGTGCTGGTCACCGGCTTCGTCATCTATCCGGCGTTCTACGCGATCTATCTCAGCATGCTGAACAAGAAGATGACCGCCTTCGTCGGTCTGTCGAACTTCGCGTTCCTGTTGAAGCGCAACACCTTCCAGCTCGTCATCTTCCAAAGCTGCCTGTTCGCCGTCACCGCGGTGGTGTTCAAGGCGCTGCTCGGCTTCGTCCTCGCCCACCTGATGCACAACATCCCTGGCAGGAACCAGCGCATCTGGCGCGGCCTGTTGCTGGTGCCCTGGGTGATCCCGCTGGCGCTGTCCACGCTGACCTGGTGGTGGATGTTCGACCCCTCCTATTCGGCGTTCAACTGGATCCTGAACCAGTTTGGCTTCGAGTCCGTGCCGTGGCTGGGCGTGGGCTGGATCGCGCGGTTCTGCACCATCACGGTGAACGTGTGGTTCGGCACGCCGTTCTTCATGATCATGTATCTCGCCGCGCTGAAGTCGGTGCCCGAGCAGCTCTACGAGGCGGCGGCGATCGACGGCGCCAGCGCGATGCAGAAGCTGTTCTTCGTCACCCTGCCGATGATGCGCAACATCATCGCGATCACCGTGCTGTTCAGCCTGATCGTGACCTTCGCCGACTTCGACATCGTGCGCATCCTCACCTCGGGCGGGCCGCAGGACATGACGCACGTGTTTGCCACCTACGCCTTCCAGGTCGGCATCCAGTCGGGCGACATCCCGCTCGGTGCGGCGGACAGCCTGTTCATGTTCCCGATCCTGGCCTTCGCCGCTTTCTTCGTCCTGCGTGGCGTCACGCGTCGCAGCAAGGAGATCGCGGCATGAGCTCAAGCACAGCAGTCGCCGGGGCCGTTCCGCGGACCCGGCGCACGCACAAGAGCCTGCACCGCCAGCGCGTCTGGGCGCTGTGGGGCAGCTACATCGCGCTTGCCACCTTCGTGGTGATTTTCCTGGCGCCGCCGTTCTACACGCTGATGACCAGCCTGAAGTCCTCGAAGGAGATCTCGGCGCAACAAGGCAGTCCGTGGATCGTCCACCACCCGACGCTGGAGAACTTCTGGTACCTGATCACCTATCCGAATTTCCAGACCTACTACCTCAACTCGGTGATGATCACGATTGGGGTCGTGGCCATCAGCATGGTCATCTCAATACTCGCCGCGTTCAGCCTGGCCAGGATGGGGTTCTGGGGCAGCCAGACTCTCGCCACCGGCGTGTTCCTGACCTACCTTGTCCCGGCCTCGCTGCTGTTCCTGCCGCTGTTCCAGATCATCGGCATGCTCGGCATGATCAACTCGGTCTGGTGCCTGCTGATCCTGTATCCGACGCTGGCGGTGCCGTTCTGCACCTGGATCATGATCGGCTATTTCAGTTCCATCCCGAAGGAACTGGACGAGGCGGCGCTGATCGACGGCGCGGGCTATCTGCAGATCCTGTGGCGCATCTTCATTCCCGTCGCGATGCCTGGCATCATCGCCGCGACGATCTTCGCCTTTACCGTGAGCTGGGGCGCGTTCCTGTACCCGCTCGCCTATCTCTACACGTCCAATCAGATGGTGCTGACGGTCGGCATCATCAGCGACCTGATCCGCGGCGACGTGTTCCAGTGGGGCAAGATCATGGCCGCGTGCCTGCTCGCATCCTTGCCACCGATCATCATCTACGCCTTCCTGATGGACTACTACGTCGCCGGGCTGACCGCCGGCGCCACCAAGGGCTAGCCCGCAAACCGCACAACACGAGGGAACGACAAGACCATGGCTGAAGTTTCTGTCCGCAAGGTCGTCAAGAACTATGACGGCAACGTGCAGGCGGTGAAGGGCATCGATCTCGAGATCGCCGATCGCGAATTCGTCGTCCTTGTCGGACCCTCGGGCTGCGGGAAGTCCACCACGCTGCGCATGATCGCCGGCCTCGAGGAGATCACCGAGGGTGAGATCTGGATCGGCGGCGACGTGGTGAACGACGTGCCGCCGCGCGATCGCGACATCGCCATGGTGTTCCAGAACTACGCGCTCTATCCGCACATGAGCGTGTTCGACAACATGGCGTTCGGCCTGAAACTTCGGAAATTCCCGAAGGACGAGATCAAGCGGCGGGTGGACGAGGCGGCGCGCATCCTCGACATCGGCATGCTGCTCGACCGCAAGCCGCGCGCCTTGTCCGGCGGGCAGCGGCAGCGCGTGGCGATGGGCCGCGCCATCGTGCGCAACCCGAAAGTGTTCCTGTTCGACGAGCCGCTGTCCAACCTGGACGCCAAGCTGCGCGTGCAGATGCGCACCGAGATCAAGAAGGTGCACCAGACGGTGAAGACCACCACGGTGTACGTGACGCACGACCAGGTGGAGGCGATGACGCTGGCCGACCGCGTTGTGGTGATGAACCACGGCGTGATCGAGCAAGTAGGATCGCCGCAGGACCTGTACCACAACCCGAGGACCCGGTTCGTGGCGGGCTTCATCGGCTCGCCGGCGATGAATTTCCTGGCCTGCCGCGTGCAGGACGGCGCCAATGGCGAGTTGGTGGTGAAGGTGACCGACCAGATCATCCTGCCGATCCCGCCCTCGCGGGTTGACCGCTACGGACCGTACAAGGGCCGCGAGATGGTGCTCGGGCTCAGGCCGGAGCACCTGTTCGAATACCATGAGACTGGGCGGCCCGGCTGGGCCCGCGTCGATCTGCCGGTCGATGTGGTCGAGCCGATGGGCATGGAGACGATGGTGCACTTCTTCATCGGCCAAGAGCCGGTCTGCGCCCGCGTCGATCCCGCTACCCACGCCGAACCCGGCGAAATGCTGCCGCTGACGGCCGATCTCAATCAGATGCACCTGATGGAGCCGGATAGCGGCCGGGTCGTCTGACCGGCTGCCTCCTCCCCTCATGGCCGGGCCGATCCTCATACGCATCAGGATAAGCGGCGGTGTGAGGCAAAGTCCTCCCCCTCCCCTTGCGGGAGGGGGAGAATATTTCGTGCGCACGTCCCTATCCTGATGCGTATGGGGCTCATCCTCGGGTCAGGCCCGGGGACGGTCATGCGGGACTGGCGGTTCACGGCCAACGGCTGGCTGCACCGTTGAACCGCCTCGGATCGATCGTCGCCACGATCCCCGCTGCCTCGCCCGGGTCCCGCCCGCAGATCAGGTCCGCCACCAGCCGCCCCGCCGCCGGCGAGGTCTGGATGCCGTAGCCGCCCTGGCCGACGCACCAGAAGAAGCCTTCCGCCGTGCGATCCCAGCCGAAGGCGAGGCTGCGGTCCGGCGTGAAGGTGCGCAGACCCGCCCAGCTCCGCTCCACCCGTCGCACCTCGATGTCCAGTGCCTGCTGCATCCGGTCGATGGCGGTGGCAACATCGAGTTCGTCCGGCTGCACGTCGTGCGGGTGCATCGGTGTCTCGTCGACCAGGGAAACCATCAGGTGCGTTCGCGCCTCCGGACGGGCGTACCAGTCGGGATTGAAGCCCTCCAGCAACGGCCAGGCCTGCACGTCGTACGGCCGAGGATCGATGATCGCGGCGGTCCGGCGGCACGGCGTCAACCCGATTGGCGCGACGCCGGCCAGTTCCGCCACCTTGTCGCCCCAGGCCCCAGCGGCATTCACCACCACAGGGGCGCGGAACACGTCGCCGGCGCTGGTGTGCACGTCCCAGCGCCCGTTGCGCCGTTCGATCCGACCCGCGCGATGGCGCAGCGCCAGCACACCGCCATGGGCGCGAAGCTGGCGCAGAAACCCCTGGTGCAGGGCTGCCACGTCCATGTCGAACGCATCTTCCTCGATCGCCGCGGCCACGGCGTAGTCCGGACGCAACGCCGGCACCATGGCGCGGATCTCGGCGATGCTCGCTGCCCGCAGGCCCTGCCCTTCGGCCAGCACCCGCTCCAACTCCGCCCGGTAATGCTCGGGCGCCAGAAACACGACCGGCCGGCGCGACATCAGCTTGTATTCCGTGAATCCAGCCGGCGGCGCCTCGAAGAACGCGCGGGACAGGCCGGTCAGACGCCGGACGTCGGGCGGGCCATAGTTCAGAATCCACAGCGCGGCGGAGCGGCCGGTCGTGTGATAGCCGGCCACCTCCTCCGCTTCGATCAGTGCCACACGCCGGTCGGCGGCCAGTGCTGCCGCGGCGGTCGAGCCGGCGATCCCCGCGCCGATCACCACGACGTCGAATTCATGCGTGTCCATGCGGCACAGCATCCGCGTCGGCCGGCAGGCGTGCAAGCTCGGCTGACACCGCCCCGACCGGCATGTCAGAGTGGCGCCGGAACCAGCCTCGGAGACCCCGATCATGCAGTCCCGTATCAGCGGAACCACCATGCCAGTGCTCGAGATCGGCCTCGAACCGGGAGACACGATCGTCGCGGCGCCCGGCGAACTGTCCTGGATGACCGCCAATGTGCAGATGCGCACCACGACCATGACTGCCGGCGCTCGCGGCCTTTGGGGCGCGATCACACGCGCGGTGTCCGGCGGCGGATTGTTCATGACCGAATTCGCAGCATCCGGCGGCACCGGCGCCGTGGCGTTCGCGGCCAAGGTGCCGGGCCAGATCATGCCGGTCGAGGTGCAGCCCGGCCACGGCTACCTCGTGCACCGTCACGGGTTCCTGTGCGCCACCGCCGGGGTGGAGCTGACCATGGCGCTGCAGCGCTCGCTCGGCGCCGGCGTGTTCGGCGGCGAGGGCTTCGTGTTGCAGCGCCTGGCCGGCACATGTTCCGCCTGGGTGGAACTGGGCGGCGAGATCGTCAGCCACGTCCTGGAGCCTGGCGAGACGCTGCTGGTGCATCCCGGCCACGTGGGCATGTTCGAGGAGAGCGTGTCGTTCGACATCACCACGATCCGCGGCATCACCAACGCGCTGTTCGGCGGCGACGGGATTTTCCTGGTGCAGTTGACCGGGCCGGGCCGCATCTGGTTGCAGACACTGACGATGCCGAACCTGGCGCACGCGCTGTCACCCTATCTGACGCACCGCGAGGCGACGACAGCGCAAACGGTGGAAGCCGGCGCGGCCGGCGCGGTGCTGCGCGATATCTTCGGGGGACAGCGGTGAGGGGGCTTAGCGGGCGGGCGGAAAACTGGTGACATCATAGGTGATCCCAGCTTCACTCCAGGTGACCTCGATCCGCAGATTGGTCGCGTCGCCACCTTGTTGTTCGACGAGATCAAGGGCCACAGCGAATGCTTCCAAGTGCTGTTCCCTGGCGAAGCCATGGTCCGGCCCATGCAAGCATATCAACCCGGCATGGAGTTCCACTCCAGCATATTCACCGCTGCTTCCTGGTGCTGAGTCCGCCCCTCGGAAGTCACGCGCGTTTCATGTCACGAAGCACCAGTCGTCGCGGAGAATCACGGGCTTGAGTTGGCTGTCCTCCCGGCGCAGAAGACCAAGGTCTCGAACGTGGCTGGCTTGATAGCCCCACTTCCACGCGAGCGGCGGCAAGTCAACACTCAGGCATTCATCGATGAGGAACTTGGCGCGACTCATGGCGAAACGATCATGAGCCGGAATTCAGGTGATACTGCTAGGCGGACGTCTGTTCTCGATTGCGTCCCGGGCGCGCGATTTTAGGTCTCGGCACGAAACCGGACGCAATTACCTGCGCTCCTGGCGGCAGGCGCTCGGCCAACGGGCGGTGGGGCCGACCACGCGGCGGCTCCGCGCTGGCGTAAAGGGCTGCGAGTTCCACATGTTCGCGCTTCAGGCTGGGATAGCTTGCCAGGAGTTTGTCCGGGCTGTCCCCGGCTGCCAACGAAGCAGCGATGTCGTACACTGGGATGCGCGTGCCTCGGATAACCGGCAAGGTGCCACCCAGGATTTCGGGGTCGGTAACGACCATCGCGCGAGCCTTCTCGAGCTTTCTGGTGCGTTCATCCGCCTCCGCCACGAATGGCGCGAGATCGACCGTGACTCCTTCGCCGACTGGCAGCGGCTTGCGCCGCCGCCGCAGGTTGGCGAGCCGACCCGCCGGACCGGTTTTCCCCACGCCGGTGACCGCTCGAATCACCTGCCGCCTTGCGTCCGCGTGCAGCACCTTGGCGGTGCCGAAATAGAATGCCAGCAGAGGCACTGCCGCGCGCGCGACGCGGCGCCCGGCCGTGTCACTGAGCAGTCCTTCCGGCAGGATCCGCTCGTCGAACACACGATGCACGTCGGCAACGTCAATGCGCGCGATTGCAGCGACCTCGGCTGCGGTGATCATCTCCGAGCGGGCAGCCATGGGATAATCCTTCCAACCGATCCGAAGGATTAGTCCATCCTGCCGGAGCGGGCAAGTGGTGTCGCTCTTGCCCCTGTGCGCCAGACGCGGAACCATACCAGCCGACAGACCGGGAGGAAGCAGCGATGGTCGATCTGGTGGTACGCGGCGACACAGTGGTCACGCCACAGGGCGTCGGCGCCTATGACATTGCGATCGCCGGCGAGCGCATCGTCGCGGTGGCCGCGAGCGGCAGCCTGCCGGTGCCGGAAGGCGCACGGCTGATCGATGTGCGCGGCAAGATCGTGATGCCCGGCGGCATCGATCCGCACGTGCATTGCAAGTGGCACCTGCCCAATCCGGACGGCAGCGCGGGTCTCACCGATCCGCCGGATGTCGTGGGACGCGCCGCGGTGCATGGCGGCACGACCACGATGATCGATTTCACCCGCGCCTCGCAGGGCGCCAATGTGCGGGAAGCGATCGAGCGGCGCGAGGCAGACTGGAAGGGCCACTGCGCCTGCGACTATGCGCAGCACATCATGGTTGAGGGCGATCTGCCGGTGGAACTGCCCGGCCAGCTCGCCGAGGCGATCCAGGCGGGCTTTCCGACGGTGAAGATCTTCACCACCGACATCACGCCGTCGCGCAAGGGACGCATGGTGGATTTCGGCGACATCTGGGAGGTGTTCCAGGTGCTCGCCGCCAATCGCGGCCTCGGCGTGATCCACTCCGAGGACAACGACATCGTCATGCACATGTACGGCAAGCTGATCCGCGAAGGACGCACCGGCTTCGCCAACTTGGCAGAGGTGCACAACACCTTGTCGGAGGATATTTCGTTCCGCCGCGTGATCCGGCTGGCGGAGAAGATCGGGGCCGCGCTCTATATGATGCACACCTCGGCCGCATCCGGCGTATCGGCGATCCGCGAGGCACGCGCACGCGGCGTGGCGATCTACGGCGAGTCGCTGCATCAGTACATGCTGTATACGTCTGAGGATTACCAACGGCAGAACGGACAGATCTATCACACCTATCCGTCGCTGAAGTCGGCGGAGGACCAGGCGGCTTTGTGGGCCGGCACGCTGGATGGCTGCATCAACTGCGTCGCCACCGACGAAATCTGCTGCACGCTGGCGAAGAAGTTGCAGGGCGTGCGCATCGACGACACCACCGGCGGCAATGCCGGCGTCGAGCCGCGCGTGGCGCTGATGTACACCGAGATGGTTGGCAAGCGCGGCTATTCGTTGTCACGCTATGTCGATCTGGTGTCGACCAACGCGGCGAAGATCATGGGGCTGTATCCGCGGAAGGGTGCGCTGGCGGCGGGTTCGGATGCCGATATCTGCGTGCTGGATCCGGCGGACAAGCGGGTGATCCGCGCGCAGGACCTGCACGAGGCCGACTACACACCGTGGGAGGGCCGCAACATGGAGGCATGGCCGTGCCTGACGATCCTGCGCGGCAAGGTGATGGTGGAGAACGGCACGTGGAAGGGCAGCATTGCCGACGGCAAATGGCAGCACCGCAAGATTGCCGAGGAGATGTTCGCCGGTCCGCGGTTGTGATGCCAATAGAGTACACCTCTCCCGCTTCGCGGGAGAGGTCGCGGAGCGTCAGCGACGCGGGTGAGGGTGCCGCCGGTGGCACCCTCACCCGCCGCGCTTCGCGCGCCGACCTCTCCCGCGAAGCGGGAGAGGTGTACACCCATGCGGAGCTGCGTGCGCTGTTGGCTGATTGCCTGATGTTGTGGGGCGTCCAGGGACGTGTTGTAGCGGACGACGTTGGCGTGACGATCAACACGGGCGACGGCGCTTTCTCCCTCCAGCACGCACCACCGAACCTTCGCCCGGCACGTTGGCTCTTGCAGACTCCGCCACGTCAGGCCGCCAATCGCCCGCCACGCGCCGCGCCGTCGATCGTCGCTTTGCTCACCGCATTGCGCAATGCGCTCGGCGCCGCAAGCGGCACCCCGCTCAGGATCGGCATTGGAGCACCGGCATCATGAAACGTGACGAACGCAACCTGCCGCTCTCGACCGACAGCACAGAAGCGGCCTCGTTGTTCGACCGCGCGGTCGAGCACTATCTGAAATACCACATCGACACGATGCCCCTGGTCGGCCGCGCGCTTGCCGCCGACCCGGATTTCGTCATGGCGCATTGTCTCAAGGGCTATCTGTTGCTCAGTGCCGCCAACCCTGCCAATCGACAGCAGATCGCCGCCACACTCGCGGCGGCGGAAGCCAACGCCGGCACGGCCACGCAACGCGAGAAGCACCATGTGGCCGCCTTCGCGGCCTGGGCACGCGGCGAGCTCGACAAATCATTCGCCATCTGGCGGCAAATTCTCGATGCGACACCGACCGACCTGCTCGCGCTGCGTATCTGCGACACCACCTGGTTCCGTCACGGCCAGACCCAGAAGATCCTCGAGCAGGCCGACCGTGTCGCGCCCGGCTGGTCACCCGACATACCGGGCTTCGATTGCTTCAAGTGCGTCTGGGCCTTCGCCCATGAAGAGACCGGCGACTACGCCGCGGCCGAACGCGCCGTGGATGCCGCGCTCGAGCGCGACCGCACCAACTACTTCGCGCACCACGTCAAGGCGCATGTGATGGAGATGGATTGCCGCCCGCGCGAAGGGCGCGACTGGCTCGCAAGCCAGGTGCCGTACTGGTCGGCCGGCAACAACCTCATCCATCACCTCTGGTGGCATCGCGCGCTGATGGAACTCGACCTCGGCGACCGGGACGCGGTGCTCGCCGGCTACGACGAGAACATCCGCAACTTCGCCGACCCGATGACCAAGGCGGTGCCCGACCATTACGTCGATCTGCAGAACGCCACCGCGCTGCTGTGGCGGCTGGAACAGCTCGGCATCGATGTCGGCGCCCGCTGGAAGGAGCTGGCGGACAAGGCCGAGGCACGCATCGGCGATGCCGGGCATCTGCTGCTGGTGCCGCATCTGATGCTGGCCCTGGCAGCGACCGGACGCGATGGCGCCGCCGCCCGCTTCCTCGCCGCCTTGCGCGAACGCGCCGCCGACACATCGCTGTGGACCGCGCCAGTGATCGCCGATGTGGTCATCCCGGTCTGCGAGGCGGCTTTGGCGCACAGGCGCGGCGACCACGCGCGCGTTGTCGCTCTGCTGGCGCCGCGCCAGGAGCAGATCCGCCTGCTCGGCGGCAGCAACGCACAGCGCGACCTGATATTCCAGATGCTGATCGACGCAGCCATGAAAGCCGGTCGCCGCGACGTGGTATCGGCGATGATCGCACACGAAACCACCACCCGCGCCGTGCCTCCCACGCAACGCGCCGGCTATGCAGCCGCCGCGCGCTGGCTCGGGTGATCCATTGCGCCATTGCACGGGTCGAGCATTCTTGACACTGCCAGGACCCCCCTGTAGCAAGCGCCGGCCTTCCGGCGGGACAGCCTGCCAGGAGCGGACATGAGCGAGGAATCGGGCGAGGAAGAGCGCTCCTTCGAGGAGAGGCTCAAAGCCGCCCGCAGCAGGCAGGGGCTCGACGCCCCACCGCCGGCGTCGGGCCAGGGGTCCGATGACATCGGCGGCGTGAATCCCTGGGGGATTGGCCTGCGGGTGGGGATCGAGCTGGTTTCGGCCCTGGTCGTGGCGGTCGCCATCGGCTACGGGCTCGATTACCTGTTCGGCACCAGACCCATCCTGACCGCGGTGTTCGTCCTGCTGGGCGGCGCGGCTGGGATTCTCAACATCTGGCGCATGTTCGCGCCACGACCGACGACACGGGACAGGGGACGATAGGTGGCGGCCGGAGGATCGATCGACGCGCTGGGCCAGTTCAAGCTGGAGCCCGCGCTTGGCCACATCGGCGCTTCGGTGAACTTCACCCAGGCCAATCTGATGATGGTCGTGGCAGGGCTGCTCACGTTCGGCCTGCTGTGGGTCGGCATGCGGCCACGCGCAATGGTGCCGGGGCGGCTGCAATCGGCCGCGGAGATGGCCTACGAAACCGTGCTCGGGATGTGTATCGAGACGATCGGCCCCGAGGGCAGGGCGTTCTTTCCGTTCGTCTTCACCCTGTTCTTCTTCATCCTGTTCGGCAATCTGCTCGGCGTCTTCCCGTACTTCTTCACCTTCACCAGCCACATCGCCGTCACGCTCGCGTTGACCGTGCTTGTCGTCGTGCTGGTGACGGTCGTGGCGATCCGCATCCACGGCTGGCATTTCTTCAGCTACTTCGTGCCCCAGGGCGTGCCGGTGGCGCTGATGCCCTTGCTGGTACCGATCGAAATGCTCTCCTATGTGTCGCGGCTGATCTCGCTCTCGGTCCGACTGTTCGCGAACATGATGGCCGGCCACGTGATGCTGGAGGTGTTCGGCGCCTTCGTGGTGATGCTGGGCAGTGCCGGGCTGATCTTCCTTGTCCCCGCCGGCTTCTCGCTCGCCGTGAACGTGGCGCTGATCGGCTTCGAACTCCTGGTGGCGACGCTGCAGGCCTACGTGTTTGCCGTCCTCACCTGCATCTATCTGCACGACGCTGTGCACCTTCACTAACCAAAAGGAACCTGGACAATGGATCTCGCTTCCGCAAAGGCGATCGGCGCCGGTCTTGCCGTGATCGCTCTGTCGGGTGTCGGCGTCGGCATCGGCTACATCTTCGCCGCACTGGTCAGCAGCGTGGCGCGCAACCCGGCGGCGCGCGAGCGCGTGTTCGGCCTGGCCATCCTGGGCTTCGCGCTGACCGAAGCGGTGGCGCTCTACGCGCTGGTGATCGCGTTCATCATCCTGTTCGTCTGATGCCGCTTCGCCTGGCGCTGATCGCGACGCTGCTGCTGGCGCCCGCCGCCGCCAGGGCGGAGGGCATGCCGCAGCTCGACTTCGCCAACCCGCTGACCACTAGCCAGGTGGTGTGGGGCGCGATCATCTTCGTCGTGCTCTACATCCTGCTGTCGCGCTTCGGCCTGCCACGTGTCGCCGAGGTGATCGAGCAGCGCGCCCGGCATATCGCCGCCGATCTGGAGACGGCGCGCGCCTCGAAGACCCGCGCCGACAGCGCGGCGAAGGAGGTGGCCGAGGCGACGGTGCGCGCGCGGGCCACGGCGCAGGCCGCGATCAACGCGGCACTCGATGCCGCAAAGCAGGAAGCGACGGCACGCATCGCGACGCTGAACGAGCGGCTGGAGAAGCAGTTGCAGGAAGCCGAGGCACAGATTGCCGCGGCGCGCGCGGCGGCGATGCGCGCGCTGCGTGAGGTGGCGACCGAGACGGCGGCCACGGTGATCGGCCGCCTGACCGGTGCACCGGCGGACCCGCAGCGCCTGAATGGTGCCGTCGGCGCGGCTCTGGCCGCACGCCGGGTCGGCTGAAGGGGAAGCTGCCATGCACGAGGAAAGCTTCTTCGCCGAACCGCGCAACTGGGTGCTGATCGCCTTCATCCTGTTCTTCGTCATCTTCGGCCGCAAGCTGTGGTCGGCCCTGGTGCAGATGCTGGACGACCGCGCGGCCAGGGTGCGCACCGAGCTGGAGGAAGCCGCCCGGCTGCGCCAGGAAGCCGAGGCGATGTTGCGCGACGCCGAGGCTCGCCGTGCCGAGGCGCTACGCGAGGCGCAGGCGCTGATCGCGGGCGCCAACGCCGAAGCCGGCCGGGTCGCCGCTGCGGCCGGCGCCGAAGCCGAGGCGTCGGCCCGCCGGCGCGAGCAGATGGCCATGGACCGCATCGCCGCCGCCGAGAAGGCCGCGGTTGACGAGGTCCGTCTGACCGCCGTCGAAGTCGCCACGATGGCCGCGCGCCAGGTGATCGCCGAAGGCCTGTCGGCCGATGCGGATTCCCGACTGATCGACCATGCGATCACCCAGCTTCCGACTGCGCTTTCCGGCCGCAAAGTCGCCTGACTGCTCCCCCATCGGGGGTCGCAGGCACTACCGCCAGAGTTGTTGCGACGATCAGCGTACCGCCATGCTTTCACCGTCATGGCCGGGCTTGTCCCGGCCATCGGTCGCGGCATCGGTGCTGGTACGGATGGCCGGGACAAGCCCGGCCATGACGGTGAGGATAGGGCCGAGCGGTCATTCTCGGCGCATCGGACGTCTTGCCGTCACCAGCCATTACCGGTAAACCGCCCGCCACGCCGGCACCCCTGGAGGCCGGCGTTTGCCATTTGTGGGAGCGGACCATGGCCAATGTTGTGACGATCGAGGCCGAGGCACGCGCGCGAGCCGGTAAGGGGGCGGCGCGGGCGACTCGGCGGGCGGGCAAGGTGCCCGGTGTCATCTACGGGGCGCGGCAGGCGCCCACCCTCATCGCGCTCGAACCGCGCGCGGTACTGCGGGAGCTGCATCGGGCGGGCTGGCAGTCGCGCCTGTACGAGATCAGGCTGAATGGCGACGCCACGCGCGCGTTGATCCGCGACGTGCAGTTCCATCCCGTCACCGATGCGCCGGAGCATGTGGATTTCCAGCGCCTGGCGCCCGGCGAGCGAATTCGCGTGGCGGTGCCGGTGCATTTCGAAAATGATGGCCTCAGCCCCGGATTGAAGCGGGGCGGCGTGCTGAACGTGATCCGCCATACGGTCGAGGTCTATACCGAGCCCGAGCATATCCCGGAGCAGTTCACTGCCAACCTCGCTGATCTCGACTTCAATGACGCGGTGCGCTGGGAGGACCTGAAGGGCACCGAGAACACGCGTTCGGTGATCGACCGCAACTTCGTCGTCGCGACGGTGGCGCCGCCGACCAAGCAGGCTGAGGTTGCCGCCGAGCCGACCGCGGCGGCCACACCCATAGCGGCTCCAGCCGCCGCTGCACCGGCTGCGGCACCGGCGCGTGGGGCACCGGCGCGTGGCGGACCGGGCGGCGGGCGCGGCGGCGCGGCGGGCGGCGGACGCGGCGGCGCGTCGAAGCGGGGCTGATCGCGGCGTGTCATGCTGCTCTGGGTCGGCCTCGGCAATCCGGAGCCGGGGATGGCCCGGAACCGGCACAACATCGGCTTCATGGCGCTGGATACGATCGTGATCCGCCATGGCTTCGGCCCATGGCGGCAGCGCTTCAAGGGGCTGGTCAGCGAGGGCAGCGTCGCCGGCGAGAAGATCCTGGCACTGAAGCCGCAGACCTACATGAACGAGTCCGGTGTGTCGGTGCAGCAGGCGGCGGCATTCTACAAGCTGTCGCCCGAGGCGATCACCGCGTTCCATGACGAGCTGGACCTGGTGCCGGGGAAGGTGCGGGTGAAGCGCGGCGGCGGCGCGGCGGGACACAACGGCTTGCGCAGCATGGACCGCATCCTGGGCACGCCGGACTATTGGCGGGTGCGGCTCGGCATCGGCCATCCCGGGCAGAAGGAGCGCGTGCTGGGCCACGTGCTGGGCGACTTCGTCAAGGACGACCGCGAGTGGCTGCTGCCGGTCCTCGATGCGGTGGCCGAGGCGGCGCCGTTGCTGGTCCAGGGCAAGCCCGAGGATTTCATGACCAGGGTCGCGCTGCTGGCGCGGGATGCGAAGTAGATGGGATTCAATTGCGGCATTGTCGGCCTGCCGAACGTCGGAAAATCGACGCTGTTCAACGCGCTGACCGCGACGGCGGCGGCGCAGGCGGCGAACTATCCGTTCTGCACGATCGAGCCGAATGTCGGCCGCGTCGCGGTGCCGGATGAGCGGCTGACCACACTGGCGGCGATCGGCAAGTCGGCGAAGGTCACGCCGACCAGCCTGGAGTTTGTCGACATCGCCGGTCTGGTGCGCGGCGCGAGCAAGGGCGAGGGGCTGGGCAACCAGTTCCTCGCGCATATCCGCGAAGTTGACGCGATCATCCACGTGCTGCGCTGCTTCGAGGATCCCGACGTGACCCATGTCGAGGGCGGCATCGACCCGCTGCGCGACGCGGAGGTGGTGGAAACCGAGCTGATGCTCGCCGACCTCGAAAGCCTGGAGAAGCGGCTGGTCACGGCACAGAAGAAGGCACGCGGCGGCGACAAGGAAAGCATCGCCCAGGTGGCGCTGATCGAGCCGCTGGTGGCGGCGCTGCGGGAAGGGCGGCCGGCGCGTTCGGCTGTTGCGCCAGAGCACGCGGAAGCGGTGAAGCGGCTGCAACTGCTGACGGCGAAGCCGGTGCTGTATCTATGCAACGTGGAGGAGGATGCGGCCGCGACGGGCAACGCATTCTCCACCCAGGTGGAGGCGCGGGCGCGGGCGGAAGGCGCGCGTGTCGTCGTCGTGTCCGCGGCGATCGAGGCCGAGGTAAGCCAGTTGCCGGAGGCGGATCGCGCCGAGTTCCTGGAAGGGCTGGGCCTGCACGACAGCGGTCTGGATCGCGTGATCCGCGCCGGCTACGACCTGTTGGGGTTGATCACGTTCTTCACCGTGGGGCCGAAGGAGGCGCGCGCCTGGACTGTCGTGCGCGGCACGAAGGCGCCGCAGGCCGCCGGCACGATCCACGGCGACTTCGAGCGCGGCTTCATCGCCTGCGAGACGATTCCTTATAAGGATTACGTTTCCTTACAAGGCGAAGCCGGCGCGAAGGAAGCCGGCAAGATGCGAGTGGAGGGCAAGGAGTACGTCGTGAAGGACGGCGACGTGCTGCTGTTCCGCTTCAACGTGTGACGGCGAACGGCGGAATGCGCTTCGCTTTTCCGCCCTACGTCATGTCGTCATGTTGGGCGGAAAAGCGCAGCGCATTCCGCCAGCCAGCCAATTCACTCCAGCTTTGCGTCCAGTGTGATATCGGCGTTCAGCACCTGCGACACGGGGAGGATTTGCCTCGGGTGCCGATGCGGCGGATAGTTCAACAAAACGTCGCGAAGGAGGATCGTCCATGCCCTACGAAACCATCGAGGTGAAGCCGGCTACCGCGGCCATCGGCGCCGAGATCTCCGGTGTCGATCTGTCGAAGCCGCTGGGCAATCAGCAGTTCCAGGAAGTGCATGATGCATTGATGGCGCATCAGGTCGTCTTCTTCCGTGACCAGAAGCTGACCTTTGATCAGCACAAGGCGTTCGGCCGTCTGTTCGGCGACCTGCACATCCATCCGAACACGCCGGGCCCCGAGGGGCATCCGGAGATCCTGCCGATCCACGCGGATGCGAACTCCAAGCGGATTTCCGGCGAGCGTTGGCACTCCGACGTGTCGTGCGATCTGGAGCCGCCGATGGGCTCGATCCTGAATCTGAAGGTGGTGCCGCCGGTCGGTGGCGACACGATCTTCGCCAGCATGTATGCCGCTTATGACGCGCTGTCGGCGCCGATGAAGAAGTTCCTCGCGGGCCTGACGGCGATCCACGACGGCTCGGCAAACTACTCGCGGACCAACCGGCTGATCGGCGCCGAAGGCCCGAAGACGTTCCCCCGCGCCGAGCATCCGGTGGTCCGCACGCATCCGGTCACCGGGCGGCAGGCGATCTTCGTCAATCCGGTGTTCACCGCTTCGATCAAGGATGTGCCGGATGCGGAGAGCAAGGCGATCCTCGAATTCCTCTACGACCATTGCGGCCGGGTGCATTGGCAGGTGCGGTTTCGCTGGCAGCCGGACTCGGTGGCGTTCTGGGACAATCGCTGCGTGCAGCACATCGCGATGTGGGACTACTTCCCGCAGGTACGTTCCGGCTACCGCGTGACGGTGAAGGGTGATCGGCCGTTCCATCGGCCGAATTGACTATGTCTCGCGACCATCGGTCGCGAGACATAGTCATGGCCGGGCTTGACCCGGCCATCCACGACTTTCGTGTCGATCTCGCGGAGGTCGCCCGCCTGATCCTGGCGGGCGACACGCCGCCGGCAGAGTGGATCGCGCGGATCACCGAGCTGCGGCTGGAGCGCAGTCGCATCACCGATCTGCGCCCGCTCGCCGCGCTGACCGGATTGCGTAGGCTTGTCCTCAGCCAGACGATGGTTTTCGACGTTGCCCCGCTGGCTGCGCTGACCGCGCTTGAACGCCTGGAACTCAATCGCTCGCGCATCAGCGATGTGGCACCGCTGGCTTCGCTCACCCGTCTGCAACGCCTGCATCTGTCGTACACCGCGGTCAGCGATGTGGCGCCGCTCGCCGTGCTGACCGAGCTCGGAGGCTGTTTCCTCACCGGCACGCTGGTCGATGACATTGCGCCGCTGGCCGCGCTGACCAGCCTGGAGCGGCTCGACCTGGGCGGCACGCAGGTGAGCGACGCGACGCCATTGGCCGGACTGAGCAGTTTGCGCAGCCTGGACCTTTCAGGCACGCGGATCAGCGACATCGCACCGCTCGCCACGCTGACCAGCCTGCAATATCTCGATCTGACCAACACGCCGGTCAGCGACCTATCGCCGCTCGCGGCCCTGACAAGCCTGCGGCGGCTCGATCTGCGCAGCACCCAGGCGACCGACCTATCCGTGCTGACACGTCTCTCCGCCTGCCAGATCATCACCTCGGCGCTTGTGCCGAGGCGGCGGCCCGCTACGACGCGGCGGTAATAGCATTTCTCATGGGATGACCAATCGGCCTTACCCCTGTCGTCATGGCCATCCCTACCAGCACAGTGCCGCGACGGATGGCCGGGACACGCCCGGCCATGACGGTGAATGCATGGTGCCGCGCCGATCGCTATTGTAGCGCCGACAGTCCCATCGCATCGCCAAACCGCCGAGCGGCTTCCAGCGGGTCGCCGTATTTGCGGTGCGCGGCGCAGTGCTGCGCGCAGGCCAGCAGCAGGCGGTCGCGGCGCGGGCTCTGGTTCTTGGCGAAATCCTCCAGCATGTTCTGGGGAATTTCCTGGTTGTGCGGATCGTTGCCGAGCTTGCACGCCACCAGTGCGAGCGTCTGCACCAGCGGCGCACGATCGGTGACATTGTCGCAATAGGCCTGCACCCATCGCAGGCTCTCCGGCCCGTTCAAGGAGCAGATGGCAGCGTCGATCCGCTGCAGCAGCTCATCGGCCGCGAGCTTGTGTGCCCCGCCTGGCGCATGGAGTGGCGCCGGCGCGAACGCGTTGGTCAGCTTCTGGTGCCACGCGGTCATGTTGACGAACTCGCTGCCGATATACAGCAGCCGAAGGCGGCGCGGATGGTCGAAGCTGTCGTAGAACCAGCCGAGCGCGTTGGTGTATTCGTAGCAGTGCATCGGCATCGAGAAGTTGTTCACGCCGTGCGTCGCCAGCACGATCTCCGCCGCGGCGAGCTGGATCACGTCGACGATGCGGCGCGGATCCTTGCCCGCCTTCAGCAGCACGGTGATGCAGTCGAGATTGGCGGGCGAGTGCTCATGCAGCAGCGCGCGCAGCAGCGCGAACTCCTCCTCCGCGGTCAATGGCGCGGTGTTGCGCAGCATCGCCAGCTCCGCCTCGGCGACGCCGCCATAGGGCACGGCGTGCAGCTCGACTCCCTCGATGTCTTCCTTCACCGTGTTGCACGCCATCTCATAGAGCGAATACCAGCGCGGGCCGACGGCGACATCGAGTGCACCGGCATAGATCACGTTGTGCGCATTCTCCCAGCCCAGCGCGTTGCCCAGCTCCACCGTGGAGCGCGCGCGATACGCCTTGTGCCCGGTGGTGTAGGAGCGGTTCCGGTAAATCCGATCCTGCACGTCGATCAGTCCGGCGAACACCAGCTCCGCCAGCACCTCCTTGCGGTTCGCCTTGTCCTCCATCAGGCCCAGGAAGCCGCGATAGGCATCCAGCACTTCGCCCCGCTGCACCATGGTGAGCCAGTCGCCAAGCCGTTCCTTCAGCGGCGCGTTGGAGCGCAGCGGCGGCTGGTCCGGCCAGTAGACCGTCGGTGCGGGCGGATTCTCGATTTTGCCGGCGAAGCCGCGCGTGTAGTGGCCGGGCGCCTGGTTGATCTTCTGGTTCCAGATATCGAGCCCCGTGGGAATGTACCAGATGGTCTGTGCCATCGGCAGCATGGCCATGTCGCGCGGCAACAGCTTCGTCAGATGCAGCGTCGCGCGCGCCGACAGCAGACAGTGGTCGTTGTTGACGAAGTTGGGATAGCCGTCGTCGATCCGCTCGTGATACGGCACGTGGGTGTAGGGCGCGTGGATGCGGACGCAATCGGCGATGATCTGGTGCAACGGCCGGCCCGCGCGAACAAGCTGGTAGAACACCTCGCTGGCACCGACCTGGTCGCGCGCCATGATGCGTTCCTCCAGCCTGGAATAGAGGTGCGCCGCGTCACGACCCTTCGCGGTCTCCGCGTGCATGTCCATGCTCGTTTCCCCCAACGCTGCTGCAGTGCCTGGACTGCAACAGCTAATGGGTTGGCGGAGCGGACACTTTGATCTAGGTCAAAAGGACAGGGGTGCTGTCGTTCTGGCCGCGCGACGGACACACCGGCACCTACCGTCCCGCCGGATTGCCCTCGCTGTCTGTCTGAGCAGCATCCGCGCTGGCGAAGCCGACGCCGTCGTACAGCTCAGCCAACGGCAGTTCGATGCCGATCTCCGGCATGTGCAACCGGCTGTCCGCACGCAGCAGGTGTCCGACCCAATCCGTACCGATGCGCTCGAACATTGTCCCACCGATCGCGTCCTGCGCCAGGACAATATAGCGCTGCACGCTTGGGGTGGCGGCGTATTCCTGGTTCTTGGTGACCAGGTCGGTGCTGGCGGTGCTGTCGCTCAACACCTCGAAGATCACCACCGGGTCACGGACCACCGTCGCGTTCCGCGCGACGGGTGAGCAGACGACGAAGCCGTCCGGGTAACGGAACCCGGAAGCGGTTTCGATCTTCAGATCGCTGCCGTAGAAGCGGCATGGCCCGCGGCGGAGACGTCCGCCGACGGAGATGGCGAGGTTGCGCTGAATGGCCGAGTGCGCCGCTGTGCCGCCGGTCATAGCGATCGGCTGGACATCATCGAACTCGTAGCGCAGCGGCTGTTTCTCCTCCCAGTCGAGGAACTGCTCGCGCGTCATCGATCTCTGCACGGCAACTGGCATGACATGCAGTCTAGCATGCCCGAAGGCCCTGTCGCATCCTGCGCTACCGGTGCGCGATCGACACCGGCTCGCCCACCGGGTCGGCGATGAGGAAGCCCAGCGTGTCGCCCTCCAGCACCAGGCAGGTCATCTTGCCGCCGAACACCGCGCCGGTGTCGATGGCGATGCGGTTGTGCCGCACCACCGGCTCCTTCACCGGCGTGTGGCCGTGCACCACCACGGCGCCGAACCCGGCCTCGGAATACAGAAACGGCTGGCGCATCCGCAGCAGGTCCTCGCGCACCTGACGTTCCAGCGGCACACCCGGACGGATGCCGGCATGCACGAAGAAATAGTCGCCCTCCCGATGCGCGAGCGTCAGGTTGCGCAGGAAGTCGAGGTGCTGCGGCGGCACGCTCTCCGGCCACGCCTCGCGCGGCGAGTCCGGATCGACGCCGTAGCTTTCCAGCGCTGGCCGGCCGCCGGCGAACAGCCAGTCGGTCGCCGCGGGGCGGTCACCGGACAAGGCGTTCAGCATCGTCTCGTCATGGTTGCCGACCAGGTTCACCACCTGCATGCCCGCGACCGGCGCGCCACCCAGCAACCGCCGCAGCACCCCGGCCGTGTCGGCGCCGCGATCCACGTAGTCGCCGATATGCAGCAGCACCGGCTCGTCCACCGGCCGCCGCGCCAGGTCCTCGGCGATGATCTCATGCAGATTGGCAAGCTGCGCATCGCAGCCGTGGATATCGCCGATCGCATAGACGCGCCGCCCTGGCGGCAGTTTCGCGGGAGCTCGGGACAGCGTGATCATCGTATGGCGGCTATGGCGGCTCGCGTGCGATCTGTCAGAGCCGGTCGCGGCCGATCTCGGAGAAATCGACCGGCTGCAGCGACGCCGCCGCCCGGCCGACGCCGGACCCGGCCCAGCCGATCTCGTTCACATAGGCCATGATCGGCTGCGCCACCGCATTGATCGTTGCATAGGCAAAACTCTGCTCCGGGCTCGTCGTGATGATCCAGGACACCGCGACGGCATCGAAATAGGAGAGCACGCGGTAGGTGGCAACCTTGTAGGCCGAGCGAGCCCACAGCGACCAGCGCTGCCGCTCGCGCTCCGCCAGCGCCGCGTCGGCCAGTGCGAGCTGGCGCCGCAGCTCGGCATCGTCGATCGCGCCCGCCTCGTGCAACCGCTCGAGCGGCGCGTGCGCCTGGCGGGTCAGCGCATCCCGCACCGCCGCCATCTGCCAGGGCCATGGCAGCTCGGCGGACGATGCCGGCAGCCGGCCGCGCACGCCCAGCTCGAGCGGACGCTGCGCGAGGTCCGCCCATGCCTGCAGCGCCACGACATGCTCCAGCAGCACGGGCGAGTCGGTGACACGCGCGGCGCCGAGTTGCGCGCCGGTCAGGCCGGCTTCGGTCATCGCTTCGTCGGGCGGAAAATAGTAGCGCACATCGACAAAGTTCTCGCGCGTCCGGGTGCGTGCGCCGATCTCCAGCAACACGGGCGGCAGGTTCACGCCGGTTTCCGTCAAACGGGCACGCGCCCTGGCCCAGAGCGGATCACCAGCCGCGGCATCCTCGGGCGTCACCGGCTTGGCGTAGCTGCAATAGCCGTCAACCGGGGTGTCGTAGCGGATGGTCGAGAAATACACATCGTGACGCGAGCAGTCGCTGGCCGTGCCGAAGATGTCGCTGGTCTTGTTCGGATTGGTGTGGACCACGGCAAGCCCGCGCAACGCATTGCCGTCGAGCCGGCCAAGCACCACTCCGGATGCGGTCGGTGCGGCGTCCTCTGCCAGCACGGTCCATGCGCCTGATGGCAGCGGCACCTGTTTGCCGTTCAGCGCGAAGCCGCCCGGCGTCTGGTCCGCTTCGTCGGATGCGACCCCTCCGGTGACGGGCCGGGTGGCAACGAAGCTCATGGCAGCCACGTCCCGCGGCCATTCCCAGGCCATCTCGTTGCCGAAATATATCGCGCTGTGGGTGATCGACTGCCAGCCCGCAATCGAGGCGCCGACATAGATGTTGCCGGCGAGCGCCGAAGCCAGCGCCCAGTTCCACGCGGTGACCGGCCCGCGATACGTCGCCAGCTTGTAAAGGCCCAGCCGAAGCGAGGTGATGTCCTCGCCCGGCGCCGAACCCACGCCCTGGGTCGCGAGCACCATCGGCGGTATCGGCGGCACCTGATCCGCGGGCTCGCGCAAAGCGGCGAACGACGCCTGGCGCGCCTGCCGCGCCCAGTCGCCGAGGTGCTGAAGCAGGTTCCGTTGCGGTGCGTCCAGCGTGTCCCAGGTGCCGAACCAGGCCGCCTGCGCGCGCGTCGCAGGCACCACGCCATAGCGCGCCTCGATGACGTCGTTGCGGTCGCTGGCGCGGAACCCGGCGACCAGCGCCCATGGCGGCAGGAAGCGTGCAGCAGACGGATCGCCGGCCCATGCGGCGATCCGGCCGGAGCGAGCAGCCACGACGAAGGTGCAGGCGTTGTGCAGGTCGCGCGGCTCGGCCACGCTCCGGAACAGCGTCGCGTCATCGACGCATTCCGCCGGCGATCCCCAGCCGCGATGAACCGGCAAGGCGTTGGTGCGGATCAGGACGAAGGCATGCTCCGCGTCGTCCGTCGGCCGTGTCAGCAGGACGCCGCCGATGGTGCCGTACGCCCCCGGATCCTCGCCCGCTGCGTGGCTGAAATTCGCGGCGGCAACGCGCCATTCGCCTGGCGGCAGCGGAATGCGCTTGCCGAACAGCTCGATGTGTCCGGAGGCGACCTGCCCGGTCTCCGGCAACATTGTGGCTGCGGCCGCGTGGGGGAGCGCGGCAAGGCAAAGCAGTTGCAACACGCCAACCAAAGCGGCGAAAAACACCCGCATCGTTGCGCTATCCTATGATTGAACAGACACCAAAACCCCCGTCATGGCCGGGCTTGACCCGGCCATCTGCCGCGCCACGCAGTTGGTCGGGTCAAGCCCGGCCATGACGGGGCGTTGGTATCACACCGCGAGCAATGGCAACACCACCCGGCTGGGACGCCCGGCATCGACGAAGACCGTGTTCACCGCGACACGCTTGCGCCGCGCCATGCCTTCCGGTTCGCCGGTGTTCGGGTTAACATCGAACTTCGGAAAATTGCTCGAGGAGATGTCGAGCCTGATGCGATGACCCGGCATGAACAGGTTCGCGGTTGGGAACAGGGTGATGTGGATCTTCACGATCTCGCCCGGCTGACGCAGACGCGGCTGTGCGGGGTCCTCGGCATAGCGCAGCCGCAGAATCCCGTCGGTGAGGATCATCGCATAGCCCTTGGGATAATCGGCCGAGGGCGGATGCACGTCGATCAGCTTGGCGGTGAAATCGGTGTCCGGACCGTCGGTCGCCACCCATAGCTCGGCCTCGATCGGCCCCACCACCTGCAGCGGCGCATCCAGCTTCGGCGTCTGGAACACCAATATGTCGCGGCGCGAGGCGAGCGGCAGATAGGGCGGCATGCAGCCGAAGAATTTTTCGCCCTCCGTCTGGTCCCAGGCACCGGCATACGCCACCGGATCGAGACTGCTCATCGCACCGCCGATCGTCGGCACGGGATGCGACGGATCGAAATCGTACGACAGCGGCGGCGCTCCGAACGCCGGAGCGGCACGAGCCAGTGTGCTATCGCCGTGCAGATGGAACGGCGCGAATTCCACGCCCGGCGGTGGCCAGTCGGCGGCGGTGATCCAGCGTCCGCCATGCTCCAGCTTCCCGGTCGCATTGCGCCGCCCGCTGCCGCCGCCCATGACGAAGATGCGCACCGCGGGTTCGTCGAGCTTCGTGCCCTTCACCACATGGTCGAAGAAACGTAGCCGATAGGCACGCCAGTCACCGGCCCAGGAATCCAGCGCTGCATCGGGACCGAACTCCACATCGCCGAAACACGTGTCGCTGCGGTCGCCGTGAGTCCATGGCCCGAGGATCAGCCGCTGGCCGCCGCGCCCGGCGCGCTTCAAGCCGGTGTAGTTACCAGTCGCCGTCAGCGGATATGGGTCCCACCACGACGACATGTGCACGCACTCGGCGCGGCTGTAGCGCTGGTGGAAACCCTCGGTCCAGATGCCAAGCTGCCGCCAGAATTCGTCGAACGCACCGTGGCTCCATTGGTCGAACAGATAGGCCTCGTAGTCGGGATGATGCCGCAGCGGCGAATGGCCGGGCTTCCACGGCATGCGGGTGAACCACTCGCGGATGTCCTCCGCCGCCAGCGCCGCGCGCATCACCGGATCGGCCTGGGCTTCCGGCGACACGAGGGCGTTCTTGAACGCCCAGGTCGCCTGCTTCAGCTCGAAGGCGCCGGACTGGCGGATGCCGGACTTCCACGAATTGACGAAACCGCCGCAATCCAGCACCTGCGCGACCAGACCCGGCGGATCGAGGCAGGCAAGTGCGGCCTGGGTGTGCGCGGCGTAGGACAGGCCCATGGTGCAGATGCGCCCGTCGCACCATTTCTGGTCGCGCAGCCAGGCGCAGGTGTCGAACCCGTCCTCGCCGTCCGACAGGTATTTGACGAAGCGACCTTCGGACCCGTAGCGCCCGCGCGTGTCCTGACAGACGACGGCGTAGCCGTGCGCGGTGAAATAAGCCGCGGTCTCCGCGCGCGTCGCTGGCGTGCGGTTCGCGGCGGTGATCTCGCTGCGGCTGGTTTCGTTGCGTCCGTATGGCGTGCGCTCCATGATTACCGGGAACGGTCCGACGCCGTCCGGCAGATGCACGTCGGTGGCGAGGTGGACGCCGTCGCGCATGGCGACCATGTGGGTGGAGTTGGCCATCAGGATGCTCCCTTGCGGACCGGATCATGACGCGCGGGCGGTGTCGTGATAGCGTTGCGTTGCTCCGTGCGCTGCATGCGGACTATTAAGATTCAAGGCTTCACCAACCAGGAGATCAAGCCTATCCATGGCTCAGGGATCTCAACCGCAGGACCCTCCCAATTGAGGTGCCAAACATGGCAGCAGACAATCGCTCGCCCAGATTTGCCGTCCTGATCGACGCCGACAATACGTCGCCGCGAATCGCCGCCGGGCTTTTCGATGAGGTCGCCAAGTTCGGCGAGGCGAGTGTCGGACGTATCTATGGGGATTTTTCGGGCCAGCGCCTGAAATCGTGGACTGATACCAACCGCCCGAATCAATGACCCTTGGTCAGCGCTCGCCTTTCCCGTCATGGCCGGGCTTGTCCCGGCCCTCCGTCGTGGCACGGTGCCCCCACTGATGGCCGGGACAAGCCCGGCCATGACGGCGAGGGAGCGGCGACAAGTGTCAGCAGCAACGGCGGTTGGTATGACATCCTCCAAAAGCACGCGATCGATCCGTACCAGCAGTTCGCCTATACGACAGGGAAGAATGCGTCCGACATCGCCCTGGTGATCGACGCCATGGATCTATTGCACAGCGGTCGGTTCGATGGTTTCTGTCTCGTCTCGTCGGACAGCGACTTCACGCGCCTTGCATCCCGTCTCCGGGAACAGGGTGCCGACGTCTACGGGTTCGGCGAGCAGAAGACGCCCGAGAGCTTCCGGCAGGCCTGCCGCAGGTTCATTTACACTGAGAACTTGCTGCCTGAGGTCCAGGTTCCGACTCCCGAAGAGGGGGCTGCCCTCAAGGCCCTCCAGCCACCCAGTTCGGCCATTCCCATGCTCAAGAAGGCCATCGCGCAGATGGAGACGGAGGACGGTTGGGTGAACTTGGGCGCGGTTGGGCAACGGCTCGCCAACATCGCCTCCGATTTCGACCCGCGCAGTTATGGCTATCGGAAACTCAGCGATCTGGTCCGAAAGACCGAAGCCTTCGAGATCGATCAGCGGGAGGGCAAGGCCATGCGGATCAGGGCAGAACCGACGCAAGAACCAAAGACCCGCGCCAAGGCGAAAGCCGAGCCTACGGTCAGGGGGCCGCATTCAGCGTGATGGCGGACGGCTCCGCTCCTGTGCGGCGTTGTCCGAGCGTCAGTGCGCCCCAGTCGTGCGTGCGCCGCCAATCGTCGCTCATGCACTGTTCCCCTCGGTCGTTTCCGGCTCTTCCAGTTCGATGCTCAGTTCGCGCAGCGCCGCGGTGTGCGGATGGCGCGTGCGGCCGGCGCGCAGATCATCCGCCGACAGCAGCTCCACCAGTTCGCCAGCCTGCATCACGCCGATGCGTGCGCATAGATGCGCGACCACCGCCAGGTTGTGGCTGACGAGGATGTAAGTGAGATGGTGCGCCTGCTGCAGGTCCGACAGCAGGTTCAGCACCTCGGCCTGCACCGAGACATCCAGCGCACTGGTCGGTTCATCGAGCAGCAGCACCTGCGGTTCGGCCATCAGCGCGCGCGCGATTGCCACGCGCTGGCGCTGGCCGCCGGACAACTGGTGCGGATAGCGGAAGCGCATCGAAGCCGGCAGCGCCACCTCGTTCAGGCCGCGCATGATCCGCCGCTCGACGTTGTCCATGCCATGCACCAGCAGCGGTTCGCTCAGCAGCCGATCCACCGTCTGGCGTGGATGCAGCGAGCCGTACGGGTCCTGGAACACCATCTGCACGCGACGATAAAAATCCTTCGAGCGACGTGGCGTCAGTGACTGGCCGTCGACTGACATCCTGCCGGTCCAATCCGGATTGAGGCCCGACAAGGCACGCAACACGGTCGACTTGCCGGAACCCGACTCGCCGACCAGGCCGAAGCTTTCGCCGCGCTCCACGCTGAAAGAAACGAATTTCACCGCCTCGGTCCTGCCGAAGCGGACGGAAAGCCGATCGACCTCGATCATGGCTCCAGCCACGACGGGTCGCGCTGCATCACGGTGAGGCGCGGCTTCTTGTGGCTGAGCGTCGGCAGGCATTCCAGCAGGCCGCGCGTATAAGGATGCCGCGCATGGGTCAGTTCCGCTGCCGCCACCTCCTCCACCACGCGCCCCGCGTACATCACGGCGACGCGGTCGCAGAAATGCGAAACCAGCGGCAGGTCGTGGCTGATCAGGATCAGGCCCATGCCACGGCGGGACACGAGGTCTTCGATCAGGCGGAGAATTTCCGCCTGCACCGTGGCATCGAGTGCGCTCGTGGGTTCGTCGGCAATCAGCAACTCCGGGCCGGGTGCCAGCATCATCGCGATCATCACGCGCTGTCCCATGCCACCGGAGAGTTCGTGCGGATAGGCTTGCGCGACGTGTCGCGGGTCGCGGATCTGCACCTGCGCCAGCAGGTCGATCGCCGCGCGTTCGGCGAGCTTGCGGCTACCGCCACGGTGCACACGCCATGCTTCCGCGATCTGTGCGCCGGCAGTCATCACCGGATTGAGCGAGAATTTCGGATCCTGCAGGATCAGCCCGGCCCGCGCCCCGCGGATGCGCCGGAGCGCGGCTTCGTCGGCGCGCAGCACGTCGATGCCGTCGAATTCCAGCTTGTCGGCGGTGACCACAGCATTGAACGGCAGCAGGCGCAGGATCGAGCGTGCGGTCAGCGACTTGCCGGAACCGGACTCGCCGACGATGCCGAGCTTCTCCTGCCCGAGAGTGAGCGAGACATTGTGCACCGCATCGGAATGGCCGGTCGCGGTGGGAAACTGGATGCGCAGGTTGCGGATTTCGACCAGCATCTACCCGCGAACCCAGAGCAACCCGTCATGGCCGGGCCTGACCCGGCCATCTACCCATCGCCGGTGGTGCGCGGATGGCCGGGTCAGGCCCGGCCATGACGGGTTGGGTATCACCGCTGCCGCGGATCCAGCACGTCGCGCATGCCGTCACCCAGCAGATTGAACGCCAGCGATGCCACGAAGATCGCCACACCCGGGATCGTCGGCACCCACCACTGATCCAGGATGAACGCGCGCGACGACGCGATCATCGTGCCCCATTCCGGCATCGGCGGTTGCGCACCCATGCCGAGAAATCCGAGTGCCGCCGCGGTCAGGATGATGCCGCTCATATCCAGCGTCACCCGCACGATCACGCTCGACAGGCACAGCGGCACGATGTGGCGCAGGACGATGCGCCCGCTTCCCGCGCCGGTCAGCCGCACCGCGGCGATGAAGTCGCTGCTTCGCACCGTCAGCGTGTCCGCCCGCGCCAGCCGCGCATAGGGTGGCCACGCGGTCAGCGCGATCGCGATGACCGCGCTGGTGATTCCAGGCTTCAGCGCCGCCACGAACGCAAGCGCCAAAACAAGGCGTGGAAACGCCAGGAACACATCGGTCACGCGCATCAGCACGCGATCCGCCAGCCCACCCAGATAGCCAGCGACACTGCCCACCGCGAGCCCGAGCGGTGCCACCAGCAGCACGACCGAAACCACCATTCCCAGCGTCAC
Organism: Acetobacteraceae bacterium; assembly: GCA_041487355.1. Classification (GTDB taxonomy): domain Bacteria; phylum Pseudomonadota; class Alphaproteobacteria; order Acetobacterales; family Acetobacteraceae; genus JAMXLO01. The sequence goes on along the minus strand of JBGPND010000016.1, from coordinate 7,111 downwards.
GCGCCCGCCGTACAGGATGCGCGCGTAGATATCACGCCCCAGCTCGTCCGTGCCGAACCAATGCGCGGCTGAAGGCGGTGCCAGACGCCCGGCGAGGTCCTGCGCGCTCGGATCCTGCAGCGCGAGCAACGGTGCGGCGAGCGAGGCGAGGATCATGATCGCCGCCGTCACCAGCCCCACCATCGCCAACCCGTTGGCGCGGAACAGCAGCCAGCCGCGATAGCGCCGCACCCAGGCGGCGTGCGCGCGCGACGCCGGCGTCTCGCTCAGCAGCCATTCGCGTGACAGCACGCCGCTCATGCGACGCGTGGGTCCAGCAGCCGGTACAGCACGTCGGCCAGCAGATTCAGCACGAGGTAGACGAGCCCGACCACCAGCGTGGCCCCCAGCACCGCATTCATGTCGGCATTCAGCAGCGACACCGTCAGATACAATCCAAGGCCGGGCCAGGAGAACACCGTCTCAGTGATCACCGCGCCTTCCAGCAACCCGGCATAGGCCAGTGCCAGCACCGTCACCAGCCGCACCGCGATGTTGCCGAACGCGTGCCGCCACAGGATGCGCGCCGAAGACAAGCCCTTCGCCCGCGCCGTGATGATGTATTCGCCGGACAGCGATTCAATCATGAACGCGCGTGTCATGCGCGTGATATAGGCCATGGAGAAATACGCCAGCACCAGCGCCGGTTGCGCCAGATGCGCCAACGCGTCCCAGAACGAATCCCAGTCACCGGCGAGTGCCGAGTCCAGCACCAGCATGCCGGTGACGCGAGGCACCAGCCCCTCGTACGCCACGTCGAGCTGTCCCGTGCCAGGCGCGATGCCGAGCTTGACGTAGAACACCAGCAGGCACAGCAGGCCGAGAACGAACACCGGCACCGACTGCCCCGCGAGGCTCACCACCCGCACCACATGATCGAACCGAGAGCCTTGCCGCGCCGCGGCGAACACACCGAGCGGCACGCCGACGAGAATGGCGATGATGATCGCCGTTGTCGCCAGCTCCAGCGTCGCCGGAAAGAACTGCGCGATGTCGGCGGTGACCGGATGCGTGGTCATCACCGACCGGCCGAGATCGCCGTGCACGAGGTTCTGCAGATAGATCCAGAACTGCACGAACAACGGCTTATCGAGGCCGAGCTGCTCGCGCACCGCGGCGATCACGTCGGGTGGTGCGTGATCGCCGGCGATCGCGATCACCGGATCGATCGGCATCACCCGCCCGATCAGGAACGTGACCAGAGTGAGGCCGAACAAAGTGATTGGGATGCTGGCGAAACCGCTCGCCAGCATCTGCAGCCGGGCGTTCACGCCTTGGTGATCTGCGCGTACTTGGTGTAGTCGGGCATCGGTCCGACGCGGAAGCCGGACACGCCTTTGCCCAGCACCGCCACCGCGTTCTTCTGCAGCAGCATGGCGAACGGCGCCCGCTCCATGAACTGCCGCTGCATCGTCTGATACAATGCGATCCGCTTCGCCGGATCCAGCTCGCGCACCGCCGCCTGCGATTCGGCGGTCAGCTCCTTGTCGACGAAGTGGTTGCGCCAGGCGAGGATCTTCAGCTTGCTCGTGTCGGAATCGTCAGGGTTCTCGCACCACGCCTGCGCGTTGGAATTCGGATCGAAGTAGTCGGTGCCCCAGACCAGCATCGCCAACTGGTGCTGCCGCGCGCGCGTCTTGGTGATTACCTGCTTCTGTTCGCCGGGCAGGAGCTGCACCTTGATGCCGATCGCCGCCAGATCCGCCTGGATCGCCTGCGCGATATCCGCATAGGGCGGCTGCGAGATGTAGTCCATGTTCACCGCGAACCCATCGGCCAGTCCGGCCTCGGCCAGCAACTGCTTCGCCTTGGCGACGTCCTTGCGGAACGGGTTGTCCTTCAGCGCACCCGGCAGCGCATAGGGCAGGAAGGCCTGGCAGACGCTCCAGGTATTCGGCGTGATGTTGCGCGCAATCGCGTCGTAGTCGATCGCCCACTTGATCGCCTGATGCACCTGCGGCTTGGCCAGCTCCGCCATCGCCTGGTTCATCGCGATATACATCGAGGTGCCCTGCGGCGAGGCGCTCACCGTCAGGTCCTTGTTGCCGGCGATGCTCTTGAGCTGATCCGCCCCCAGGTCGCGCGCAATGTCGGCATCGCCCTTCTGCAGCAGCAAAAGCTGCGCCGACGGATCGGCGACATGCCGCAGCACGATGCGCGACATGATGCCCTTCTCGGCGGAATTCGGATTGGCGTCGGCGATCACGTGGTCGCTCGCCTGCCAGGACGTCAGCTTGTAGGGCCCGGCCCCCGCGGTGTGGGTCTTCAGCCAGAAGTTGCCGAGATCGCCATTGGTCTGGTTGGCCAGCGCGGTCGCCTTGTCGACGATGCTGCCGACATTGGCCGACAGGCAGTACAGCACGAAGCTGGTGGCCTGCGCCTGCGGCAGCTTCATCTCCAGCGTGTAGTCGTCCAGCGCGCGGACCAGCTTCTCCACGTTGTCCGCATTGAAGCCGAACTGGGTCATGATGAAGCCGGGCGTCTTGTTCAGCTTCACCACGCGATGCAGGCTGAATGCCGCGTCGTTTGCGGTGACCGGATTGCCCGACTCGAACTTCACCCCGCGCCGCAGGCGGAAGGTGAAGGTCAGGCCGTCGGGGCTGACATCGTACGTCTCAGCCAGGTCGCCGGCGATCCTGGTGGAATCCTCCAGATCGGGCCGGACCAGCCGGCGGTAGCAGTTCGCGTCCACCTCGCCATTGGTGAACTCGTAGGACTCCGCCGGATCGAAGCTGACGATATCGTCGATCTGCTTGACCATCACGCCGACGCCCTTGGGCGTGGCGGCGCGCGCGCCGGTCAGCACCGCGGGCGCGGCAACAGTGGCGGCCGAGGCGGCCAGCAGGGTCCGTCGGGTCAGCATGTGATGTCTCCCAGTCCTGATCGGCGGGCACTTTGCCAAGGCTTCAAGGCCCGCGCTAGGCTGGCGTGATCATGAGCCAGCCCGCACAGCACCGCGAGGTTCGCGCCTCGGCGTGTCCGCACGACTGCCCGTCCACCTGCGCCCTCGAGATCGAGGTGCTGGACGGCAGGCGCATCGGCAGCGTGCGCGGCGCGGCGGCCAACAGCTACACGGCCGGGGTGATCTGCGGCAAGGTCGCCCGCTACGCCGAGCGTATCCACCACCCGGACCGGCTGACGCAGCCGCTGCTGCGGACGGGACCGAAGGGTTCCGGCCAGTTCCGCACGATTTCCTGGGACGCGGCGCTGGACCGTGTGGCCGAAGCGTTCATTGCGGCAACCGACCGGCATGGCGCCGAGGCGGTGTGGCCCTACTACTATTCCGGCACGATGGGCCTGGTGCAGCGCGACGGCATCAACCGGCTGCGCCACGTCATGCACTATTCGCGCATGGCCAAGACGATCTGCACCTCGATCTGCGAGGCGGGTTGGATGGCGGGCGTGGGGCGCTTCGTGGGACCCGATCCGCGCGAAATGGCTCGGTCCGACCTGATCGTGATGTGGGGCGGCAATCCGGTCGCCACCCAGGTCAACGTGATGACGCATATCACGCGCGCGCGGAAGGAGCGCGGCGCGAAACTGGTGGTGGTGGATCCCTACCGCACCGGAACGGCCGCGGTGGCCGACATGCACCTTGCGTTGCGGCCCGGCACCGATGGCGCGCTCGCCTGTGCGGTGATGCATGTCGCGTTTCGCGACGGCTACGCCGATCGTGACTACATGGCGCGGCTGTCGGATTATCCCGCCGGGCTGGAAGCGCATCTCGCCTCCCGCTCGCCCGAGTGGGCGGCTTCGATCACCGGCCTTCCGGTGGGTCAGATCGAGGAATTCGCCAAGCTCTACTGCACCACGCAGCGCAGCTACATCCGTATCGGCTACGGCTTCGCGCGCTCGCGCAACGGCGCCGCTTCGATGCATGCGGTGACCTGCCTGCCGACGGTGACCGGCAAGTGGCAGCACGAAGGCGGCGGGGCATTGTGGAGCTACCGCAGCATCTGCAACTGGGACAGGACGCTGATCGAGGGTCTGGACGCGGTCGATCCCACCACACGCATCCTCGACATGAGCAGGCTGGCGAGTGTGCTGAACGGCGATCGCGACGCGCTCGGCGACGGCCCGCAGGTGCACGCGATGCTGATCCAGAACAGCAATCCCGCGACCGTCGCGCCAGACACAAATCGCGTGCGCCGCGGCTTCATGCGCGATGACCTGTTTGTCGCCGTGCACGAGCAGTTCATGACCGAGACGGCGCTGCTGGCCGACGTGGTGCTGCCGGCCACGATGTTCATGGAGCACGATGACCTGTATCAGGCGGGCGGACACAGCCACATCCAGATCGGCGCCAAGCTGATCGAACCGCCGGGCGAGTGCCGGCCGAACCACGCGGTGCATCAAGGGCTGGCCGCGCGGCTCGGCGCCAGGCATCCCGGCTTCGAGATGACCGCGATGAAGATCATCGACGCCACTTTGCGTGCCTCCGGCTGGCCGGGCGCGAAGACCGTGCTGGAGAAGCGCTGGATCGACATCGCCCCGCCGTTCGCGGATGCGCATTTCCACGATGGCTTCCCGCAGGCGGACAAGCGTTTCCATTTCTCGCCCGACTGGCGCGCGATCGGCCCCGACTGGGCACGCATGCCCGCCCTGCCCGACTACATGGCGGCGACCGACGAAGCCACGCCCGACCGGCCGTTCCGCATGGTGACGGCGCCGGCACGGCAATTCCTCAACACCTGCTTCACCGAGACGCCGACCTCGCGCCAACGCGAAGGGCGGCCGACTGTGCTGCTGCATCCAACCGACGCGGCGCGCCTCGGGGTGACGGAAGGCGATCGAGTGCGGTTGGGCAATGCGCGCGGCGAAGTCGTGCTGCATGCGCGTCTGTTCGATGGTCTGCAGCCGGGTGTCGTGGTGGTGGAGAGTGTCTGGCCGAACGCCGCGTTCGAAGGCGGCATCGGCATCAATGCGCTGACCAGCGACGAACCGGCCCCGCCGATGGGTGGCGCGGTGTTCCACGACACCGCCGTGTGGCTGCGCTCTGCCGCGGCGGAGCTGGTGTTGGCGGCGGATTGATTAGGACCCCCACCCCGGCCCTCCCCACTTCGCGGAAGAGGGGGCGCGGACGCTGGGCCAACGCCCCCTCTCCCGCGAAGCGGGGGAGGGTCGGGGTGGGGGCTGAAACGGAGAGAAACGAATGAGCAAACGCATCGCCTTCGTCGGCGCCGGTGCGATCGGCGGCTATATCGGCGCGAGCCTCGCGGCCCGCGGTCACGACGTGACGCTGATCGATCCGTGGCCGGCGCATGTCGAGGCAATCCGCGCCGGCGGGATGCATCTTCACGGCATGACGGAGGCGGAGAACCGCACCATCAAGGTGAATGCGATGCACATCACCGAGGTGCAGGAGCTGTCGAAGCAGCGGCCGATGGACATCGCGTTCATTGCGGTGAAGTCGTACGACACGGTGTGGGCGACGCGACTGATCCGCCAGTATCTCGCGCCGGGCGGCTATGTGGTGTCGTCGCAGAACTGCATCAACGAGGAACGGATTGCCGGTGTTGTCGGCTGGGGCCGCACGGTCGGCTGCGTGGTCGGCGGCGGCGTCGGGGTGGAGCTGTTCGAGCCCGGCCATGTCCGCCGCACCATGATGAAGAACCCGAATGTCGTGTCGTTCCATGTCGGCGAGCCGCATGGCCGCATCACGCGGCGTGTCGAGGAACTCGCCGCGATGCTGAACGGCGTCGACAACGCGCATGCCACCGACAATCTGTGGGGCGAGCGCTGGACCAAGCTCTGCGTCAACGGCATGCGCAACGGCGTGTCCGCCGCGACCGGGCTTGGCGGCAATGCACGCGACGGCCATGACGCGATTCGCCGGATCTGCATCCGCCTGGGCGGCGAGTCGGTGCGGGTCGGTCAGGCGCTCGGCTTCAAGCTCGGCAAGATCGGCGCGCTGGAGCCGGAAAAGCTGGCGCTGGCTTCGGAAGGCAACAGGGGTGCGCTGGAAGAGATCGAGGCGCTGATGCTCGCCGGCACCAACGCCGCGGCGCGCAGCGATCTGCAGCGGCCGTCGATGGCGCAGGACATGGCGAAGGGCCGCCGAACCGAGATCGAGTTCATGAACGGCTTCATCGCCGAAAAGGGCGCCGAGGCCGGCGTTCCGGCGCCGACCCATGCCATGCTGACCGAGGTTGTGATGCGAGTGGAACGCGGCGAGATCGCCGCCGATCCGGCGAATGTGCTGATGAATAGGTGAAATTGCACACCTCTCCCGCTGCGCGGGAGAGGTCGCGGAGCGTCAGCGACGCGGGTGAGGGTGAGGGTGCAGCCGGCACCTCTTGATCGCTCCGGCTCCCTCACCCGCCGCGCTGCGCGCAGCGACCTCTCCCGCGCAGCGGGAGAGGTGTGCAAGAAAAGCGGCTACGACAGCTCCACCCGATACACCCGTGCCGCTGTCCCGCTGAACAGCGCGGTCTTCTCCGCCGCCGACGCGCCGGCGGAAATGCGCTTGAACGCGTTCCAGCACGCGGTGTAGTCGCAGGACTGCTTGTCCACCGGGAAGTTGCTCTCGTACATGCAGCGGTCGACGCCGAATGCCTCGATGCATGTCTCGATGAACGGCCGCCACGTGTTTGCCAGCACCTCCGACGATGGCGGCGTGGCCCCCAGGTGCAGGTCGAAGCCGAAGATCAGCATGCCAAGCCCACCGAGTTTCACTACCACGTTGGGACACTTCGCCAGTTCGCGGATCGAACGCTGCCACTCGGCGAACACCTCGGCTTTCCGATCGGCATAAGGCCCCACGCCCAGCATGCCGCCGACATGGTTGAGGATGATCGTCGTGTCGGGGAACGCGCGCGCCAGATCGGCGATCTGCGGAATCTGCGGGTGGTAACACCAACCTTCGAATGTCAGGCCGAGCTTCGCCAGCCGCCCATACCCCGCGCGCCATGTCGCATCCTGGGAAATCCCTGGCGGCACGTAGCGCGAGACATACTTGCCGACCTCGGTCGCGTCGTACGGAATGGACCAGCGGATGCCGCGCAGCCGCCCGCCGGTCACCGCGATCTCGGCCTCCAGCACGTCCTGCACCTTCTCGCCGAGCCGCAGATCG
>JBGPND010000015.1:0-46548 GCA_041487355.1 Acetobacteraceae bacterium | reverse complement strand
CGTCGTCTGGGACACTTACGACGCTATTGTCGAGGCATGCCGTAAAGCCTGGCGGTTTCTGACCGACGATCCAGATCGCATTCGGTCAATCGGAACCCGCGAATGGGCATCGGTCAGTGGTTAGGACGGTTGGTATTACACCTCGCGGTCGACCGGCAGAGCGATGCAATCGGCCGCAACGCGTGCCCTGAACGCCGGGTCGACCGTCGCCAGATCGACGATATCGACCTTGTATGGCAGATCGGACTCCGACAGCGCCTCGGCGATCTGCCCGATCAGGTCCAGCCCAAGCGGCCGGTCCCACTTGAGCGCCAGGTCGAGATCGGAATACCGTCGCGCCCCGCCATGCGCACGCGATCCGAACACGAACGCCCGCGTGCCGGCCGGCAGATGTTGCCGCAGAACCCGCCGCAGGATGGCGGCGTGGTCGTCACGGATGTCCAGCGTGGCCGGCTCAAACGCCTGCTTTGTCGGTTCCGTCCGCGCCCGGAGCATGCCGCGCCACCCAGTGGGACAGCGCGTGAATGGCAGCCCGGTCCACGGGGTTCGCGGCGGTTCGCAACTCACTGAGGTAACGAGCCACGGCGACGGCCAGCTTCTCCTTTTCCCGCCGAGCCGAGCGGAGCAGGGGCAGCGTGCGCCCGTCCATGACCCAGACCGCATATTCGTCCTCGGTCATGCCCAGAAAGCACGAAAGTGGCCGGACTTCCTCGTCCCCGGAAGTATGCCAGGCGTCGATGAAATCGTCGATCGCGCTCTCCGGCACTTGCCCTGCACTGTAAAGGTCGAAGAACGCGGACGTCCGGCTGCGCACCTCAGACACGAATTCGTCTCCCCTTGCGGGCGGGTTTCAGGAGTTCACCCGTCATGACGTCAAGGACACCAACATGGCGGCCACGCAAATCAACCGCCTCGATCTCGCCGTGCAGCCCGTCCCAGGTCAGTAACCTGCGGGTGACCGGATCACGCCATCGACGCTCGCCGTACATGTAACCAAGGTATTCGCAACTGTCGAGGAAGCCTGGTCGTGGAATCGGCGCGCGGCCCAACGGCAACCTCGGAGGCCATGGTCCACCGAAAGTGCCGCCTTGGCGCTTAAGAGTTCGCCAACGTTGCGGAAGGTGGCGGAGCTACCCCGCCGCCAGCTTCTCCGCTTCCTTCGCCGCTTTCAGCTCCGCGGCCTTCGCCTCCACCAACTCGACGATATGCTCCACCATGCTGGCCCCGGCGATCGTGTGGTCCGTCTTCCCCGCGCGGTAGATCATGTGCCGCCCGTTGCCACCGCCGGTCAGGCCGATATCGGTCATCAGCGCCTCGCCCGGGCCGTTCACCACGCAGCCGATGATCGACAGCGTGATCGGCGTCTCGATATGCGCCAGCCGGTCCTCCAGCGTCCGCACCGTCTCGATCACGTTGAACCCCTGCCGCGCACAGGACGGGCAGGACACTACCTTCACGCCGCGATGGCGGATCCCCAGCGCCCTCAACAGGTCCCAGCCGACCCGCACCTCCTCCTCCGGTTCGTCGGACAAGGACACCCGCAGGGTGTCGCCGATCCCCGCCCAGAGCAGCGAGCCAAGACCGACCGCCGACTTCACCGTGCCCATGCGCCGCCCACCGGCCTCGGTGATGCCGATATGCAGCGGGTGGTCGCAGACCTCGGCCAATTGCTGATACGCCGCCACCGCCAGGAATACGTCGGACGCCTTCACGCTGATCTTGAAGTCGTGGAAGTCGTGCTGCTGCAGGATGTCGGCGTGATACAGCGCGCTCTCCATCAGCGCCTCGGGGTTCGGTTCGCCGTATTTCTCCAGCAGGTGCTTCTCCAGCGACCCCGCGTTCACGCCGATCCGCATGGAGCAGCCGTGGTCGCGGGCGGCCTTGATGACCTCCTTCACGCGCTCCTGGCTGCCGATGTTGCCGGGGTTGATGCGCAGGCAGGCCGCGCCGCTGTCCGCCGCCTCGATCGCCCGCTTGTAGTGGAAGTGGATGTCCGCGACGATCGGCACGTTCACCTCGTGCACGATGTCCTTGAGCGCGAGCGAGCTCTCCTGGTCGGGACAGGACACGCGGACGATGTCCACGCCGGCGAGCTCCGCCCGCCTGATCTGCGCGATGGTGCCGGCCACGTCGGTGGTCAGCGTGTTGGTCATGGTCTGCACGGTGATCGGCGCGCCGTCGCCGACCGGCACGCGCCCGACATAGACGCGACGCGACTTCCGCCGGATGATCTCCTGGTACGGCCGGTAGCTCATGAGGTCGCTCTCCGTATGCTGCGGCGCGGGACAAGTCCGACCCTAGAATGGGGTCTCCGTCGCCGCGCCGCTACTGGGTATTGGGTCGGGCGCCCGCCGGCTGAACGCTCGCGGACGCCAGCTTGCCATCCTTGATCAGGTCCGGGTCGAGCGGCAGGTCGCGCCGCACCACCCCGTTGCCGCCCAGCGGCTGGCTTGCCACGCCGTCCACCAGCAGGTCCGTCCCGCCGGCGTTGCCGGTCGTGAGCAGCAGGTTCGGCCGCGCCGGGACCTCCCATGTCTCGCCGGGATGCAGAATGCGGTTCAACAGGACCGGGCCGGCCCGGTCACGCACCTGGACCCATGCATCGGCGCTCGCCCGCAGCAGGATGCGCGACTGATCGGATGGCCCCGACGGCGGCGGTGGCAGCACCGGCAGCGGCGGCACCGGCGCCGCTGCCGCTGAACTGGGCGAGACGGACGGGACGGGGGGTGTCTCGGCCTGCTGCACGAGGGCTGTCTCGGTCGTCGCGGGCGCCGGAGCAGCCACCGGTGCCGGCGGCGGGGCATTTGGCGGTATCGCCTGCTCGGCCAGCGGCGCAAGGCGCACCGGAACCTGAATGCTGGTCTCCGCTGGCAGCCTTCCCTCGCCCGACAGGTGGTACCAGCCGGCATAGGCGCCTGCCGCCAGCAACACGCCAAGCAGCACCACCGCTCCGGCCGGTACGCCACGCTCCGGCACCGGCACTGGGAAGGCCAGTTCGGTCTTCTGGTTCACCGCCGCCGCCTCGGCCTTGAAGCGGCGCGCGATCTCGTTGGGATCCAGGCCAAGCGCGCTCGCGTAGATCCGCAGGAACCCGAGCGCGTAGGCATTGCCGGGCAGGTCGCCGATGCGCCCCGCCTCCAGTGCCTCGAGATACTGCAAACGGATACGCAGCGCCGCGGCCATGTCCGGCAACGACCAGCCGATCCGCTCCCGCGCGGCACGCAAGTCCGCCCCCGCCCGCGGGGCATTGGGCGCTGCGCCCACTGGTCCGATCGCGGAAGACATCATGCTCCGGCTTTCCGCCAGTCTCGATCTGTGCTGCTGCAGCACGATTGCCCCGTTCCCGCGAACTGGTTGTCTTGCCTACAGCCATAGAGTGCATCGGTTCGCCCGCGCAGTCGAATCGTTATTGCAGGGCTCCGCGAAATTAAATCGTCCTGTCAGACTGCTAGCCCCTGCTCCCGCGCCCACGCGCTGATCGGTTCCCGCAGACTGGCCGACCCCGACGTGTTGCCGCGGATCGCCGTCAGCACCGGACGGAACGCGGCAAGGTCGAGTTCCGCCAGCAGCGCCTTCACCGGCAGGATGCCCGAGGCAGGCATCGACAGCGTGGCAAAGCCCAGCCCCACCAGGGTCATCGCCTCCAATGGCCGCGACGCCGCCTCGCCGCACAGCGAAACCGGCACGCCTGCACCACCCTTGGCCGCGCGTGCCGCCCGCAACAGATGCTCCAGCAGGCGCAGCACGGGTTGCGACAGCACGTCATAGCGGCTGAACAACGACGGCGTGCCGCGGTCGGCGGCGAACAGGAACTGCAGCAGGTCGTTCGAGCCGACCGAAACGAAGTCCACCTCGCGCAACAATTCATCCAATTGCCACATCAGCGCCGGCACTTCGAGCATGGTGCCGATGGAGAGCCGCTCCGGTGCCGGACGCACCCGCCTCGCCTCCGCCAGCAGCAAGGCGCGCGCCGCACGGAACTCCGCCACCGTCGCGACCATCGGGAACATCACCGAAAGCGGCCGTCCGCCGGCGGCCAGCAGCAACGCGCGCAACTGGCGGCGCAGCAGCGCCGGGCGATCCAGGCCGATGCGGAGCGAACGCCACCCCATCGCGGGGTTCTCCTCCTCCGGCGCGTCACCCGGCAGCAGCTTGTCGGCGCCAAGGTCGAGGGTGCGGAACAGCACCGGCCGCCCGGCAGCTTCATCCAGCACTCGCGCATAGCTCGCCGCCTGCTCCGCCACGTCGGCGATGGAGCCGCGCGCCAGCATGGCGATCTCGGTTCGGTAGAGGCCGATGCCCTCTGCCCCGGTGGCATCGAGCTGAGCCACCTCCATGTTCAGCCCGACATTCAGCATCAGGCTCACCCTGGTGCCGTCGGCTGTCATTGCCGGCCGGTTGCGCAATGCCGCCCATCCGGCCTCGAGGGCGCTCCTTGCCTCCAGCGCCCGGACATAGGTCACTCTCACCTCGACCTCGGGGCGCAGCACGAGGCGGCCCTCTTCGGCGTCCACCACCGCCTCATCGCCCGGCTCCGCCGCGTCCAGCATGCCGCGCGTGCCGCCGACCGCCGGCAGTCCGAGCGCCCGCGCCAGGATCGCCGCATGACCGGCGGGACTGGCTTCCTCGATCGCCACTCCGCCGATGCCTGCGGCATGCCAGTCGAGCAGTTCGGCTGGCCCCAGTCGGCGGGCGAGCAGGATCGCACCCGGCGGAATCGCCGGACGGGGCACGTTCCCGGCAAGCGCGGCCAGCAGCCGCCCCGCGAGATCCTCGAGGTCCGCCAGCCGCTCGCGCAGATAGGGATCGGTGATACGGCGCATGCGGTCATGCAGCTCGCCGGCCACGCGCTGCACCGCGGCATCGGCCGAAAGCCCGCCGCGGATCACCTCGGCGACGCGCTTCAGCCAGCCGGCGTCGGCGGCAACCAGTCGGTAGGCGTCGAGCACCTCGCGCGACGCCGACCCGTCCGCGCCGGTTGCCAGTCCGTCCGGCACCCCGGCGATCAATTCGTCGAGACCCTGCTGCATCCGGCGTGCCGCATCGTGCAGCCGCGCAAGTTCCGCCTCCGGATCGTCTGCCAGCAGACGGAGCAGGCGCCGCCGATTGCCGTGCAGCACCACCGGACCAATGGCGATCCCGGAAACCAGCGTGGTGCCGGCGAACACCCGCGGCACCGTGGCGCCAACGCCTTCCTCCGAGCCAACGGACGCGCCGCCTGCCGCCAGCACCTCGGCCAGCAGCATCGCCACGGTCTCCAGCTCTTCCACCTCGTCCTCGGCATAGCGCCGAGGGTTGCGATTCTGCACGGCGACCACGCCCAGCGTCCGCCCGGCCCGCCGCACCGGCACGGCCAGCATCGAAGCGAACGGCTCCTCGCCGGTCTCCGGCCGATAGGCGAAGGCTGGATGGTTCTGCGCGTCCGGCAGGTTCATCACCTGGGCCGTGGCGGCACACAGGCCGATGATGCCCTCGCCGACCCGCAGCCTGGTGCGACCCACAGCCTGGGGATTGAGGCCCTCGGTTGCCACCAGCTCAAGAATCTCGCCGGGGCGCGCGGCGTAGACCGAGCAGACCTCGCTCACCAGTTCCGCGGCCACCAGCCGGACGAGGTCCGGCAGCGGCGCGGAACCATGCGCCATCATGTCGCGCAGCCTGGCCAGGAGCCGTCGCGGGTTGGCCATGTCTCCGCTCAGTTCAAACTGACGCCAGGCCCCCTCCCCAACCCTCCCCCGCTTCGCGGGAGAGGGGGCGCTGAACTCCCTCTCCCGCGAAGCGGGGGAGGGTTGGGGAGGGGGCCTGGCGTCAGCATGCCCCATCCGCGGCAACCCGGCCCCGCGCGGCCAATGCCGCTACAGCCTGCGCCACCAGCTCAGCAATGATGTCCGCCGTGGGCTGCTCGGCGGTGACCATGCCGACCGACTGGCCCGCCATGACCGAGCCGTTCTCCACGTCACCTTCGATCACCGCCCGCCGCAGCGCGCCGGCCCAGAAATGTTCGATGGCGAGCTGGGCAGCCTCCTTGGTGAGCTCGCCGGCCAGGAACCGGTCGCGCGTCTCCGCCTGGAAGCGCAGGAATCGCTTGACCCCTTCGTTGACCAGGCCGCGCACCGGGATCACCGGGAAACGCTCGTCGAGCTGCACCGACGGCAGCGCATCGCGGGCCGCGGCGCGGATGAAGGCCTGCTTGAACTTCGGGTGCGCGATCGACTCGGTGGCGGCGGCGAAGCGCGTGCCCAGTTGCACGCCCGATGCGCCCATTTCCAGCAGCGCCAGGATCGCCTCGCCGCGGCCCAGCCCGCCCGCGACGAACACCGGCACCGCGTGGATGTGTGGCAGGATCTCCTGCGCCAGGACCATCAGCGACACGGGCCCGATATGGCCGCCTGCCTCGGAGCCCTCGATCACCAGGGCGTCGGCGCCCGAGCGGATCAGCCGCTTCGCCAGCACCAGGGCCGGGGTGAACGCGATCAGCTTCGCCCCGCCGTCCTTCACGGCGCGCACCGCAGCACCCGGCGGGATGCCGCCGGCCAGCACGATGTGTCCGACACGCGCCTCCAGACACACCCGGATCAGATTGTCGAGCTGCGGGTGCATGGTGATCAGGTTCACGCCGAACGGCCTGTCGGTCAGCGCCTGAGTGCCGGCGATCTCGGCCGCCAGCAGCTCCGGCCCCATGGAGCCGCAGGCGATCACGCCGAAGCCGCCGGCATTGGAGATCGCCGCTACGAGGTGCCGCTCACTCACCCAGCTCATCGCCCCGCCCATGATGGCGACCCGGCAGCCGAGGAACGCGGTGCCGCGCGACCACAGCCGGTCCAGTTCGGCCCGCGCCGCGGTTACCACGACATCGGGGGCGGCAATGTCAGGTGGCATCGAGGCCGTAGGCGGTATGCAGGGCGCGCACCGCCAGTTCCGTGTATTCCGCGGCGATCAGCACGCTCACCTTGATTTCGCTCGTCGAGATCACCTGGATGTTGATCGCCTTGTCCGCCAGAGCGCGAAACATCGCGTTGGCGACACCCGCGTGGCTGCGCATGCCGACGCCGACCACGCTGATCTTCGCCACGTTCGGATCCGCCAGGACCTCGCTGAAGCCGATCTGCGGCTGCGCCTCGGCCAGCGTCGCCTGGGCGCGCGGCAGATCGGCCTTGCCGACGGTGAAGGTCAGGTCGGTCATGCCGTCGGCGGAGACGTTCTGCACGATCATGTCGACATTGACGTTGTGGTCCGCCAGGGCGCCGAACACCGCGGCGGCAATCCCCGGCCGGTCGGGCACCCGCCGCAACGTGATTTTCGCATCGTCACGCGAATAGGCGATGCCCGATACATTCTGCTTTTCCACGATCTCGTCCTCGTCCACCACCAGCGTGCCCGGCACGTCCTGGAAGCTCGATAATACCTGAATCCGCACGCGTTCGTTCATCGCCAGTTCGACGCTGCGCGTCTGCAGCACCTTCGCCCCGACTGAGGCGAGCTCCAGCATCTCCTCGTAGGCGATACGGGCGAGTTTGCGCGCCTTCGGCACGATGCGCGGGTCGGTGGTGTAGATGCCGTCGACATCGGTGTAGATGTCGCAACGATCGGCGCGCAGGGCGGCCGCCAGCGCCACCGCCGAGGTATCCGACCCGCCGCGGCCCAGCGTGGTGACGCGGTTGTCGGTTCCCATGCCCTGGAAGCCGGCCACCACGGCCACCTGGCCAGATTGCATGCGGCGGATCAGCTCGGCCCCGTCGATGCCGGCGATGCGCGCCTTGCCGTGCGCATTGTCGGTGCGGATCGGGATCTGCCAGCCCTGCCAGGAGCGTGCCTCAACGCCGATCTGCTGCAACGCGATCGACAGCAGTCCGGTGGTAACCTGTTCGCCGGTCGCCACCACGGTGTCGTACTCGCGCGCGTCGTGCAGCGGCGACAGACCCTGGCACCAGGCGACGAGCTGGTTGGTGACCCCCGCCATGGCCGAAACCACGACCGCGACCTGGTTGCCCGCCTCCACCTCGCGCTTGACCCGCGCCGCCACGTTGCGGATGTGGTCGAGATCGGCGAGGGAGGTGCCGCCAAATTTCATCACGATGCGGGGCATTGTCAGTGATCGGTGATCAGTGGTCAGTGGCAGTTGTCGCTGGATGAGGCAGACATACTGGCGCGGGGGAGGAGGGGCAACCATGCAGCCGCAAGCAGCCGTGTCAGCCGATGAGATCGCGCGGTTCAACGCTTTGGCGGCGAACTGGTGGAACCCGGACGGCCCGATGCGGCCGCTGCACCGGATGAACCCGGCCCGCATCGCCTGGATCGCCGAACGGACCGCGCGGAAATTTGCCGCCACGGCGGGTCTCCGCCTGCTGGATGTCGGCTGCGGCGCCGGGCTGGCGGCGGAGGCCCTGGCCCGTCGTGGCTTCGACGTGCTCGGCCTGGACGCGGCCGGCGAGGCGATCGATGCAGCGCGCGCGCATGCGATGGGACAGGGCCTGTCCGTCGCCTACCGCGTCGGCGTCGCGGAGCACCTGCTGGCCGAAGGCCTGCGCTTCCCCATCGTCACGGCGCTGGAGGTGATCGAGCATGTGCCCGATCCGCAAGCCTTCCTCACCACCCTCGCCGGATTGCTGGAGCCCGGGGGACTGCTGTTCGTTTCCACCCTCAACCGCACGCCGCGGTCATTCCTGGCCGCCAAGGTCGCGGCGGAGTATCTGCTGCGCTGGCTGCCGGTCGGGACGCATGACTGGCGCAAATTCATCACGCCAGCCGAGCTCGGCGGGATGCTGCGCCAGGCGGGATTGCGGGTGGCGGACACCGCGGGCCTGGTGGCGGACCCGCTCACCGGGCAGTGGCGGACCAGCCACAACCTGGCGGTGAACTACATTCTGGCGGCAGCCAATTAGCGCGTATCATTACCTATCGGGTTGCATACGCGAGGCTCAGTGCCACACGATGCTGCCGAACCGCGGAGATGCCGATGCCGAGCGCGGCCGCAACGAATCCTGCCGGTGAGCCGGCGTCGTCCGACGCGATGTCCGAGCGGCACGCGCGGGATGCCGAACGCTATCTGCTGGCGTTGGCATCGACCGATCACAGCGTCTACGACTGGAATATCGCGACCGGCGTCGTCGAGCATCCGCCGCTGCGGCCAGAGACGCGGCGGCGATGGACGGAGCAGCCGCGCAGCGTGGCGGACTGGGCACGCGTCATCCACCCCGACGATCTGCGTGGCTACCGTGCCGCTCTGCTGTCGCACATCAAGGGTGAGACGTCGCGCCTGGACTGCGACTACCGCTATCGCGGCGGCGATGGCAGGTGGCGGTGGGTCCGCCAGTACGGCATTGCGTTGCGGTATGACAACGGCCAAGCCTATCGCTTGGTCGGCGCAACGGTCGACATCACCGACATCAAGCTGCGCGAGGCCGAGCTGCTGGCTGCGCGTGCCGAGACGGAACGGACGCGCGCACTGATGCAGGCGCTGCTCGACAACATGCGCGACGGCGTCGGTCTGGCCGAGGCGGATGGCACCTACACCACGTCGAACAAGGCGATGTTCGAGCTCGTCGACATCCCGCGCGAGACCATCGTCGCGCTCGACACCATGCAGGACATCTGGCGCTGGCAGTACGAGAACAACCTGGTCCCCCGGATCGCCGCCACCGCGGACGAGCATGTGGCACGGCAGTTCGACCTGTTCGTGCGCGCCGACGGCAGCCGGCAGGTGCGCCCGCGGCCGGATGGAACCTGGGTCGAGCGCTGGTTCCTGCGGCTGCCGGACGAACGGCGCCTCGTGGTGGTCCGCGACATCACCGAACTCAAGCAGCGCGAGACGGAGCTGGCACGCGAGCGTGACGCGGCCGAGGCGGCGCGCGCCGAGGCGGAGGCGGCGAACCAGGCGAAGTCCACCTTCCTCGCCACCATGAGCCACGAGATCCGCACGCCGATGAACGGCGTGCTCGGCATGCTGGAGGTGCTGGAGCATCAGGGCCTCAGCGAAGAGCAGGGCGACACGCTGGCGGTGATCCGCGACTCGGCCGACGCACTGCTGCGCATCATCGACGACGTGCTCGATTTCTCGAAGATCGAAGCCGGCCGGATGGAGCTGGAAGAGACGCCGTTTTCGCTGTCCAACCTGGTCACCGGCGTGGTGCGGACATTCCGGCGCCAAGCGGTGGCCAAGCGGCTACGCATCGGCGCAATGGTCCATCCGGGTTCGGCTGACGCACTGCTCGGCGATCCGATCCGGGTGCGGCAGGTCCTGTTCAATCTGCTCGGCAACGCGGTGAAATTCACCGAGCGCGGTGGCGTGCAACTGCGTGCCGGCACCGTGCCGCTGGGCGAGGGACGACAACGCGTCACGCTGACCGTGGCGGATACCGGCATCGGGATGGACGAGGCGCAGTGCGCAAGGCTGTTCCGGCCGTTTGCGCAGGCAGACAGTTCGACCACGCGCCGCTTCGGCGGCACCGGGCTGGGGCTCTCCATCGTCCGCCGCCTCGCCCAACTGATGGGCGGCGATGTCGCGGTGAAGAGCGCGCCAGGCAAGGGCTCGGAGTTCACCGTCACACTGGTCTTGCAGGCAGCGTCCCAGGCGATCCCGCCCTCGGTCACCGAGGCGCCCGTGCTGCCGCTGGCGTCCGTGCCAGGCGGCCGCGTGCTTGTGGTCGACGACCACGCGGTGAACCGGCAGGTGCTGCTGCATCAGCTCGGCATGCTCGGTCTGGCGGCCGATGCCGCGGCAGACGGGACCGAGGCGTTGGCGTTGTGGCAGCCGGGCCGCTATGCCGTGGTGCTCGCCGACATCCACATGCCGCGCATGGACGGCTACAGCCTGACCGCCGCGATCCGCGCCCGCGAGGCGGAGCTTGGCACGCCGCGGACGCCGATCGTGGCGGTCACCGCCAATGCACTGCGCGGCGAGGAGGAGCACTGCCTGGAAGCCGGCATGAGCGCCTACCTTGCCAAGCCGGTGACGATAGCGCGGCTGCGCGCCACGCTGCAGCGCTGGATGTCGCTCGCGCCGCCGGACGGCGCGGGGATGTCGGGTCCGGCGGTCGACCGCGCCAACCTCCGCAACTGGATGGGGCAGGATGAGGCGGCGATCAACGCGCTGCTGGCGAGCTTCCTGGACAGCGCACTCGAGGCACAGCGCGAGATCGAGGCGGCGCTTGCGGGCGGCGACCTGCCGGCGCTGGACCTGGCGGGACACAAGCTGCGGGGCGCGTCGCTGGGGATCGGCGCGCGGGGGCTGGCGGAGATCGCCGCCCGCCTGCAGGCCGCCGCACGGGTTGGCGATCGCTCGGGGTGCAGCGTAAGCCTGGCCGCACTGGCGGTGGAGATGCAACGCGTCGCAGCGGAAATCGGCGGCGAGCTGCCGGTTTCCGTCTGATCGTCAATTCCCTGTTCGGGCGCCCTGCGTCGGGACGAACATGTACCCCACGCCGCGAACGGTGCGGATTGCCTCTGGGTGCGCCGGGTCGCGTTCGATCTTGCGGCGCAGGCGGGTGATCCGCAGGTCGATGGCACGATCGAAGGCCTCCGCCTCGCGATGGCTGGTCGCCTCGAGCAGCCAGTCGCGCGCCAGCAACTCACGCGGCTCGAACGGCTTGGCGATGTAGTCATCGGCTCCGGTCTCCAGGCCGACGACGCGATCGATGGTATCCGACGCGGCGGTGACCATGATGATGCCGATCCGTGGCCAGCTCTGGCGCAGATGGCGGGCCAGGCTGAAACCGTCCTCACCGGGCAGGCCGAGATCGAGCAGGACGAGCGCCGGCTCCGCGCGCTCGACGGCGCGGCGCTCGCCGTTGGCGCGCGGACGCTGGAGGCGGTGGCGACGCGGCTGGAGGCCGCCGCGCGTGCCGGCGACCGTGCGACCTGCCGGGACATGCTGGGCTCGCTGGCCGCCGAACTCCGCCGATTCTCGCCACGGCGGCGCCTGAGCCTGTAAGCGAAGCCATCCCTGCCCCAGCGGTGACAGTAACCCCTGGGTCCCCGCTTTCGCGGGGATGACAATCTTGCGGGGATGACGATCTATTGAAGCCATCCCTCCTTATTCGTCATCCCTCCTTATTCGTCATCCCCGCGAAAGCGGGGACCCAGGATGTTGCAGGAATAGCGACCGAGCTGATTCTCTCACACGCTCGAATGCGGATGTAGGCTGGTTACATCGGCGGAGCGACACCGTCCTTGCCGACGGTCACGCGACTGGCGGTGAATTTGCCCTCGGCATTCCTGGTCGCGCCGAACATGACCGGGGCGCCGGGCTTCAGGTCGGCACGCTCGGCTGGGGCGAAAGTGACGATTGGCACGTCAGGCGGCACGACGATCTTGTTGCTGCTGCCTTTGAACGACAGGCTGAGCTCGCGCCCGGATGTCGCCTGCACGGCCCCAGTGACTGTGCCGTTGGTCATCATGCTGCCCGGCTCGAGGTCCCACGCATAGTGGCCCTCGCCGGCGCCGCGCATTGCCTCGGGAAATACCAGCACCTCGATCGCCCGCAGCTCGCCGTTGGCCCCGGTCCTGGTGGCGATCCCGACATACGTGCCGGCAGCGATCGAGGCGAGGTCGACCTGCTTCACCGTGGAGACCGTCAGTGGGTCGTTCAGCATGATGTCGACCTTCGGTCCCTCACGCGTGGCAACGGTCATGGTCTGGCCCTCGACCGCGGCGATGGTGCCACGGATCCGGGTGGGCGGTGCGGTCGTCTGGGCGATGGCAGAAACGGTCAGCAAGCATGCGGCCAGCGCCGCGAGCAACAAACGTGTGAACACGTGTCTCTACTCCCCTACGCTTGGTTCGTCCGGCCGGATGATGGGGACGATCCGGGTTTCGGTAAGGGGTGTGGCCAGCCGATAGTTTGCTGGGATCGACCGTCAGACGGCGCGCGCGATTCGAATGGCAAGGCGAGTCGCGAACAAAGGGACCTGGCATTGATCAAGCGGGCAGGAAGTGAAGCTGCCTTGCTGGATGTCGTCTATGCTGTTTTGGCCACGTATTAAGCAATAAGTGACTGTTACTCGTTATCCTCGTGGCTACCCGGCAGCATGAGGAAGAACGCAATGCGCTGGTCCACGAAGTCGTGCCTGGCGATTATTGTAATCGCCGGCACGCTGTCACTCGCTGCATGCGCGAATGCACCCACCGTCTCAGCCGACCGGGACCTCGCCATGATATCCCATCCGGAACTCTACCGGGGTGCGCAGCATCATCCCCATGCGCATGGCCTGAACACTCGCCAGACGGACCTCGATCTGGCTCCTGGCGTGGCCTATAACGGCTGCACAACCGTGCTGAAGGTCTCCATGCGAGACGCTGATGCCGGCAAGGGTCTCGACTGCAATTCCGCTGGGCGCATCAGCTTCGAACCGGGCGTCAGATACGGCGACTGCACCGTGGTGCGCCCCATCACCCTGATCGAGGCCGAGAACGGCACGGGCCTGCTCTGCGACACCGAGGCTGGCCAGATGAGGGCCGCCCTGGAAGGTCTGCCACGGAGCGTCGCCAAGCACTGATGCGTCTGCCGCAGACGCGGTTCGGGGTGTGCCCCTATCGCGTCGGGCGGGGCGGCGTCACGGTGTAGTCGTAGAAGCCGCGGTTGGTCTTCCGCCCGAGCCAGCCGGCCTCGACATATTTCACCAGCAGCGGACACGGACGGTACTTGCTGTCTGACAGGCCCTCGTACAGCACCTGCATGATGGACAGGCAGGTATCCAACCCAATGAAATCGGCCAGCTCCAGCGGGCCCATCGGATGGTTGGCGCCGAGCCGCATCGAGGTGTCGATGCCCGACACCGAACCCACACCTTCATACAGCGCGTAGACCGCCTCGTTGATCATCGGCACCAGGATGCGGTTGACGATGAACGCTGGAAAATCCTCGGCGACCGCGGCGGTCTTGCCGAGCTTCTCGGCCAGGATGCGCACCGCCTGGAAGGTCGGTTCGTCGGTCGCGATGCCGCGGATGATCTCCACCAGCTTCATCACCGGCACCGGATTCATGAAGTGCATGCCGATGAACTTTTCCGGCCGGTCGGTCGCGGCGCCCAGCCGGGTGATGGAGATCGACGAGGTATTGGACGCCAGCATGCAGGATGGCTTCAGGTTCGGCGTCAGCAGCTTGTAGACCGCGCGCTTCACGTCCTCCTTCTCGGTCGCCGCCTCGATCACCAGGTCGGCGTCACTGAGATCGGCATAAACCGTGGTGGTGCGGATGCGCGCCAGCGCCTCGTCCTTGTCCTCCTCGCTGATCAGCGAGCGGTTGACCTGCCGCTCCATGTTGCGGGTGATGGTGCCGATTGCGCGCGCGAGCGCGTCGGGCTTCACATCCAGCATCGTCACGGTCAGGCCGGCGAGCGCACAGACATGGGCGATGCCGTTGCCCATCTGCCCAGCGCCGATCACGCCGACGCGGGCAATCTCCGGCGGCTCCGCCAGCAGCACGCTGCCGGCGGGCACAGGCTTGACCGCTACATTCATTCAGGAGCGCTCCAGTTCGGCTGCCAGCTCGGGCAGTGCGGTGAACAGATCAGCCACCAGGCCGTAATCGGCGACCTGGAAGATGGGCGCTTCCTCGTCCTTGTTGATCGCCACGATCACCTTGCTGTCCTTCATGCCGGCCAGATGCTGGATGGCACCAGAAATACCGACAGCAATGTAAAGCTCCGGGGCGACGATTTTTCCGGTCTGTCCCACCTGGTAGTCGTTGGGAACGAAACCGGCATCCACCGCGGCGCGTGACGCACCCACCGCGGCGCCGAGTTTATCGGCAATCGGTTCAAGAAGCTTGAAGTTCTCGCCTGACTGCATGCCACGGCCGCCGGAAATCACCACGCGCGCGGCGGTGAGTTCGGGGCGCACGCTTTTCGTCAGCTCCGCCGAGATGAAGCGCGAGACGGCAGGCAGATCGGGGATCGACACGGGCTCGATCGGCGCGTGTCGGTCGGCTTCGCTGCCCGACCCCTCGGGCGCAACCGGGTCGAAGCTGGCCGCGCGAACCGTGATCACCTTCTTCGCGTCGGCGGACTTCACCGTGGCCATACCGTTGCCAGCGTAGATCGGTCGGACGAATGTGTCGGCATCCACCACATCGGCGATGTCGCTGATCGGCTGCGCGTCCAGCAATGCGGCGACGCGCGGCATGATGTTCTTGCCCACCGCCGTGGTGGCGGCCAGCAGGTGCGAATAGTTCGGCGCGAGTGCGACCAGCAGCGCCGCGGTCGGTTCGGCCAGCAGGTGGTCCAGCGCCGGCGAATCGGCGGTCAGCACCTTGGCAACGCCAGGCAGCTTGGCCGCGGCCGCGGCGGCGGCAGCCAAACCGCTGCCGGCAACCAGGGCGTGCACCTCGCCCAGCTTCAAAGCTGCCGCAACCGCGCTGCGGGAGGGCTGCTTGATGCCGGCGGCGTCGTATTCGAGCAGTACAAGGCTCGTCATCGGTCAGATCACCTTCGCTTCCATCCTGAGCTTGGCCACCAGCTCGGCGACCGAGCCGACCTTCACCCCCGCCTTGCGCTTCGGCGGCTCGACCACCTTGAGCGTGGTCAGGCGCGGCGCCGGATCGACGCCGAGGTCGGCGGGCTTCAGGTGGTCGATCGGCTTCTTGCGCGCCTTCATGATGTTGGGCAGCGAGGCGTAGCGCGGCTCGTTCAGCCGCAGGTCGGTGGTGACGATCGCGGGCAGGTTCAGCGCCACCGTCTCAAGCCCACCATCCACCTCGCGCGTCACGGTGATGGTGTCGCCGTCGATCACCACCTTCGAGGCGAAGGTGCCCTGCGGCCAGCCGAGCAAGGCGGCGAGCATCTGGCCGGTGGCACTCATGTCGTCGTCGATCGCCTGCTTGCCGAGGATGATCAGCCGCGGCTGCTCCTTGTCGGCGATCGCCTTCAGCAGCTTGGCGACGGCCAGCGGCTGCAACTCGACATCGGTCTCCACCAGGATGCCGCGATCGGCGCCCATGGCGAGCGCGGTGCGGATCGTCTCGGCGCATTGCGCCACGCCGAGCGAGACGGCGACGATCTCGCTGGCGATGCCCTTCTCCTTCAGGCGCACCGCCTCCTCGATGGCGATCTCGTCGAACGGGTTCATGGACATCTTCACGCCGGCGGTCTCGATGCCGGAGCCGTCCGTCTTCACGCGGACCTTCACGTTGTAGTCGACCACCCGCTTTACCGGGACCAGTATTTTCATGGGAGGACCGTGCCGCTTCCAGGAATCTCGTGCGCCAGCAAGGCGGGCCACCCGCCTGTTCGCACCTGCAATAGAGCCGGCGGACCATATGCAGGGGCCGGTAGCCTGTCAAACGCCAGAATCAGGACTTCAGCAGGGTCATCAGCAGGGCGAACAGCAGCAATGCCGCCCCCTGCAGGATCACCCGCCAGCGCATCAACGTGTTGGAGCGGGCGGGGTTGCCGCCGCCGCGCACCATACCCAACAGGCCGGCGAATAGCACACCGAGGGTGCCAAGCATAAGAAGCGCGATCAGGATCGTGAGAAAGGTCTTCACAGCCACCCACATAGCAAACCGGCGCGGCTTCTACACCTGCCATCAGGGCAATCGAGTGAATGATGGAAAGGCAGGCGATTACCTGAAGGTCCGCGCACCGCGCCTCCTGATACTGTCTTCACCGCTCGTGTTTTCACTCGATTGCCCTACACCTGCCATGCCGGGATTGCATCCCGCCAATGACCTGCCGTGACCGTGCCACTTTGTTGACCGACCTCAGTCGTTCATGTCCGGAGCCATGCCGATGCTGCGACTGCTGATTCTCGCCTGCCTCGTGGCGCTCGCGCCTGGCCTCGGCGTCCGGGCGCAGCCCCCAGCCCAGGGCGGCGGCGGTGCGCCGACGGCCAACGCGGCCCCCCAGGTCAGTCCGGACGAGGCGCGTCGGGCGCTGGATGTGCTGCAGGATCCGCAGAAGCGCGCCCAGATCATCTCGACCCTGGAGACGATCGCCAGATTGCAGCCACAGGGCGCCGCCTTGCCAGCCCCTGCTCCCACCCCAGCCCCTACGCCCGAGCCGGCAAGCAACGCGTCGGGACCGCTGACGCCGAACAGCCTTGGGGCGGCGGTGCTGATGGGGGCCTCCGGCTTCCTGAACCACGTGTCCAGCCGGGTGGTCGCCACGCTGGGCGCGGTCCGCAGCGTGCCGCTGCTGTGGGGCTGGCTGAAGGTGATGGCGACCGACCCGTGGGCACGCGGCATCCTGCTGGACACGGCATGGCGTCTGGCACTGGTGCTGGCTGCCGGCCTCGCGGTCGAGTGGTTGGTCCGCCGTGCGGTGCGGCGTCCCATCCTGACGCTGATCCGCCAGGCGCCGAATGGCGGGCCGCCGCCGGAGGAAAATGCCGAGGCGCGCGCCGAGCTGGGCGACATCGAGCCACCCCGGCGCCGCCGGGCCGCGGCGCTCACTCTGCTGCGTCGCGTGCCGCTGGTTCTCGGGCGCCTCGTCCTCGAGCTGCTGCCGGTGCTCGGCTTCCTGGCCGTCGGCCATCTGATCGCGGCGAGTGCGCTGGGCGGC
Organism: Acetobacteraceae bacterium; assembly: GCA_041487355.1. GTDB lineage: Bacteria > Pseudomonadota > Alphaproteobacteria > Acetobacterales > Acetobacteraceae > JAMXLO01. The sequence continues at coordinate 29,056 of JBGPND010000015.1, read as the reverse complement.
GAAGACCTGCCGCGGCTCGTCCTGTTGGCAGTGATCGACGCCTACGCGCTATGCGCGGCAATCCTGTGCATTGCGCGGATGATGTTCTCGCCAAGCGAGCCCCGCCTGCGGTTGCTGCATATCTCGAATGCGGCGGCCGGCTACGCCACGCGCTGGACCAGGCGGATCGCGGTGGTGACCGTCTTCGGCTATGCGATCGCGGAGGTTGGGCTGCTCCTGGGCCTGTCGGATTCCGCACACGACGCGCTGCTCAAGGCGGTCGGCCTCGTCGACCACATGTTCCTGGGACTCATCGTCCTGCAGCAGCGCAGGGTGGTGCGGCGGGCGATACGCGCTCCGGCGGGCGCGAGCGGACCTATTGCCGCGCTTCGCAATTGGCTGGCGCGCGTCTGGCACTGGCTCGCGCTTCTGCTGCTGGTCACGCTCTGGCTTGCCTGGGCGGTGGAGGTTCCGCATGGCTACACGCGGATGCTGCGCTATTTCGTCAGCATCATCGTGGTGGTGGCGGTGGCGCGCCTCGTGCAGATCGTCGTCCTCGGTGCACTCGACCGCATGCTGTCCGTCAGGCCGGAGGTGGCATCACGCTATCCCGGAATCGAGGCACGCCTCGCGCTCTACCACCCGGTACTGCTCAGTGTCGCGCGTGCGCTCATCTTCCTCGCCGGCGCTATCGCCTTGCTGCAGCTTTGGGGGCTCGGAGCGCTCGACTGGCTGGTGGCGACCGCGCTTGGCCAGCGTCTGTTGTCCACCCTCGTCACCCTCGCGGTGACGGTGCTGCTGGCTCTGGCGGTATGGGAAGCGGTCAATGCGGGATTCGAACGGCATCTGGCCAGGCTGACCCGCGAGGCCCAGGTGGCACGTTCGGCGCGGTTGCGCACATTGCTGCCGCTGCTTCGCACGACGCTGTTGATCACCATCGTGATCGTCGTCGGCATGATGGTACTGAGCGAGATCGGCGTGAACATCGGCCCGCTGCTGGCCGGCGCCGGCATCGTCGGCGTGGCGATCGGCTTCGGCGCGCAGAAGCTGGTGCAGGACCTGATCACCGGCATCTTCCTGCTGCTGGAGAACGCGATGCAGGTGGGTGACTGGGTCACCGTCTCCGGTCTGTCGGGCACAGTGGAGAACCTGTCGGTCCGCACCATCCGTCTGCGCGCGGGCGATGGATCGGTGCACATCATCCCGTTCAGCGCCGTGACGACGGTGACCAACGTGAACCGCGGACTAGGCAACGCCTCGGTCAGTGTCTGCGTTGCCTATCACGAGGACACCGATCGCGTGTGCGAGGTGCTGAAGGAGGTCACCGCCGCGATGCGTCAGGAGGCGGACTTCTCGGCGAAGATGCTGAGCGACCTGCAGCTCTGGGGCGTCGACAAGATTGACGGCGCCGGCGTGACCATTGCCGGCCAAGTGGTCTGCACGGATTCCGGCCGTTGGAGCGTGCAACGCGAATTCAATCGCCGGATGAAGAAGCGGTTCGACGAGCTGGGTATCGAACTCTACAACCCGGTGCAGCGCATGGTCGCTCTGACGCAGATGACAAACGAGCCCGCGCGACAGTCCCCGGAGGGTGGTCGGCCATGACTGCGCCGGCCGGATTGGACCAGCTTGCCGGCTCCATAGCGGCCGAGGGCTTTGCCTTCGTGCGCGGTGCGCAGATGCGCGCGATGTTCGCCGGGCTGGGCTCGCTGGCAGACTGGCCGGAATTCGCGGCGAGCTGGGACCATCTCGGTCTCGATACCTACATGGCCGATGGCGGACGCTATCGGAAACGGCGCCATGCCGCCTGCGGCGCGGTGGCGGGCGAGCCGATCCATCGCAAGCCGCACCAGCCGCACTATCAAAGCCGTGATTACAATCCGCTGAACGGCGGCATCGCCCGCTGGTTCGATCCGGTGCTGCCGGAGATCGCCGCCGGCCCAACTATGACGACGATCCTTGCGACGTGTCGCGCGCTGTTCGAGTGTCTCGCACCGACGCGCGACTGGCACATCGAGGTGCATCAATTCCGCATCGAGGCGCGCAGCGGAGCGGAAGGCCGGCCGACGCCGGAAGGGATGCACCGCGATGGCGTGGACTACGTGCTGGTGCTGCTGATCGGCCGTCGCAACATCCAGAGTGGCGTGACATCGATCCGCGGCGCCGATGGCCGCGATCTCGGCAGCTTCACCCTGGCGGAGCCGTTCGACGCCGCCTGGGTGGACGACCACCGCGTCATGCACGGGGTGACGCCGGTCGAGCCGATCGATCCGACGCAATCGGGCTTCCGCGATGTGCTGGTGGTCACCTTCCGCAAGGAAGACGAGTAGCATAGACCCCCACCCCAACCCTCCCCCGCTTCGCGGGAGACGGAGTTCAGCGCCCCCTCTCCCGCGAAGCGGGGGAGGGTTGGGGTGGGGGTCAGGGCTCGTCGCCCTGGTGCAGCATCAGCATCAGCGCCCGGCGCAGGCGAAGGATGCCGCCGCGGGTCTGGCCCTGGTCACACATCCGCTGCCCCTCGCTCGACAGCGACGTGACCTCCTGTGGCGGCGGAACCGACGCGATGCGGACCAGTTCGCCGACCCGATCCAACAGCCGCAAGCAGTATTCCGGCGTATCGCTGGTTACCCGCTGCGGCGGCGGCTGGCCGACCACCGGCATGGCACCCACCAGCACAGCGCCCAATCCGAGACAGGCAACCATGCCGGCGAGGCTGACGGTGCGGGCGTTCAGCGACATGGCAGGCATACTGGCGCCTGCGGTCTCACTGGCCGGTGGTGCGGGCATGACAATCGCGTTAGCCGGCCGGAGCCGGCTCGTCATGCGCTGGTAACGTAATGACGGCGACCAGGCCCGGTGCCGCATCGGCCAGACGCAGCCTGCCGCCGTGCAACTGCGCCACCGCCTGCACCAGCGCGAGGCCCAGGCCAGCTCCCGGCGTGTTGCGCGCGAGCTCGCCGCGGAAGAAACGCTCGGTCGCACGCAGGCGGTCGGCCTCTGGGATGCCTGGGCCCTGGTCGGCCACCGCAATCTCCACCCCGGCGGGCGTGACCGACGCGGAGATCCGGACGGCGTCTCCGGCCCGCGAGAACTTCACCGCATTGTCGACCAGATTGGCGACCGCCTGCTGGATCAGCTCCCGGTCGCCGAAGGTCGGCAGGTGCGCCGGTGCCTCGACCGACAGCGTGATACCGTTCTCCTCGGCGACCGCGCCGTACAGCTCCGCCACGCCGGCGAGCAAAGGCGCGAGGTCGAACCGGGCGAAGGCGGAGCGGCGCGAGCCAGCCTCGATCTCGGCAATGCGCAGCAGTGCCTGGAACACCGCCACGATGCCGTCCAGATCCGCCGTCGCCCGCTCGATCGCGGCGCGCAGCTCCGCCACGGAACCGGCATGCAGGGCCGCATCCTCCAGCCGCGCGCGGGCGCGGGTGATCGGCGTTCGCAGGTCATGCGCGATGGCGTTGGACACTTCGCGCACGCCCTCCATCAACCGGCCCATGCGATCCAGCATGTCGTTGATCGTCTCGGCGAGCTGGTCGAACTCGTCGCCGCGGCCGGAGAGCCGCACGCGCTGGGTGAAGTCGCCGGCTGCGATCGCCGCGGCGGTGGCCGAGACATTGGCCAGCGTGCGACGGAACAGGCTGCGCACCACCAGGGCGCCGATCGACGCCATGGCCAACACAACCAGCAGCGCCCACAACAGCGCGTCGGTGAGCAGCGAGCGGAGTTGGGCGCGCAGTTGTATGTCGCGTCCGATCAGCAGGCGAAGGCCGCCCGGCAGTTGGTAGCTCTGCACGAGCGCGAGCGAGCGGACGCCGGCGCGCTCGATCGGCAGCTCGGACCACGCGCCGCTTTGTGCGACTGCTTGCGGCCAGTGCTCCAGGTTGCCGGCGATCCGTCGCCCTGCCGGATCGACCAGCAGGTAGATCGCATCGTCCTCGACATCCTGGGTCAGCCGGTCCTCGATGGTCATCACCAGCGCCGGGAGCCGGCCCACGGCGAAGCGTTCCGAAAGGCTTTGGACATCGGCCTGGATCGCGGCTTCGGTCTGCCGGTCGAGCAGGCCGGCGGTCGCCCACCAGAGGAACAGCGCCAGCGCCGCCGCGCTGATGGTGAGCAGCACGGCGTAGATCACCGCGAAGCGGACGCCGGCGGAGCGCAGCAGGCGCAGACCCGAGCGGCCGCCAGGTGCGCCGCTGGCTGGCGCGGCGAAGGAACCCGGAAGGGCCGAGGACTGCGTCATACCGTTGTCACGCCCGCGGATGAGCGAGTGAAAGAAACCACTCCGATCGCCATTTCCGCACATCCTGGGCCCCTGCTCCCCGCCTTCGCGGGGACAAGCTTCGCGGGGTGACGAAAAGGGTGGCGGACTCAATAGGTTGTCATTCCCAGGTTGTCATCCCCGCGAGGTTGTCATCCCCGCGCAAGCGGGGACCCAGGGGTCACCGTCGTCGCCAGGGCAGGGAGCGATTTCCTCACGCGCTCTCGGCGCGCAGCATGTAGCCGGCGTTGCGGACCGTGTGGATCAGCGGCGTCGGGAACGGCTTGTCCACCTTCTGGCGCAAGCGCGAGACATGCACGTCGATCACATTGGTCTGCGGATCGAAGTGGTAGTCCCACACGCCCTCGAGCAGCATGGTCCTGGTGACGACCTGGCCCGCGTGGCGCATCAGGTACTCGAGCAGGCGGAACTCGCGCGGCTGCAGGTCGATCTTCTGGCCGGCGCGCTTCACCTGGCGCGACAGCAGATCGAGCTCCAGGTCCTCGACGACGAGCTTGGTCACCGGCCCCTCGCCCTTGCCGCGACGCGCCAGCGCTTCGACGCGCGCCAGCAGCTCGGCGAAGGCGAACGGCTTGGTCAGGTAATCGTCGCCGCCGGCCTTCAGGCCGCGCACGCGCTCGTCGACATCGGCAAGAGCCGAGAGGATCAGCACCGGAACGGCGTTCTTCTGCGCGCGCAGCGTCTCGACCAGGTGCAGCCCGTCGATGCCGCCGGGCAGCATGCGGTCGAGGATGACCGCGTCGAACGCCTCGCTGGCGGCCAGGAACAAGCCGTCGCGGCCGTTGTCGGCGTGTTCCACCACGTGGCCCGCCTCCTTCAGTCCGCGCACGATGAAGCCGCCGACGTCCTTGTCGTCTTCCACAACCAGTATTCGCATCACCCTGCTCCTTCAGCCGGCTCCCTCGGCAGGGCGGCGGCCGATCGTCACCGACACGTCCATCTCACGGCCCTGGCGACGGATCGACAGACTCACGTCCTTTCCGGGAGCCACGGCGGCGATCGTGCGGATCAGCCCACGCGAGCTTTCGATGTGCTCGCCGTTCACCGCGAGGATCGTATCGCCCTGGCGGATGCCCCCACGCGCCGCCGGGCTGGTGCGTTCCACGCCGGCGACGGCCACCCCGTTCTTCGTGTCCTCCACCGACACACCGAGCCAGCCGCGCTCGATGCGGCCGCTGCCGCGCAATTGGTCGACGATGGGCATGAGGAGCTCGCTCGGCGTGGCGAAGCCGATGCCGACGGAACCGCCGGAGGGCGACACGATGGCGGTGCTGATCGCGATCACCTGGCCGTCCATGTTGAAGATCGGCCCACCGGAGTTGCCCGGATTGATCGGCGCATCGAGCTGCAGGAAGTTGTCGAACGGTCCGGCGCCGAGGTCGCGGCCGCGCGCCGACACGATGCCGGCGGTCACCGAGCCACCCAGGCCGAATGGGTTGCCGGCGGCAAGCACCCAGTCGCCCACCTCCACCTGCCGGGAATCGCCCCAGGCGACATAGGGCAGCGGGCCGGGCGCGGACACCTTGATCAACGCAACATCGGTCAGCTCATCGCTGCCGATCACGCGGGCGGGATACTGTTTGCCGTCGGTCAGCAAGACCACGATCTTGTCGGCATGGCCGACCACGTGATTGTTGGTCACGATCAGGCCGGACGGATCGATGATGAAGCCCGAACCGGCACCCATCGTCTGTTCCTTGCGATTGCCGAAGCGGCGGCGGAATTCGCGTCCCAGGGGCGTGTCGCGCAGTTCCGGCGGCAGCTCGCCGAGCGCGTCGCCGCTCGAGACGGTTTCCGTCACCGCGATGTTCACCACCGCGGGCAGCACGCGCTTGACCAGCGGCGCGAAGCTGTCCGGCGCGGAGCGGGCGACGGCATTGCCGGGCGCGGCGGCCGCGCAAGCGGTGACGAGCAGCGCAAGCGCCAGGATCAGGCCCCTCGGATGCCAGGGTAGGGTCATTGCGGCGGGTTCTCTCCCGAAAAGATGCATCATGCGTGTGCAGCAGATGGCATGCTGGCGCCCCAGCAACAAGAATCTGACGTGCCAAGTTTGGTCAGTCGCTGCCGCGCGACGGATCTTCGGGCCAGAGGTGTTTGGGATAGCGTCCGCGCATGTCGCGCCGAACGTCGGCCCAGCCGCTGCGCCAGAAGCCTGCCAGATCGGCGGTAATGGCAACCGGCCGCCCGGCAGGGGAGAGCAGCGCGAGCTGCAGCGGGACGCGGCCTTCGGCGAGCTTCGGCGTCGCTGCCAGGCCATAGAACGCCTGTGCCTTCGCCGACGCGACGGGAACCGGCTGGGTATAGTCGATCGCGGCACGCGAGCCGGGAAGCGCGAGATGCGCCGGCACTGCCGCATCCAGCCCTCGGGCCAGATGCCATGGCAACAGGCCGCGCAGGATACCGTGCAGGTCCAGGCGTGACAAGTCGCCGAGGCGCGACAGACCGGCAAGCTGCGGCGCGAGCCACTCCGCCACGCTGGCGACCAGCGCATCGTCCGACAGGTCCGGCCATGGTTCGGCAGGCTCGATCCGGCGCATCAGCGCCACGCGTGCCTGGAACTGGCGCGTCTGATCGGTCCAGGGCAGTGGCCGCAGCCCTTCCGCTGCCACCGCGCGGGCCAGTGCTGCCGCGATCTCCGCCGGATCGGCTGGCTCGGTCCGGTCCGCCAATATCAACGCGCCAAGCCGGCGCCTGCGCCGCGCCAGGACCGCGCCGGACACCGGATCGAAGCCGGTCTCCACCTGCTCGGTCACGCGCGCCGCCAGGGCAGCCGGCAAGGCGTTGGGATCCAGCGGTGCCGCCAGACGGATGCGCGCCGAGGCCTTCATCTCCAGCGCCGCGACGGCGAGCAGTGGCGCGGTGGCGAGCGGATCGGTGCGCGGCAGCCGCGCCCCGCCGCCACCTGCGAGGCGGAATGCTCCGGGCTCGCCGCGCCGTTGGGCAATCCGGTCGGGAAACGCGGCGGCAAGCAGCCGGCCGGGATCTCCGTCGGCGCGGGCTTCCGCGGGCAGGCGCAACCGCCTGCGGTACTGGCCGGCGACGCGGCGGATGCGGGCCAGCGCGCCGCGATCGGCGGCGGGATCGCCATCGGCGATTGCAGCTAGGCGGAGGCCGATATCCGCCGGTGCATCCGGGCTCCGCAGCGGGTCACGTTCCTCGAGCAGCGCGGCGAGGTCGGCCGCAAGCGCCGCCTCCCCCGGCGTTTCCGCCGCCAGCATCATCGCCGCAAGCCGCGGGTGTGCGCCGAGCGATGCCATGCGCCTTCCGGCATCGGTGATGCGGCCCTGCCGATCGAACGCGCCGAGATCGCTCAGCAGCGAAGTCGCGGCGGCAAGCGCGCCGGAGTGCGGCCGATCGAGGAAAGCCAGATCGCCGGGTGCGGCTCCCCACGCGGCACAATCGAGGGCGAGCGACGACAGCTCCGCCTCAAGGATTTCCGGCCGGTCGAAGGCGGCGAGCCCGCGATGCAGCGCCGCCGACCAGAGGCGGATCGCCACACCCGGCGTCTCGCGCCCCGCCCGCCCGGCCCGCTGCTCGGCGGCGGCACGCGAAATTCGCAGCGTCGTCAGTCGTGTCAGGCCGGTGGCGGGATCCAGCCGCGGCGCACGGCGCCACCCGCCGTCGACCACGATGCGAACCCCGGGGACGGTCAGCGAGGTTTCGGCGATCGACGTCGCCAGCACCACACGCCGCGCCTCCGCCGGACGCAGCGCCCGGTCCTGCTCGGCCGGCGGCAGGTCGCCATGCAGCGGCAGCACGAGCGCGCCGCAACCCTCAAGCGCCGCCTGGGTCCGGCGGATCTCCGCCATGCCCGGGAGGAAGCCGAGTATGTCGCCGTCATGCTCGGTGAGTGTGGCACGCACCGCTCGGGCCATCGCGTCCGGCAGTTCGCGCGGTCCCGGGATATCGCGCGCGGCGTGCTGGATGGTGACCGGGAACATGCGGCCGGCGCTTTCGATCACCTCGGCGTCCATCAGGCCGGCGAGGCGCGCGCCGTCGGGAGTGGCCGACATCGCAAGCAGACGGAGCTCCGGGCGCAGAAGGCGCTGCAGTTCGCGGCAGAGGGCCAGCGCGAGGTCCGATTCGAGCGAGCGCTCGTGCACCTCGTCGAGGATCACGATGGCGACGCCATCCAGTCCCGGATCGGATTGCAGCCGGCGGATCAGCAGCCCCTCGGTGATGACCTCGATCCGGGTCGCGGCAGAGACCGCCGCATCCAGCCGGGTGCGGAACCCCACCGTGCCGCCCGCCACCTCGCCGAGCAGGCTCGCCATCCGGGCGGCAGCGGCCCGTGTCGCCAGCCTGCGCGGCTCCAGCATCAGGATGCGCCCGTCGCCACGCCAGGGCGCGTCGAGCAGGGTCAGCGGGACGAGCGTGGTCTTGCCGGCGCCGGGCGGCGCGACGAGCACGGCATTGCGTCCGGCCGCGAGTGCCGCAAGCAGGGGTGGGATGGCTTCGCCGACCGGGAGTTCGGGCAGGTTCATCCTGGGCGGTGCTGGTCGTCCGACGGGTTATGCCCCATATGCTCACGAATTCCGTGTTCTGGGGAACCTATGCCGCGGACGCTGAGAACAATCCTGCTGTTCGTGCTGCTCGTCTGCCCGGCCGTCCCAGCCGGCGCCCTCGAGAGCACGCCGGTCAGCAGCCCGCGCGCCACCGTCTCCCTGGTGTCCGACACCGACGCCGTCGCACCGGCCACGCCATTCCGTGTCGGCCTGCATTACCGGCTCGCGCCCGGCTGGCACACCTACTGGAAAAATCCCGGCGATGCCGGCCTTCCGCCGGAGCTGGAGCTGACCCTGCCGCCCGGCAGCAAGGCTGGCCCGATCGTCTGGCCGACGCCGCAACGCGTGGCCGAAGGCCCGCTGATGACCTACGCCTACACCGGCGATCTGCTGCTGCCGGTCAGCGTGACGCCGGGGCCTGGGGCAGGTGTCACCGAAGTGCGGGCGCATGCCCAATGGCTGGTGTGCAAGGAGATCTGCGTGCCGGAGGAGGGCGACTTCCGGTTGGAGCTGCCAGCGGGCACCGCTGCCCCATCGGCGCAGGCGCCATTGTTCGCGGCGCTCGATCGGCAGGTGCCGCGGCCGTCGCCGTGGCAGGCCGTGGTGGGCGGCGACGGTACGCTGTGGGTGCAGGGTCCGGAGCTGACCACAGCCACCGTGGTCGACGCCTGGTTCATCCCCGACATACAGGGGGTCATCCGCGACAGTGCCGCGCAGCCGCTGACCGTATGGCAAGGCGGCTTCACCCTGGCATTGAGGCCTGGCAAGGCGTTCCGGCCGAACGATGGTCTCTCGGGGATCCTGGCGGTGCGCGACCGCAGCGGCCTGGAAACCGACGTGGCGTTGCACGCCGCGCCGGGCGCGGTGCCGCCTCCGCCACCGACGATGCGGCTGCAGCGCATGCTTGGACTGGCGTTCCTGGGCGGGTTGATCCTGAACCTGATGCCATGCGTGTTTCCGGTGCTGGCGATGAAGGTGGTCGGCCTGGCCGGTGCGGGACGCGGCAGGGCGCGCTGGCATGCCGCTGCCTACACCGCAGGCGTGCTGGTGGCCTTCGCCGTCGTGGGTACGGCATTGCTTGCGGCGCGCGCCGCCGGCGCGGCGGCGGGATGGGGGTTCCAGTTCCAGTCGCCGACATTCGTCGCAGCCATGGCCTGGCTGCTGTTCGCGGTCGGTCTCAACCTGTCGGGCGTGTTCCAGGTCGGCACCGGTCTGGCCGGCGCCGGTCAGGGCCTGACACGGCATGGCGGGCAGTTGGGCAGCTTCTTCACCGGGCTGCTGGCGGTGGTGGTGGCAACGCCCTGTACGGCGCCATTCATGGGGGTTGCCATCGCCGCCGGCCTTGCCGCCCCTCCGGCGGTGACGATGCTGGTGTTCCTGGTGATGGGCCTCGGCATGGCGGCGCCGTATGCCGTGCTGGCAGTCGTGCCCGCGCTTGGACGCGCGGCGCCCAGGCCTGGGCGGTGGATGGAGGTCCTGCGTCAGGCGTTGGCGTTTCCGATGTATGCCGCGAGCGCCTGGCTGGTCTGGGTGATCAGCCAGGAGGCCGGGCCGGCCGGCGTGCTCGGCACCTCTGCCGGCCTCGTGCTGCTGGGCTTTGCCGCCTGGGTGCTTGGGATCACGCAGGGCGCCGCCGACCGCAGCCGCCGCGTCGGCCAGTCCGCGGCGGTGGCCGCTCTGCTGGCGGCGCTCGCGGTGCTGAGCGGGATCGCGACCGCGCCGGCCCCCTCCACCGGTTTGGCGGAGGCTGGGGCGGAGCCGTTCAGCGCCGCGCGGCTGGCTGCATTGCGGGCGGAAGGACGGCCGGTTTTCGTCAACATGACAGCCGCGTGGTGCGTCACCTGCCTGGTGAACGAGCGGGTGGCGATCAGCAGCGAGGCCGCCCGGCGCGCCTTCGCCGATCACCAGGTGACATACCTGAAGGGCGACTGGACCCGGCAGAACCCCGAGATCACGCTCTATCTGCGCGAGAACGGTCGCGACGGCGTGCCGCTCTACGTCTATTACCCGCCGCGCGGCCAGCCGGACGTGCTGCCGCAGATCCTGACCGAGAACACCCTGCTCAGCGAGTTGAATCGCGGTTAACCCCCGCTTGGCATGTCGCGTGTAAAGCACTCCAGGCGCATACGGAGTGCCGCGCTTGGACGGACCAGTTGAACGATCGGGCGGCGGCTCTTACGATCCAGGTATGGAGGCTCGTGTCTCCAGGCTGGAGAACGACATGCGGGACGTGAAGGCATCGGCGGGCCGCCTGGAATCAGCGGTCGCCGAGCTGAAGGTCATGGTGGCGCGGATCGATGCGCAGCTTCCCTACCTCGTCACCAAGGCTGATCTCGCTGACAAGCCGGGCAAGGCGTACATGTGGGGCATCATGGCGGCGTTGTTGACCGCGTATGCCTGCGGACTGGCCGCACTCGCGATGCTGAAGTAGGCCCTATAGCGGGTTCAGGGTGACTGGGAACGCAAGCGAGCGTCGCCAGTCGTGATGGGTATCGCTGCGCTCAACCCATCCTACGGGCTGCGGCGTAGCGACGTTGCGGCATAGCCGTAGGATGGGTTGAGCGCAGCGATACCCATCATTCCAGCAAGATTCCAGTTATGCTGAACGTGCCCTAACCAGCCACCAGCCGCCGCACCGTCGCCGCGGCCGTCGGCGTTGACCAGTCCGCCGAACCCTCCAGGCGGGCGCGCTCCTGGCCCTTCTTGTCGATGATCAGGCTCGTGGGAATGCCGCGCGCGTGCCACGCCCGTGCCGCCGCCCCCTTGGGATCGAGCAGGACCGGCAGGCCGGCAATCGCGTGCTCCTGATAGAATGCCTGCACCGCGCTCGCCCCGCCGCGGTCGGACGACAGCGGCAGCACCGCGATGTCGTCGGGCGCCAGGGTTTTCGACAGCGCGGCGAGCGCCGGCATCTCGGCGACACAGGGCACACACCATGTCGCCCAGAGGTTGATCACCATGCCATGGCCGATGAACTCGGTCAGATGATGCTCCCTGCCATCGGCGGAGATGAAGACAATGTCCGGCGCGGCCACCGGCGGATCGGTCGGCGCCAAGGCGGCGGCAAGGTCCTGCAACGCCTCGGCGCGCGGTTTGCGTGCGATCAGGCCGGCGGCTAGGGTCCCGGCCGCCGCGAGCATGCTCCGGCGGGTGATCAATGGCACGGTGGAAGCCCTTCCTTGAGCGAGACGCCGGACAACAGGAACGTGGCGGCGAACCCCCAGTGGGGCGGGCGCTTTGCCGCCGGCCCCTCGGTGGTGATGCAGGAGATCAATGCCTCCATCGGCTTCGACCGCAAGCTGTGGCGCCAGGACATCCAGGGTTCGCTCGCACATGCCGCGATGCTGGCAAAGGTCGGGGTCATTTCCGCCGAAGATGAGCAGTCGATCCGCGGCGGTCTAGCGGCGATCGCGCAAGAGATCGAGACCGGGCGCTTTCCGTTCGATGCGGCGCTCGAGGACATCCACATGAACATCGAGGCGCGGCTGACCGAGCGGATCGGCGAGGCCGGCCGCCGGCTGCATACCGCGCGCAGCCGCAACGACCAGGTGGCGGTGGATTTCCGGCTCTGGGTGCGCGACGCGATCGATGGTCTGTCGGCGCAGATCACCGACGTGATGCGCGCGCTGGCTGATCGCGCCGCTTCCCATGCCGCCGATCCGATGCCGGGCTTTACCCATCTGCAGACCGCGCAGCCGGTGACGTTCGGCCACCATCTGCTGGCCTATGTCGAGATGCTGCACCGCGACCGCGGCCGGCTCGCCGATTGCCGCCGCCGGCTGAACGAGTGCCCGCTGGGCAGCGCGGCGCTGGCCGGGACCTCGTTTCCCATCGACCGCGCGATGACCGCGCAGGCGCTGGGGTTCGACCAGCCGAGCGCCAATTCGCTCGATGCCGTGTCGGACCGCGACTTCGCCCTGGAGTTCCTTGGCGCGGCGGCGATTTCGGCAATGCACCTGTCGCGCTTCGCCGAGGAGATCGTCATCTGGTGTTCGGCACCCTGGCGTTTCATCCGGCTCTCCGATGCATTCACCACCGGCAGCTCGATCATGCCGCAGAAGCGCAATCCCGATGCGGCGGAGCTGGTGCGGGCGAAGACCGGGCGGATCACCGGCGCGCTGGTTGCGCTGCTGACCGTCATGAAGGGCTTGCCGCTCGCCTATGCCAAGGACATGCAGGAAGACAAGGAGCCGGTGTTCGACGCCGCCGAGGCCTGGGCGCTGTCGCTTGCCGCCATCGCCGGCATGGCGCGCGACATGACGCCGGACTTGGCACGGATGCGGGAACTCGCCGGCTCCGGGTTTGCCACCGCGACCGATCTGGCCGATTGGCTGGTGCGCGTGCTGAAGCTGCCGTTCCGCGACGCGCATCATGTGACCGGGCGGCTGGTCGCGCTGGCGGAGGCGAAGGGCGTGGATCTCTCCGGCCTGACGCTCGCCGAGATGCAGTCGGTGGAGCCGCGCATCGCGGCGGATATCTTCTCGGTCCTGACGGTCGAGGCATCGGTCGCGTCACGCACAAGCTACGGCGGCACGGCGCCGGCCAACGTGAAGCGTGAGGCGGCGCGGTGGCTGGCTGCTCTGGCATGAGGCCTGCCCTGATCATTGCGGTGCTGCTCGGCACGGTCCTGCTGGTGGCATGTGGCAAGAAGGGGCCACCTTCGCCGCATGGGCCACCGGACCAGATCACCTGGCCGCGCAGCTATCCGATGCACTGAGCCGCTTGCTGGTGTACTGGCACAAACAGAAGGTCCGTGTTGCTCCAACGTGTCATTGCGAGGAGCGCAGCGACGAAGCAATCTCGGGCCAATTGCCGACTCTCGTCGAGATTGCTTCGTCGCTGCGCTCCTCGCAATGACAAGGGAAGCGGGACCGCTTGGTGTCCCTGTTGTCCGCATCAGAGCACTAGGTTCGCAATATGGCCGCCCTGCCCGCCCCTGTCGCCGATACGCCCGAGCCGGATATCGCGGAGCTGATCGCCGCCCGGCCGCATCTGACCATGCACGCGATGGACGGGCTGCTGATCGACGATGTGCCGCTCCATCGGATCGCCGATGCGGTCGGCACGCCGACCTGGGTCTACTCGGCGTCGTCAATGCGCGGGCGCTATCGCTCGCTCGCTGCCGCGCTGGCTGACGCCGGATTGGACGCGCATGTCCACTATGCGGTGAAAGCGAATGACCGGCTCGCGGTGCTGCGCCTGTTCGCCGGCGAGGGTGCCGGCGCCGACGTGGTGAGCGAAGGCGAGCTGCGTCGCGCACGCGAGGCCGGCATCCCGGCCAGCCGGATCGTGTTCTCCGGCGTCGGCAAGAGCGAACGGGAGCTGCGCCTCGCGCTGGCCGAGGACATCGCGCAGATCAACGTGGAGAGTGCCGAGGAGCTCGACATGCTCTCCGCGCTGGCCGCTGGCATGGGCCGCACTGCGCGCATCGCGTTGCGCGTCAACCCGGACGTGGACGCCGGCACGCACGCCAAGATCGCCACCGGCCGGGCACGGGACAAGTTCGGCATCCCCTACGCCGACGCGGCCCCGCTCTATCAGCGCGCCGCGTCGCTGCCGGGAATCCAACCGATCGGGCTGGCGGTGCATATCGGCAGCCAGATTCTGTCGCTTACGCCGTATCGCGCCGCCTATGGACGCATTGCCGAACTGGTACGGACCCTGCGCATGGCGGGCCATCAGGTCACTGTCGTCGATTGTGGCGGCGGTCTCGGCATTCCCTATCGCAATGAGCCTGCCCCGAGCCCCCCCGCCCTCGCCGGTGCGATAAGCGGCGCACTGCACAACCTTGCCCCCGGGCCCTTGACCCGGGGGATGGATGTACGCGTGGTGTTGGAGCCTGGCCGCTGGCTGGTCGGGCCGGCGGGCGTGTTGCTCGCCTCCGTCGTGCTGGTGAAGCACACACAGGGCAGCCGCTTCGTGGTGCTGGATGCGGCGATGAACGACCTGGTGCGCCCGGCGATGTACGATGCCTGGCATGGCATCGTCCCGGTCTCCGCCGTCGACGCCGTCGCTCCCGCCACACCGGCCGATGTCGTCGGGCCGGTGTGCGAGTCAGGCGATACGTTCGCGCGCAACCGTCTGCTGCCGTCGCTCGCGCCCAATGCCCGCGTGGCAATCCTGGACGCCGGAGCCTATGGTTCGGTGATGAGTTCGGCATACAACGCAAGGCCCGCGGCGGCCGAGGTGATGGTGGACGGCACTAGCTGGTCGGTGATCCGTGACCGCCAGACCCATCGAGACTTGTGGCGGGCCGAGCACGTGCCACATTGGCTGGAATGAGCGAAGCGGGGATGCGCGGCAGCGGATGAACACCTCGGGCGGAGATGTCGATCGCCTGCTGCGTCGGCTGGCCGGCCGCCGCGCCCTGGCTCGCTCCGCCATCCTGTTCGAACGCGTCTGGCCGGCGCTGTGGCCGGCGACGGGCGTTGCCGGCCTGTTCGTCTGCGCCGCTTTGCTCGACCTGCCCCGTTTGCTGCCGCCCTGGGCGCATATCGCCCTGCTCGCGGTCACCGGATTGCTGGTGGTCGGACTGCTGGTCCGCGGGCTCTACGGCATCGCCGCACCAGACGACAAGGCCGCCGATCGCCGGCTGGAGGTTGCCTCCGGGCTGTCGCATCGCCCGCTCGCCGTCCTGACCGACCGGCCCGCGCGCGGCGGCAAGGGTCCCGATGCGGCGGGAGTTGCACTCTGGCAGGCGCACGTCGCGCGCGCGGTGCGGCAGGTGCGCCGGCTGCGTGTCGGCCTGCCGCGGCCCGGGCTGGCACGGCGCGATCCGCGTGCCCTGCGGGCAGCGCTGGTGGTCGCTCTGGTCGCGGCCATTGCCATCGCCGGCGACGAAGCGCCCTCGCGCCTGGCGCAGGCGATGGAGCCGACGCTGCCGCGCGAAACCCCGCCGCCCGCGACCGAGTTGCAGGCATGGATCACGCCGCCTGCCTATACGCGGCTGGCCCCGGTCTTCCTCAAGATCGAGGGCGGCGCGGTGGCCGTGCCCGCCGGCGCGCGCCTCACAGTCAGCGTCACCGGCGGCGATGACACGCCAAGCCTGTCGCTCGATGGACAATCGGAGGCGTTTCGCGCGCTCGACAAGGCGAGCTTCCAGGCCGATCGCGACCTGACGGAGGGCGGCCACCTCACGGTGCGCCGCAACGGGCACGAGCTGGCGGCCTGGGACCTGACGGTGATCGCCGACCAGCCGCCCACGGCTGACTGGAGCGAGCCGCCGGGCCGCGCGGCGGGAAGCCAGCAGAGCCGGCTGCCATGGCGGGCGGCAGACGACTATGGCGTGGTCTCGCTGCAAACCGAGTTGCGGCTGCGCGACCGGCCGGATGCGCCGCCCTTGGTGGTCAGCCTGCCGCTGCCGGGCGGAACTCCCAAGTCGGCGCATGGCGTCAGCCAGCAGGACCTGACGTCGCATCCATGGGCGGGGCTCGCGGTGACGGCGAAGCTGATCGCGCGTGACGCGCTGGGGCAGACCGGGGATAGCCGGGCGGAAGAGTTCATCCTGCCGGAGCGGCCGTTCCAGAACCCGGTGGCGCGGACGCTGATGGCGATTCGGCGGGAGCTCAGCCTGCATCCGGAAGACCGCGATCCGGCGGTGAACGGTCTGGATGCGCTGCTGATGGCGCCCGATGCCTTCGGCGGCGACTACGGCGCCTATGTCAACCTGGGCGCGATCTACTACCTGTTCGAGTTGAACAAGTCGCCCGAAGCGATCGGGCAGGCGCAGCAGCGGATGTGGGACCTCGCGCTGCATCTGGAGGAGGGCCGGACCGAGCGCACCGCGCGAGCGCTGGAAGAGGCGCGCCAGGCGGCGCGGGACGCGCTGGACAAGGCGACCCGCGAGCCGAACGACGCCAACCGCGAGGCGCTGGACCGCCGGCTGAAAGAGCTGGAGGAAGCGATCGAGCGCCATCTGCAGGCGCTGGTGGAAGAGGCGCGGCGCAACAACGACGAGATGCCGTTCGACCCGAACGCGCAACACCTCTCCAACCGCGACCTGGACAAGATGGCGGAACAGGCGCGCGAGGCGGCCCGCGAGGGACGCATGAACGAGGCGCAGCAGCGCATGGCGGAGCTGGAGCGCATGCTCGACCGGCTGCGCAATGCGCGCGCCGAACACGGCAGGGACGGCGAGCGCACGGCGGCGCAGCGCCAGCGCGGCCGGCAGCAGATGGGCGCGGTGCAGGACATGATCGGCCGGCAGGGTGGGTTGCTCGACCACTCGCAGAGCCGCGTCGACGAAACGACACGGTTCCGCGGCAATCGGCCTGGCACGGCGCCGACGGATGAAAATGCCGAACGCGAGGCGGACCGGCGGGTGCAGCAGGCGCTGCGTCGCGCGCTCGGCGAGCTGATGCAGCAGTTCGGCGACCTGACGGGTGAGGTGCCTCCCAGCCTGAGCGAGGCCGACACCGCGATGCGCGATGCCACAAGGCAGTTGGGCGAGGGCAATGACCAAGACGCTGGTGGGTCGGAGCAGAAGGCGATCGCGGCATTGCAGAAGGGCGGTCGGGAGATGGGCCAGGCGATGGCCAAGCAGTTCGGCCCCCAGCAGGGCCAGGACGGCAGCGAGCAGGAGGGCGACAACGACGGGCCGATGGGCCTGACCCTGCACGACGGGCAGGGCGACAACCGGGGACGCGGCTGGCGGCCAGGTCCGCCCGATCGGGCACAGCCGGGCCGCGATCCGCTCGGCCGCCGCTATGGCCAGGGCAGCTCCGGTGCCGACGAGAGTGCCGACGTGACGGTGCCGGAGGAGCGCGAGCGCCAGCGGGCGCAGGCGATCCAGGAAGAGTTGCGCCGCCGCGGTGGAGAGCGCGCCCGGCCGCAGCAGGAGCTCGACTACATCGACCGGTTGCTGAAGCAGTTCTGATCTGTAGCTGGAATCACCCGCCGTCAAGGGCCCGAAGCAGGAGCGGCGCCCCATGGGCGCCGCTCCAGGCTCGCAAAGATAAACGTCTCAGGACTTGCGGCGCCGACGCAGCGCACCCAATCCCACCAGCCCAACGCCGAGCAAGGCGATGGTTGCCGGCTCTGGCGTCGGGGTGATGGTTGGCGGCGCGTCGATGTTGATCGGCTCCTCCAGTGAGAAGAAGTCGTGGCCGCTGGGGGCGATGCCGTGCAGGAAGTTTACGTCGCCGGCGTCCAAGCTTCCGCTCACGACGACCTTGGTGAAATAGGCGTCGTTTCCGCCGTAGTCGTCTGCCGAGGCGAAGGGCGAGCCATTGACGAACTGCGAAAGGCCGGCGGCGTCGTTGGTAATCGAACCACCGCCCGTGATGTAGAGATTGATCCCATCGCCGTCGAAACCGAAGATCGGCACCCCGGTGTTGGAAATGTGGAAGCCCGTGATGGTGTGGCCGGTGTTGTTGACCACGCCGATCAGCGCGTCCTCGATGCTTTCGTAAGTCCCTGCGATACCCCCGGTCACTGGTAGCCCTGCCGTCGTCGTGATGCTGCCGTTCGCGTTGAACGTGATGTACAGATTGCAGTCAACGGCGTTGCCGGGACCGGCAGAACCTGCTGGCGCATGACCGTTCGTCACAGGGCAGACGCCACCAGGTCCGAAGGTAACCGGCGGGCTAATCGTGGCACTGGCCGGGGTGGCGACTGCTACGGCGAGACCCATGACTGCCGCACCGGCGAGTAGCGACGAACGATGACGCATTGGAGGCTTCTCCCGCTGAAGTTCGAATGCCATGATCGATCGGAAGCAATCGCCGTGCCAGATCAGAAAAGACTGATTTTTCAGGGCCTTAGATGAGCCTCCCAGCTCAGGTCTTTCGTGATTGTAAAATTTACCGACTCACGGACTGGTGATGATGTCGCTCGGTGCAACTGAATCTGGGCTCGGTTGGGCTCCAGGGTGACTCAGCAATTCCGCCAACGCGGTGCTCGTGCCGGAGAACTGCAGCCGGCAGAGCCGGTAATTGCGCCTGGGCCGGCGTGGCGCCTACAGTTCGCCAGGACCTACCGGCCAGTATGGGGGAATGCCCGATGGACCTGCGCTTCACACCGGAAGAGCTGGCGTTTCGCGACGAGGTGCGCCGCTTCATCCGCGACAATCTGCCGGGCGACATTCGCGAGCGGATGCGCCTCGGCTACGGGCCGCGCAAGCAGGACACCGTTGCCTGGCAGCGCATCCTGAACAAGCGCGGCTGGGCCGCGATCGCCTGGCCGAAGGAGTGGGGCGGCCCGGGCTGGTCCTCGGTGCAGCGCATGATCTTCCTCGAGGAGAATCAGGTCGCGCCGGCGCCCGAGCTGTCCTCGTTCAACATCACCATGATCGGTCCCGTGCTGATCCAGTTCGGCACGGAAGAGCAAAAGCAGCGTTTTCTTTCCCGCGCGGCCAATCTGGATGACTGGTGGTGCCAGGGCTTCTCCGAACCGGGCGCGGGCTCCGACCTCGCTTCGCTAAAGACCGCGGCGAAGCGCGACGGCGACCACTACGTGGTGAACGGCCAGAAGATCTGGACCTCCACCGCGCATCACGCCGACTGGTGCTTCGTGCTGGTGCGCACCAACCCCAATGCGGCGAAGCGGCAGGAAGGCATTTCGTTCCTGCTGGTCGACATGAAGACGCCAGGGATCACCGTGCGGCCGATCATCTCGATCGACGGCAGCCATCACCTGAACGAGGTGTTCTTCGACGACGTGCGCGTTCCGGTGGAGAACCGCGTCTACGAAGAGAACCGCGGCTGGGATGTGGCGAAGTTCCTGCTCGGCAACGAGCGCACCGGCATCGCGCGGCTCGGCAAGTCGAAGGAGCGGGTGAGGGCGTCCAAGGAGATGGCGCGCAACGTTCGCGAGAACGGCAAGCCGCTGATCGAGGACGCGGCATTCCGCCAGCGCGTCGCGCAGCTCGAAGTCGACATGAAGGCGCTGGAGATCACCCAGTACCGCGTCGTCTCTGCGTATGACAAGGCGCGCGACGGGCGGCCCGATCCGCTGTCCTCGGTGCTGAAGGTGAAGGGCACCGAACTGTTGCAGGCGACGACGGAACTGGCGATGGATGTCGGCGGTCCGATGTCGATGCCGATCTGGGCCGAGGAGCTGGCCGCGCTGTCCAACGAGCCGGATGTCGGGCCTGAGTGGGCAACGCAGGCGACCGGCAGCTATCTGTTCCTGCGCGCCGCGTCGATCTACGGCGGCACCAACGAGATCCAGAAGAACATCCTGACCAAAGCCGTGTTGAGGCTCTGATGTCATTGCGAGCGAAGCGAAGCAATCTCGGGCCAGTTGCTCGCTATCCACGAGATTGCTTCGTCGCTTCGCTCCTCGCAATGACAGCGTAAACATGTGAAGCGGGACACAAGATGGATTTCGATCTCTCCGACGAACAGCGCCTGCTGAAAGACAGCATCGATCGGCTGATGGCCGATCGGTATCCGTTCGCTCAGCGCAAGAACTACTTCAAGGAGCCGGGCGGCTGGAGCACCGCTCTCTGGTCGCAGTACGCCGAGCTTGGCCTGCTCGGCCTGCCGTTCGCCGAGGAATATGGCGGGTTCGGCGGCGGTGCGGTCGAGATCATGCTGGTGATGGAGGCGTTCGGCCGTGCGCTGATCCTGGAGCCGTATCTGGCGACGGTGGTGCTGGGCGGCACGGCGTTGCGGCTCGGCGGCAGCGAGGCGCAACGGACGAAAATCCTGCCGGCGATTGCCGATGGCAGCATGAAGCTCGCCTTCGCGCATGGCGAACGGCAGGCGCGCTACGACGTGACCGACGTGATGACGACGGCGAAGCGCAGCGGGCAGGGCTGGGTGCTGGACGGCGCCAAGACAGTCGTCACGCACGGCGACTGCGCCGACACGCTGGTGGTGAGTGCGCGCAGCTCCGGCGAGCGCGACGATGCGGATGGCATCACGCTGTTCCTGGTGGATGCGACGGCGCCTGGCGTGGCGCGGCGCGGCTACACCATGCGCGACGAGCAGAGGGCGGCGGAGATTTCACTGTCCGGCGTGCAGGTGGGCCAGGACGGCGTGCTGGGCGAGGTCGGCAAGGCGCTGCCCTTGATCGAGCGGGTGATCGAGGCCGGCATCGCGGCGACCGCGGCGGAATCGGTCGGCGCGATGGAAGCGCTGCACACGATGACCCTGGAATACAGCCGGACCCGCGAGCAGTTCGGCAAGCCGATCGGCAGCTATCAGGTGGTGCAGCACCGGCTGGCGGAGATGCTGATGTCGCTCGAGCAGGGCCGTTCGATGGCGATGCTCGCGGCGATGATGGTGGACGAGCCGGACGCGAACGAGCGTGAGCACAACATCGCCATGGCGAAGGTCGGTGTCGGCCAGGCGGGGCGGTTCGTGTCGCAGAACGCGGTGCAGTTGCATGGCGGCATCGGCATGACCGAGGAACTCGCCATCGGCCACTACTTCCGCCGCTGCATGGTGATCGAGCGGCTGTTCGGCGACACCGCGCATTACCTGGCGCGGCTGGCCGAACGGGTGGAGTAGGCAGGCGCATCTGTCATTGCGAGCGTAGCGAAGCAACCGCGGGGGCGTTCGCCTCGGGATTGCCGCGTCGCTTCGCTCCTCGCAATGACAGGGTCTTTGGGCGGTAGCACGGATGGACGCATGACACGATCAATCTCCATCGCCGGCGTCTCGCTGGAACTGGAAGAGCGCGGCGAGGGACAGCCGCTGCTGTTCCTGCACCCTGGCGAAGGGCTGGAGCCACGCCGCGAGTGGCTCGATCTGCTGGCGCGGCGCTACCGCGTGATCGCGCCGTGCCATCCGGGCTGGGGCACCTCCGCTCTGCCCACCTGGTTGAGCACGGTCGATGACCTTGCCTATCTCTACCTCGATCTCGCTGCGACGCTGCGGCTTGAGAAAGCGGTGCTGGTTGGCGCCTGCTTCGGCGGATGGATCGCAGCCGAAATGGCGGTGCGCGACACGCGGCGCTTCGCGAAACTTGTGCTGGTCGATCCGCTCGGCATCAAGGTCGGCGGCGTGCTGGATCGCGACATCGCCGACATGCATGCGATCCCACGCGAGGAGTACATGCGGCTGGCCTGGGCCGATCCGGCGAACGGCGGACGCGACCTGATGCAGTTGCCGGAGACCGAACTCGCCGCCATCGCGCGCGGCCGCGAGGCGCTCGCGCTGTTCGGCTGGAAGCCCTACATGCACAACCCGCGCCTGAAGCGCTGGCTGCATCGCATCGATCTGCCGACGCTGTTGCTATGGGGCGAGCGCGACGGCATCGTCAGCACGTCCTATGGCGAAGCCTGGCGCGCCGAGATCCCAGGTGCGCGGCTGGAAATCATCCCGAACGCCGGTCATTTCCCGCAATGGGAACAGCCGCGGGACTTCGCCGATCGGCTTTCGCGTTTCGTCGACAGCAACTGAGGAGCGCGCCATGCGCTGCTGGTATTTCTCCGAGATGGCCTATCACCCGGCCTGGGAGGCGGGCCTGCAGCGCGGCACGCTGCGCGTGGTGCTGCCGTCCAGCAACTTCGATCCGCCGACCGCGCACGGCCTGCTGAACCGCTATCTCGACGAGTTCGCGCTGTGCGACGAGGTCGGCCTCAACATCATGGTGAACGAGCACCACAGCACGGCGACCTGCATGACGGTGTCGGCGCCGATGGCGCTGGCGATCATTGCGCGTGAAACCCGACGCGCGAGGCTGCTGTCGCTCGGCACGCCGATCGCCAACCGCCCCGATCCGGTGCGCGTGGCGGAGGAGATGGCGTGGCTCGACGTTTTGTCGGGTGGGCGGCTGGAGATGGGCCTGGTGAAGGGCGCGCCATACGAGATCCAGCCGGCCAACAGCAATCCGGCCACGCTGATGCGGCGCTACTGGGAAGCGCACGATTTGATCCTGAAGGCGCTGTCCACGCATGACGGCCCGTTCAACTGGGAAGGCGAGTTCTTCCAGTATCGCAGCGTCAACATCTGGCCGAAGCCGATCCAGCAGCCGACGCCGCCGGTCTGGATGACCGGCATGAGCGTCGATACCGGCAAACTCGCGGCCGAACGCGGCCATGTGGTGGCAACACTGCTGTCCGGTGGCACGGCGAAGCCGATGTACGACGCGTATCGCCAGCGGGCACGCGAACTGGGCTGGGAGGCGGGGCCGGACCGCATGGCCTACGCCGCCGTGGTCGGCGTCGGCACCACGCGCGAGGAAGGCCTGCGTCGTGCCGATCAGATCGCCGACTATGTGCGCACCGCGCCGGTGGTGGCGGAGCCGTTCACCAACCCGCCGGGCTACAACTCGATCGGCGCCAATGTGGCGATCATGCAGGCTGGGCCGCGCGCGCACCGCATCGTCAAGGACCGGCAGGGCAACCCGGTCGACCATCGAAAGGCGACGGTGCAGCAGTTCATGGATACCGACACGGTGTTCGCCGGCACGCCGGACGATGTGTTCAACCAGATCAAGGCATTCAACGACCGGATGGGCGGCGTCGGCCACCTGCTGTTCTTCGGCCAGGGCGGATTCCTGGACCACAAGGATACCGAGGAGAACATTCGGTTGTTCGGCCGCGAAGTGGCGCCGCGCTTGCAAGAGCTGGATACGCCCGCGGCACGTCCGGGCGTTGCCGCCGCCGAATAGCCGTTTACCAGTTCCGGCGGGTAAGCGAAGCGTAACCCGCCTCTGTGACTTCCTTGCCTTCGGCCGCAGCATGCAGAACACTCTCCCCAATCCATACCGGACAGGAGACCAAGCCATGCAACCGATCGTCGCAGTGATCGCGCCAGGCATGATGGGCAGCGGCGTTGGCCAGCGCCTGGTGGAGAACGGCATCGAGGTCCGCACCGCACTCGCCGGCCGCAGCGCGGCCACGGTGGCGCGCGCCAAGGCCGCCGGCATGGTCGGCGTATCGGACGAGCAGGTGGCCGCCAGCGACATCATCCTGTCGATCGTGCCGCCCGGCGACGCGCTGGGCCTGGCCGAGCGGCTGGCCCCGGCGCTGCGTGCCGCGCCGAAGAAGCCGATCTACGTCGATTGCAACGCGCTCAATCCCGGCACCGTGCTGCGCATCGCGCGGGTGATCGAGGAGACCGGCGCCACCTTCGTCGACGGCGGCATCATCGGCGGCCCACCGAAGCCGGGATCGAAGGGCACGAAGATCTACCTGTCCGGCGCAGCGGCGCCGCGCGTGGCGGTGCTGGAGAAGTACGGGCTGGAGATGCCGATCCAGCCGGGGCCGATCGGCGCGGCCTCGGCGATGAAGATGTCGTATGCCGGCATCACCAAGGGCTTCACCGCGCTCGGCGCGGCGATGATGCTGGCGGCGACACGCGCCGGCACCGCGGAGGACCTGAAGGCGGAACTGTCCGCCAGCCAGCCGGCGCTGTTCGGCTGGCTGACGCGGCAGATTCCCAACATGTACTCGAAGGCCTATCGCTGGGTCGCCGAAATGGAGGAGATCGCCCAGTTCGTCGGCGAGGACCCTGCGGCGCGGCAGTTCTATGAGGGCGCGGCGCGGCTCTACGAGCGGATCGCGGCGGACTTCGAGGGCGACCGCAAGGAGATCGCCGCGCTCGATGCCTTCTGCAAGCCGAAGGCCTGATCGCCATGCAACAGGGCATCCATCGCTACCCACCGATGGAGCGGGTGATCTACGGCATGCCGCTCGCCGAGGCGCTGGCACAGGAGGTCGAGCGGATCGGCGCCAATGCGGTCTATGTGCTGGCCAGCGGCACGCTGGCGCGGCAGACCGACGTGGTGGACCGGGTGCGCGGGGTGCTCGGCAACAAGCTGGCGGGCGTGTGCGCGAAGATCGGCGCCCACACGCCGCGCATCGACGTGGTGGCGGCGGCGAATGCCGCGCGCGAGGCAGGGGCGGACGCGCTGCTGACCGTCGGCGGCGGGTCGGTGACCGATGCCGCGAAGATGGTCGGGCTGTGCCTCGGGAACGACGTCACCGAGCCGGGCCAGCTCGACGCCTTCCGCGCGCGGATCCATCCCGACGGCCGCACCGAGCGCCCACCGGTGAACCCGCCCGGGGTTCGCTCGATCGCGGTGCCGACCACGCTGTCGGCCGGCGAGTTCACCTGGTTCGCCGGCTGCACCGACACGGTGCGGCAGGTGAAGGAGAGCTACGGCCACGCGCTGATGATGCCGCGCAGCGTGATCCTGGACCCGGCCACGACCGTCCACACGCCGGAATGGCTGTTTCTTTCCACCGGCATCCGCGCCGTCGATCACGCGGTGGAGGACATCTGCTCGATCAACCCGCAGCCGCTGTCGGACGGCACCTCGATCCATGCGCTGCGCCTGCTCGGGCGCGGGCTGCGCGCGGTGAAGGCGGACCCGGGCGACCTCGCGGCGCGGCTCGACTGCCAGCTCGGCGCCTGGATGTCGATCATGGGCTCGCAGAACGGGGTGACCAAGGGGGCCAGCCACGGCATCGGCCATGTGCTGGGCGGCACCGCCGGCGTGCCGCACGGCTATACCTCATGCGTCATGCTGCCGCCCGTGCTGCGCTTCAACGAACAAGTCAATGCCGAACGCCAGGCATGGGTCAGCGAGGCGCTCGGCCGGCCAGGCGAGCAGGCGGGCGACGTGGTCGCGGAGCTGGTCGCCGGCCTTGGCCTGCCCGGCAGGTTGCGCGACGTCGGCGTGAAGCCGGAGCAACTGGACCGGATCGCCGAAGAATCGATGCATGATCGCTGGGTGCACACCAACCCGCGCAAGATCGACGGGCCACCCTCCGTGCGCGCGCTGCTCGATGCGGCGTGGTGAAGCCGGGGCGCTGGCCGCTCAGTCCGTGGTCAGCTCCTTCAGCAGCGTGACCAGCTCTTCACGGCGGAACGGCTTGCGCAGGATCGAGACATTCTCGATGGCGTGGAACTTCGCCACACCCTCGGCCAAACGAAGATAGGAATCGCTGAACCCGGAGGTGAGGACGACCTTCACTGGTATGCCGGTCAGCAGGATTTCGTTCAGCACGTCGATACCGTCCTTCTCCGGCATGATCATGTCCAGCATGACGACGTCGGGCTTGAATGCAATGAAGACCTCGGTCGCCTGCGATGAGTTGTTGAGCGCTCTCGCATTGAGCCCAAGCTGTCTGGCGATGAGTTCCACCACCTTGGTGATGCCCATCTGGTCATCGATAACAAGCAGCTTCTTCGTCATCGAACGCTTCCTCCCCGCTGGGTCCGCGCCCGCACCCTGCCGCGCCAGCTCGTTATATATTGCGGTGTCGATCGGCGTTTTCGACACGAAGTCGCCAAAAAAACCAGATCATCAGTATTTTTCTGAAGGCATTGTTGCTGCCACGCAAGTCATATCCATTCCGTTTTGGAAGATTGATAACGAAATCGAATAAGAATGCGGCAATGATACGCTAGAAATGCTTGTGTGGATCGCACAACGCAGAACCGGTTCCGGAATCTCGCAATTCGAGACCCGATGAAGGCGGTGTTGCGCAGGCGGAGTGATCCTATTCATGCGGCATACGAAATCATAGTCAAGGCAATTCGAGATTGCGGGGCCGCCCGGATCGCGGCAGCGGTTAGTAAATTTTTACGGATTTGGCGTCTTCTGCCGCCCGCAACAACGCCGCCGTGCCAGCCATGCCGTCAAACCATGCCGTTCTCGCTTCCTATGACGATCCGCAACGGCTCCTGGGGCCATTCATCGCCGCGGTCGCTGACTATGCGTTGCTGCTGCTGGACCCGGAAGGTCATGTCCTGTCTTGGAATCGCGGGGCTGAGCTGATCAGCGGCTACCATGCCGACGAGATCATCGGCCGGCACTTCTCGTGCTTGCACCCTCTCGAGGATGTCGCCGCCGGGAAGCCGGAGCGCGAGCTGGAACTGGCGGCCCTCGACGGGCGCTACGAGGAGATCGGCGAGCGCGTTCGGAGGGACGGATCACGCTTTCTTGCCAATGTGGTGATCACGGCGATCCCTGGGCCGGACGGCAGGCCACGTGGCTTCGGCAAGTTCGCGCGCGACATCACCGCGCGGCTGGCCGCCGAGGATCTGGTGAAGGTCGGTGCGACCAGGCTCAGAAGCCTGATCGACACAGTGCTCGACACGGTTGTGGAGGGCCTCGTCACCATCGACCGCCACGGCATCATCCAGTCCTACAACAAGGCCTGCGCCAGCCTGTTCGGCTATGCACCCGAGGAGGTGCTCGGCCGCAACGTCGATATCCTGATGGCGGAGCCCTGCCACAGCGAACCGGACCGCCACATCCCGGCGTGTCTCGAAACCGGCGGCGCCAAGATCATCGGCATCGGCCGCGAGGTCATGGGGCGGCGCAAGGATGGCTCGACCTTCCCGATGGAACTGGCGGTCGGCGAATCGCCGCAGGGCGGCAACCAGGCCTTCGTGGGCACCATCCGCGACCTGACCGAGCGGCGCGAGGCGGATAAGCAGCGCGAACAGTTGCGCCAGGCCCAGAAGATGGAGGCGGTCGGCCAGCTCACCGGCGGGCTGGCGCACGACTTCAATAACCTGCTGGCAATCATCATCGGCAATCTCGACCTGCTGCGTGAGATACGTCAGGACGACCTGGTGACCGAGGATCTGGTGCGGGACGCGCTGGAGTCGGCGCTGCGTGGAGCGGACCTCACACGGCGGCTGCTGGCATTCTCGCGGCGTCAGCCATTGCAGCCCGAGCGAGCCGACATCAATGAGGTGATCGGCGGCATCGTGAAGCTGCTGACCCGGACATTGGGCGAGAACATCGCGATCGAGCTGGCGTTGTTTCCCACGGTCTGGCCGGTGCAGATCGACCGGGGCCAGTTCGAGGCGGCCATCGCCAACCTCGCCACCAATGCGCGGGATGCGATGCCGAGAGGCGGAACCCTATTGATCGACACCCGGAACGGCCGGCTCGATGAGGCTTACGCTGAGGCTCACAGTGAAGTGATTGCCGGCGAGTACGTGGTGATCGAGGTCAGCGATTCGGGCTGCGGCATGCCGCCGGAGATCCTCACCCGCATATTCGAACCGTTCTTCACCACGAAGGAGCAGGGGAAGGGAACCGGGCTCGGTCTCTCCATGGTGTTCGGGTTCATCAAGCAGTCGGGTGGGCATATCACCGTCTACAGCGAGGCCGGCAAGGGCACGACATTTCGCCTCTATCTGCCGCGCCTCGAAGATGCGGCAATCACGCAGGACGAGCGATCCGCCGAGCCGGCCTCGCGCGGCGGCAGCGAGACGATCCTGGTCGTGGAGGACAATGCCGGTCTGCGACGCATCGCAGTCCGGCAATTGAGCGAGGCCGGCTACCACGTGCAGCAAGCGCCGGACGCCGCGGCGGCAATGGAGTTTATCGAAAGCTCCGAGCCGATCCATCTGTTGCTCACCGATATCGTGATGCCGGGTGAGATGGATGGGCGCGACCTCGCGCGCGTCGCGATGCGGCGGCGGCCACAGATGAAGGTCCTGTTGACGTCCGGCTTTCCCGATGCGCGGTTTCCCGGCCCTGGCTCGCGCTCCCCAGGCAGCCGCTTGCTCAGCAAGCCGTATCGCAAGGAGGAGCTACTGCGAGCGGTGCGAGAGGTGATCGACGACCCGATACAGGGCGCGGTATCGGCAACACGGTAGGCGGCACAGCCCTGTCGGGCCAACCGGCCGCGTGGTATCGAGCCCCGATCACAAGCAAGGGGGCGGTATGCCATGAGCGATGCTGGCACGCTACGGATATTGGGGATCGCCGGGAGCCTGCGGCGCGGCTCGTTCAACGCAGCCACGCTGCGAACGGCGCAGGAACTGGCGCCGGCGGGCATGACGATCGAGAGCTTCGATATCGCGCCGATACCGCTCTACAACGAAGATGTGCGCCAGCAGGGATTTCCCGCGCCGGTCGAGGCTCTGCGGGCGCGGATCAAGGGAGCCGACGGGCTGCTGATCGTGACGCCCGAATACAACTATTCGATTCCCGGCGTGCTGAAGAACGCGATCGACTGGGCATCGCGTCCGCCTGAGCAGCCGTTCGACGGCAAGCCGATCGGCCTGATGGGCGCGAGCGCCGGCATGTTCGGTACCGGGCGCGCGCAGTATCATCTGCGTCAGTGCTTCGTGTTCCTCAATGGCCTGGTGATGAACCGGCCGGAGGTGATGATCCCCGCCGCGCAGAACAAGTTCGATGCCAATGGCAAGCTGACGGATCAGGCAACGCGCGATTTCATCACTGCGCACCTGACGGCGTTCAAGGCCTGGGTGCTGCGGATGAAGTGATACCAACCGCCCGAATCAATGACCCTTGGTCAGCGCTCGCTTTTCCCGTCATGGCCGGGCTTGTCCCGGCCATTCGTCGTGGCACGGTGCCACCACTGATGGCCGGGACAAGCCCGGCCATGACGGCGAGGGAGCGG
>JBGPND010000014.1:0-50610 GCA_041487355.1 Acetobacteraceae bacterium | reverse complement strand
CGATCACGAGGCGGCGGCGGCCCGGTTCGATGCGGCGCTGGTGCTGTATCGGCGCATCCGGGATGTGCTCGGCGAGGCGAATTGCATCAGCAGCCTCGGCGCCATCGCGCTCCGGCGCTCCGATCACGCGGCGGCGGCGGCCCGGTTCGATGCGGCGCTGGTGCTGTATCGGCGCATCGGGGATGTGCACGGCGAGGCGAATTGCATCCGCAGCCTCGGCGACATCGCGCGCCAGCGCTCCGATCACGAGGCGGCGGCGGCCCGGTTCGATGCGGCGCTGGTGCTGTATCGGCGCATCGGGGCTGTGCACGGCGAGGCGAATTGCATCTTCAGCCTCGGCGACATCGCGCTCCGGCGCTCCGATCACGCGGTGGCGGCGGCCCGGTTCGATGCGGCGCTGGTGCTGTATCGGCGCATCGGGGCTGTGCACGGCGAGGCGAATTGCATCAGCAGCCTCGGCGACATCGCGCGCCAGCGCTCCGATCACGAGGCGGCGGCGGCCCGGTACGATGAGGCGCTCACGCTCTACCAAAAGTTTGGCTACCAGCACAGCATTGCCGAAGCGATGATCAGGCTGGGACAGGCACAATGCTCCGCTGGAGAGGTACAGCGTCGCCGCGCCAATATCCAGGCGGGGTTCGCAGTATACTTCCAGGTTGCTGCAATTCAGGACCGTGCGCTTCCCGGCTGGCAGGCGCTGCATCGTGCGCTCGTTTGCGAAGACGCCGTTGACGCGGCACGCCACAGCGCGGAAGCCAGACAAGCCTGGACATCAATCGGACGGCTCGACCTCGTCAAGGATTGGCTTGATATACTTCCATGACGACCTGCTCAGAACTTCAGTGGTGCGAACTCCTGGGCAGCGACAGTACGGAATAATCGCAAAGCGCTTCGTCGCTCGTGCCGCTCGCGACGAAGCGTCGACAGCGTGGCTTCTGAAGCTTTGCGGGCGCTCGATCGCACTCGTCCATCGCCAAGCCGCGGCGAACGCAGCTCAGTATCCCAGCGCCAACCCATCCTTGCGTGGCTCCGAGCCGCCAACCAGGCAGCCACGGTCGCGGTCGATCCAGATCGCCTGGCCGCCACCATGTGGCCGCTCGACGGTCTCCAGCTCGTGGCCAAGCTTCACCAACGCATCGCAGATGTCGGGCGGAATGCCGTGCTCGATCTGCACCTTGCCCTTCAACGGGAACAGCCGCGGCAGGTCGATCGCCTCCTGAATATCCAGCCCATATTCCAGCATGTTGGTCAGGAAGAGCGAGTGGCCCATCGGCTGGAAGTGCCCGCCCATCACACCGTAAGGCATCACCGCCTGGCCGTCCTTCATCACCATGCCGGGGATGATCGTGTGCATCGGCCGCTTACGCGGTGCGATGCAATTCGGATGGCCGCGCTCCAACCGGAAACCAAAGCCGCGGTTCTGCAGCATCACGCCCGACCGCTCGACCAGTATCGCCGAACCGAAGCCTTCGAACAGCGAGTTGATGAAGCTGCACGCATTGCCGTCCTTGTCCACCACACAGAGATAGACCGTGTCCTTGTGCGGCGGCAGCAGCGTCTCGCCGGCGGCGGGCAGCGCACGCAGCGCCTTGCTGTCATCGATCAGAGCGCGCAGCCCGTTGAGGTATTCGGGGCTCAGCAGCTTCTTCACCGGCACGTCGGCCTGCGATGGATCGGCCACGAAGGCGTCGCGGTCGCGATATGCCAGGCGCGCGGCCTCGATGTGTCGGTGGTAGCGCAGCGCACCGAACGGACCATCCCCCGCACTCGGGATCCCGCCAAGCATGCCGAGCAGCATCAGCGTCACGATGCCCTGGCCGTTGGGCGGACACTGGAACACGTCGTAGCCGTGCCAGTTCAACGTTATCGGCTCGACGAACTCGGCGTTGCGCAGGCCGGCGGAAAAATCCTCCTCGGTGTGCAGCCCGCCGCGCGCGCGCAACGTGGCCACCATGTCGGCGGCGATCGGGCCTTCATAAAACGCCTTGGCGCCGTGGCGGGCAATGGCGCGCAGCGTCTCGGCCAGCGCCGGCTGCTGGAACATGTCGCCGGCATTCGGCGCCTTGCCGCCAGGCAGAAAGTGGTGCGCGCCGTTCTTGCGCAGCTTCGCCTCCAGCCGCTGCCAGTCCCACGCCACTTTTTGATGCACCGGCCAGCCCTCGGCGGCATAGCCGATAGCCGGCTGCAGCAGCTCGTCGAGACCCTTGCGGCCATGCGCCTTCAGCAGCGTCTCCCAGGCGCTGATCGCACCGGGAACGGTGACGGCGTGCGCCGAGGTGTTCTCCAGCGCCGTGATTCCCTGCTTCTCGTACCAGTCGATCGTGGCAGCGGCCGGCGCCTTCCCGGAGCCGTT
Source organism: Acetobacteraceae bacterium (assembly GCA_041487355.1). GTDB lineage: Bacteria > Pseudomonadota > Alphaproteobacteria > Acetobacterales > Acetobacteraceae > JAMXLO01. The sequence goes on along the minus strand of JBGPND010000014.1, from coordinate 48,257 downwards.
CAGCGTGATCACCTTGCCGGCGCCGGCGGGCGCGTAGAGGCAGAAGCAGTCGCCGCCGATCCCGGTGGATTGCGGCTCGATCACGCACAGCACGGCGACCGCGGCCACGGCGGCGTCCAACGCGTTGCCGCCGTTGCGCAGCACGTCCAGTGCGGTCAGTGTGGCGGCGGGCATCGAGGTGGCTGCCATGCCATGGCTCGCATAGACCGGGCTGCGGCCCGGCAGGTGGAAATCGCGCATTCCTGGTTCGCTCCAGTGGTCAGTGGTCGGCAAGTCCTCCAGTATGGCCCAGCAACTGACCACTGACCACTGGAGCGCAACGACGATGACCGAGACCATCGCATACGGCGACTTCGAACGGGTCGATATCCGTGTGGGCACCATCGTGGATGCGCAGCCGTTCCCGCAGGCGCGCAAACCGGCCTTCAAGCTCAGCATTGATTTCGGCGCGGAGATCGGCGTGAAGCGGTCCTCGGCGCAGCTTACCGTCCACTACCGGCCGGATCAGCTCATCGGCCGGCAGGTCTGCGCGGTGGTGAATTTCCCGCCGCGTCAGATCGGCCCGTTCTTGAGCGAGGTGCTGACGCTGGGCATGCCGGACGATGACGGCTCGGTCGTGCTGGTGAAGCCCGACTTCAAGGTTCCGAACGGCGGCAAGCTGTTCTGATGGCGGTCCACTACTACACCGTCACCTGGGACCAGTTGCATCGCGATGCGCGCGCGCTGGCCTGGCGGCTGATGGAGAAGGGGCCCTTCGCCGGCGTCGTGGCGATCACCCGCGGCGGTCTGATCCCCGCCGCGATCATCGCCCGCGAGCTGGATGTGCGGCTGGTGGAAACTGTCTCCATCGTGGCCTATGCGGCGGACAGCAGCGGCACGCTGGCCGAGGAGGAAAAGAGCGCCGCACCAGTGGTGATCAAGCCGCCCGCCGCGGCCGGCGATGGCACCGGCTTTCTGGTTGTCGACGATCTGGTGGACACCGGCGCGACCGCACGTGTCGTGCGTGCGCTGCTGCCGCGCGCGCATTTCGCCGCGGTCTACGCCAAGCCGGCCGGGCGCGGCACGGTGGACAGCTTCGTCACCGAGGTGTCGCAGGATACCTGGATTCTGTTCCCGTGGGACACCGAGCCGCAGTTCGTCGCGCCGCTGGCCAAGGGCGGCGGCTCATCTATATAGCGGGTTCAGAATGACCTTCGCGTGGCGTGATGGGTATCGCTGCGCTCAACCCATCAATCCGGCGGCTTTATGCTGACACGAAGCCTGGTGCGCGGCGGCTCAGCAGCGTCTCGGCTTGCGCGACCACGGAGCGGATGATGGTCCCGGCCGGCACCAACGAGTCCATCAGGCCGATCGCCTCGCCAACATAGACGCCGACCTTGTCGACCTCGCCTGCTGCCATCGCCTGCAGATAGGCGGGGCGCAGCGCCTCCGCCTGCTCGCGCAGTTCGGCCTCGCTGCCGACCCAGCGGTCGGTGAAGGCGTTCTTCAGCACGCGGCCGGTGAACTCGGCCGGCCAGGGCGAGCCGCGGGCGATGTCCGCCGCGGTCTGGCGCAGCGTGCCGTCGCCATTGGACGCCAGCGCGGCACGTTGCAGATTGGCATGCACCGACGCCTCGGGGCTTGCCCAGAAGCGGGATCCGATGAGCACACCGTCGGCGCCGAGCATCAGCGCCGCTGCCAGCCCGCGCCCATCGGCGATGCCGCCGGCGGCAACCAGCATCGTATCGGGGCTCTCGCGCGCCAGGAAGTCGGCGACCTCCGGCACCAGGGTGAGCGTGGCACGTTTGGCGCCGTGACCGCCGGCCTCGGTGCCCTGGGCCACGATGATGTCTGCGCCTTCGTCCAGCGCGGCGCGCGCATGCTCCATCGTCTGCACCTGGCAGATCAGCGTCCGCCCGGCCGCCTTGATGGCAGGTGCGAACGGGCTCGGGTCGCCGAACGACAGCATCACCGCTGCCGGCGCGTGGGCCAGTGCCACGTCCAGGGTCGCAGGCTGCGTTGCCAGGGACCAGGTGATGAAGCCGCAGCCGACGCGCACGTTGCCGGCGGCGGCGAATTCGCGCCTGAGCCAGTCCGGATCGCCGAGGCCTCCACCGATCATGCCGAGCCCACCGGCGGCGGTGACAGCGGCGGCCAGACGGCCTCCGGCGGCGGTGCCCATGGGTGCATTCAGGATCGGATGCTCGATGTTCAGTCGTTCGGTCAGGCGTGTGCGGATTGTCATGGCGATCACTCGAATACTGCGACGGCGCGGATCGGGCTCGCGGTGCCGCCGCGGATCTTCAGCGGGAAGCCGATGAAGCGGAAGCGCCCGCGGCCGATCAGCTTGTCCAGGTTGGCGAGGCATTCCATGTGGGTGATGCCGCGTTCGGCACAGGCCATGTGGGCGAGGTAGTTCGGCTCGCCCTCGGGTGCCGGGCTGATCGCCTCGACGCCGAACATGAGAATGCCGCGATCGGCCAGCCAGTGCACCGATTCCAGCGCGAGGCCAGGGAAGTCGTGCAGGTAGCCCGGCTTGCCGAGCAGGCGGTCGTTGGTGGCCATGTAAAGCAGGACCGTGTCGCGTGGGCGGATTTCCTGGCCGGACTTGGCGAGGGCCGCCTCCATCTCGGGGATGGTGATCGCGTGCTTCAATGGCACGTGCGACAGGTCGAGGCAGATCGCCGAGGTGTAGAAATTCTCCAGCGGCACTTCGTCGATCGATTGGGCGCCTGGCCGCGGATCGAAATGCACGGGTGCGTCGACATGCGTGCCGGCGTGGTCGGACAGCGCGATCGACAGCGCCTTCGAGGTGAACACGGTGTTGCCGGCGACTTTCTTCTCGGAGTGATCGCCCCAGACGGTGACGATGACCGGTGGGTGCGACGGATGGGTCTGCGTGCGGTGGAACAGTTCGCGGCTGAGGTCGATGAGTTCCATGGTCTCCTGCCCTTCGCGGCTCGCATCCCTTGGTGCTACCGTCTCGCGTCGAGCGGGAGGAAGCAACCATGGCCGGATTGTCCGACATTCTGGAGACCACGGCGCTGGAGAAGGTGGTGGGTGGGTTTGTCTTCACCGAGGGGCCGCTGTGGCATCCCGACGGGTTCTTCTATTTCGTCGATATCCGCCAGAACCTGCTGTATCGCATGGTGCTGGGCCAGAAGGCGGAGGTGGTTCGCAAGACCATTGGCGGCAACGGCACGACGTTTGATCTGCAGGGGCGGCTGATCAACTGCGAAGGCGACGGGCGGATGGTCACGCGGCTTGCGCAGGACGGCACGGTGACGACGCTGGTCGATCGCTTTGAGGGCAAGAAGCTGAACCGCCCGAACGACGTGATCTGCCATTCCAACGGCTCGCTGTATTTCACCGACCCGGGGTATCGCGTGCCTGTGGCGGAGCGCGAGCTGGACGCGGCGGTGTACCGCATCGCGCCGGACGGGGCCGTCAGCATGGCCGTGCCGGTGGAGTATCCGAACGGCCTCGCTTTGTCGCCGGACGAACGCACGCTGTACATCGCGAATACGCGGTGGGCGCAGTACATCCACGCGATCGAGCTGGATTCCGCCGGCGGCATGGTGCGGCGGCGCGTCTTCGCCGACATGTCCGCCGACGGGACGAATGGCGTGCCCGACGGCATGAAGGTCGACGTGGCGGGGCGCGTGTTCTGCACCGGCACCGGCGGCGTGTGGGTGTTCTCGCCGGACGGCAGCCGGATCGGCATCATCGAGATGCCGGAGGTCTGCGCCAACGTCGCATTCGGCGGCCCCGACCTGCGAACCTTGCTGTTAACGGCGAGCACGTCGGTCTACACGTTGCGGGTGAAGACGCCGGGACTGCCGCATCCGTTTTATCGCCAGGTACGCTCCCAAGCCTGACGCCCCCACCCCAGCCCTCCCCCGCTGCGCGGGAGAGGGAGTCGCGATGCATGCTCAACGCCCCCTCTCCCGCGCAGCGGGGGAGGGCTGGGGTGGGGGTGCTACCCCTTGCTCACATTCCAGAACACCGGCGCCGGACCCTTCAGCGGATCGCTGATCCCGCGACTCCACGCCGCGCGCGGCATGTAGCGGCCGAGCGGAATGAACGGCACCGATTCAAACGCCGCCAACGAAATCTCCCGCTCCAGCCGCGTCTGCTCCGCCGGATCGTCGCTGTCCAGCCATGCGTTGTAGGCTGCCTCGATGCGCGGAATTTCCGGCCAGCCGATCCACGCGTCCTTGCCGTTGCCGCGCAACAACGAACCCAGCAGCGGATCGCGATATTCCGGCACCGGCGTGACGCTGACGAACAGCGACCAGCCGCCCTTGTCCAGCGGCTGCTTGCTGGAGCGGCGTTGCAGCACCGTGCCCCAGTCCATCGCCTGGTCGTCGATCTGCATGCCGACGCGGGACAGTGCGTCGGCCACCACCAGCGACGCCGAGTTGTAGAACGGCTGGTCGGTGGTGTGCAGCATCACCAGGCGTTCGCCATGGTATCCGGCATCGTCCAGCATCGCCTTCACCCCGGCGGTGCTATGGCGCGTCGTGAGTGCCTCGATCCCCGCCAGGTCCACCTCGGGCTTGCCGGTCGCCAGATAGCCCATCGGCGTGATCACACCGTCAGGATCGGCACCCATCATCGCTTGCATCACCGCACGCTGGTCGATCGCCGCCATGATTGCCCGCCGCAGCTTCGCGTTGTTGGTCGGCGCGGTCACGTGATTGGGCCGCAACTGGCTGATGAAACCCCAATCGTCGAGCCGCCCGATCACCACATTCGGTGCCCGCTTCAGCATCGGCAACAGATCGGGCATCGGCATTTCCAGCCAGTCCACCTCACCGGTGACCAGTGCGTTCGCCCCGGTGGCGGCATCGGGAATCATCTTCCATTCGACCCGGTCGACCAGCACGCGATGACCGCCCGAGGTGAAGCTCGCCGGCTCGTCGCGCGGCACGTAGCGCTCGAACGGGACCATTGCGGCGTGGCTGCCGATCACGTACTCGTCCGCCAGGAAGCGGAACGGGCCGCTGCCGATCGTTTCCGTCATCTGCTTGTACGGATCGGTGCCCTTGGCGATCCGCTCCGGCACCATCACCGCCGCGGTCTGGAATTTCGACAGCAGCGTCGGCAGGGCGGGAAACTTCTGCTTCAGCCGCAGCACAATCGTGCGATCGTCTGGCGCCTCCAACGCATCGAGCCGCGCCTCCAGGGTCGCACCCCCCGGATCACGCTTCATCCAGCGCCTGAGCGAGGCCGTGCAGTCGCGCGCCAGAACCTTCTCGCCGTCGTGGAACCACTGGTTCTCGCGCAGCTTCATCACCCAGCGCTTGCCGTCGTCCTCAACCAGATAGCCTTCGAGCATCTGCGGCTTCGGGTTCATCGCGGCGTCGCGGCCGAACAGAACGTCGTAGATCATGAAACCGACGTTCCGTGTGGTCATCGCGCTGGTCCACACCGGATCGAGACTGGCCAGCGGCGATTGCGGCACGAACATCAGGGTCTTCGCAGTGCCGCCGATGGCCGGACGTGCCAGCGCCGTCGCTGCGGCGGCACCGAGCATGAAATTGCGTCGTTTCATGCTTCACCCCTTCGACACGTTCCAGAACACCACGGACGGCCCCTTCAGGATGCCGGTGACATTGTCCCGCCAGGCGGCGGTCTGCCGGTATCCGCCGAGCGGAATGAATGGCAGCGACGCGAACGCCTCGAGCTGGTACTCCCGCTCCAGCCGCGTCTGCTCCGCCGGATCGGTTGCGCCGAGCCAGGTGTCGTAGATCTGCTCGATCTTCGGATCGGTGGGCCAGCCGAACCACGCATCCTTGCCGTTGCTGCGGAGGAAATTGGCCAGCAGCGGATCGCGGTGATCGGGCGCCGCCACGACGGACGGAAACATCGACCAGCCGCCCTTGTCCAGTTGCTCGCGGTTGGTGCGGCGAGTCTGCACCGTGGCCCAGTCCATCGCCTGGTCGTCGATGTTCATGCCGGCGGCGGACAGACTGTGGGCGACGACCGCGCCTGTCGGGTTGAAGAACCAGTGGTCGGTGGCGTGCAGCAGCACCATCCGCTCGCCGTTGTAGCCGGCCTTATCCAGCATTGCTTTCACCTGATCCGGCGTATGCCTGGTGCGAACCAGTTCCATGCCGGCCTCATCCACCTCCTTCTTGCCGGTCTTCAGGAAGCCGACCCCGGTGAACAGGTTGTCCGGATCCCCGCCCATTGACGCCGCCATCACCTCCTGCTGGTCGAGCGCGGCCAGCATGGCGCGGCGGATCGCCGGGTTGCTGGTGGGTGCGGCCATGTGGTTCGGCCGCAGGAAACAGATCTGGCCATAGGTGTCGAGCACGCCGGTCTTCACGCCCGGGGCCTTCTTCAGCATCGGCAGCAGGTCCGGCAGCGGGATTTCGATCCAGTCCACTTCGCCGGTGACCAGCGCGTTTGCCGCGGTGGCGCCATCGGGGATCATCTTCCACTCGACCCGATCGACCAGCACGCGATGCCCGCCGGCGGTGTAGCTCGCGGGCTCATCACGCGGCACGTAGCGGTCGAACTTCGCAAAGGCGGCGTGGCTGCCCAGCACATGTTCGTCGGCCAGCCAACGGAATGGGCCACTGCCGATGGCTTCGGGGATCTGCTTGAACGGATCGGTCAACGCCAACCGTTCCGGCATCATCACCGCCGGAATGATGAACTTGGACAGCAATGTCCTGAGATGCGGGAACGGCTTGTTCAGCCGCAGCACGATGGTGCGATCATCCGGCGCCTCCATCGCGTCGAGCCGTTCCGATAGCGTGACGCCGCCCTGGTCGCGCTTCATCCAGCGCCGCAGCGAGGCGATGCAGTCGCGCGAGCGGACCTTCTCGCCGTCGTGGAACCAGAGGTTCTCGCGCAGCAGCAGCGTCCAGCGCCGACCGCCATCCTCCATCAGGTCGCCTTCCAGCATCTGCGGCCTGGGGTTCATGGCCTCGTCGCGTCCATAGAGCAGATCGAACACCATGAAGCCCATGTTCCGGGCGATCTGCGAGCTGGTCCAGACCGGGTCGATGCTGTTCAGCGCGACCTGCGGCACGATGCTCAGGGTCTGCGCATTGGCCGCGATGGCGGGTCGTGCCCGCGGCATGCCGGCAGCGGCAGCCGCCCCCAGCAAGAGGCTGCGTCGGCGCATTCTCGTTTTCCTCCCGGTTTTCCCGGCAGCTTAGCGCAGCGACGCTGCTTCCTCCATCTCTTTGCGCACCTCGTGCTCGATCGCGTCGAGCAGCCTTGCGGGGAAGTGGCGCGGCACGTCCTGGGTGATGCAGACGAGGCGCGTGCTGTGGTCGGCGGATGGCCAGCGGTCGAGGAATTCGGGCGGCGCGAAGACGTGCTGCACGCCGTGGATCACCGCCGGTCGTCCGGGCATTTCCTCGATGTGCACGAGGCCTTTCACACGCAACAGGCGCGCGCCGCAATGCTCGGCCAGCGCCTCGAGCAGCAGCGTGAGGGCGAGTGCGGGGATGCTGCGATCGCGTCGCAGGGCGAGGGTTTCGATCCCGTCCGTATGCTGCGCGCGAGTGAACGGATTGCGCGCCGGCTGGTCGAGCAACGTCGGGAAACGCGTTGTGGCACTCGTGCCGGTGAACAAGTGCCGGGGCGCGACATCGCCGGCGATGTGCTGCGCTGCGCCGGGATTGAGTGCGGCGAGGCGTTCGCGCAGTGTCGTGGCCGGCCCGGCGATATCGGTCTTGCTCAACAGCAGACAGTCCGCCAGCGCCGCCTGCCGGCGCGCTTCAGGGTGGCGGTCGAGCGTCGCCTCGCCATGCAGCGCGTCGACAACGGCAACGATGCCGTCGATGACATGATGCTGTGCGATGTCGCGATCGGTCATCAGCGCATGCAGGATCGGCGCCGGATCGGCGAGGCCAGAGGTCTCGATCAGCACCCGGTCATAGGCGATATCGTCTGCCTCACGGCGACGTTGCAGATCGAGCAGTGTGGCGACCAGGTCGCTCCGCACCGCGCAGCAGAGACAGCCGGTGGTCAGCGCGAGCAAGGTTTCGTCACCGCTGGTGATCAGTTCGTGATCCAGGCCGATCTCGCCGAATTCGTTGACGATGACGGCGGTGCGGGCGAAGGCGGGATCGCGCAGGATGCGTGAGATCAGCGTCGTCTTGCCACTGCCGAGAAACCCGGTGACGATGGCAACGGGAATCATGGCGCGAGGCTGCAATGGACGGCATGCAGGACGGCAACCTGATCACGGACGCGGCGGCGCTGCGGACGCTGTACGGCGAGCCCTCGGTGGGCGCGATTGCCAAGGAGGTCGATCATGTGCATCCGCATTATCGCGCGATGATCGAGGCGGCGCCATTCATGGTGATGGCGACCAGCGGTCCCGAGGGACTGGATGTCTCGCCGCGCGGTGACCCGCCGGGGTTCGTCGTGGTGGAAGACGAGAAGACCCTGCTGATCCCGGACCGGCGCGGCAACAACCGCGCGGACAGTCTTAACAACCTGATCGCCGATCCGCGCATCGCGCTGCTGTTCCTGATCCCCGGTGTCGGGGAGACGCTGCGGGTGAACGGACGGGCGGAGATTTCGGTCGATCCTGACCTGCTCGCGCGCTTCCCCGCACAGGGCAAGTTGCCGCGTTCGGTGATCGTGGTGCACGTCGAGCGGGTGTATTTCCAGTGCCCGAAGGCGCTGGTGCGGTCGGACCTGTGGAACCCGGCGAAGCACGTCGAGCGGCGCAGTCTGCCGAGCAGCGGCACGATTCTGGCGGACATCACCCGCGGCCGGGTTGGTGGGCCGGAGTATGATGCGGCGTATCCGGAGCGGCTGAAGGCGACGATCTATTGAGGCACCCCCACCCCAACCCTCCCCCGCTGCGCGGGAGAGGGGGTGTTGTGCCATATTCCGCGCCCCCTCTCCCGCGCAGCGGGGGAGGGTTGGGGGGGGTGCGCCGCTTCGCTTGCAGTGACAGCGGGGCTATTGTTCCTGTAGCGCCGCTTGATACGCATTCACCACGTCCTGGCCGAAGCACGCGAAGGTCACCTGCTCGATTGATTCGTCCATCGCCAGGAAGTCCGCCACCGTCCGCACCGCGATGCGCGCCGCCGCGGGAATCGGATAGCCGTAGATGCCGCAACTGATCGCCGGAAATGCGATCGAACGCACGCCATTCGCCACCGCAAGCTTGAGGCTTTCGGAATAGCAGCTCGCCAGCAACTCAGGCTCGCCATGCCTGCCGTCACGATAACGCGGGCCGACGGCATGGATCACGAACTTCGCCTGCAGGCGGTAGCCCTGGGTGATCCTCGCCTGCCCGGTCGGGCAACCGCCCAATGTGCGGCATTCTTCCAACAGCTCCGGTCCCGCGGCACGATGGATCGCGCCGTCCACGCCGCCGCCACCGAGCAGAGACTGGTTCGCCGCATTCACGATCGCGTCCACCGCCAGCTTCGTGATGTCGGCCTCGCGAACCTCCATGCGCTGCATCGTCGCCTCCGTCAGATCCAGTTGCGCCACCGGAACACGGCCAGCGGCACGATCGTCGTCACCGCGATCAGCGCCAGGCCGTAGGCGTAACCCCAGCCCCAACCCAGCTCCGGCATGGACTTGAAGTTCATGCCGTAGATGCCGGCCACCAGGACCGGCGGAATACCGGCGACCGAAGCCACAGTCAGTACCTTCATCACATTGTTCTGCGCGATGTTGATGAAACCCAAGGTAGCATCCAGCAGGAACTGCAGCTTGTCGTTAAGGTGCGTGTCGAAGTCGTTGAGCGAGTCGATGTCGCGCCGCAGCGTCCTGAACCGCGGCCGCAGTTCCTTCGGCAGCCAGTCGCCCGCCACCGTCTCGATATAGGGCACGATCCTGCCGGCACTCACCTGGCTTTCCCGGATATGCGAGACCAGATCACCGATGCGCCCCAGCGTGATCAGCGTGGCGCGCAGCATCGCGTCCTCGCGCTTGCGTCCGGTTGCCGCGGCCATGTCCTCGCAAAAGATGCTGTGAGAAATCGTCTCCAGTTCGCTGCCGACCAGCTCGAGCGCGTCGGCCTGGCGATCGACGATGGCCTCCAGCAGCCCGACCAGGACATGTGTGCTGCTGTGCCCGGTTGCCTCGGTCTGCGGCAGTTGCTCCATGAAGCGGTCGAACAGCCGGCTTGGTGCGAACCGGACGGTGATCAGGCGATCGGGGGAGAGGACGAAGCCTACCGAGATCGTGCGCGGTTCGGTTTCCGGCCGGCTGACCAGGGGCATGCTGAGATACAGCACGCCGTCGCGCGTTGCGAGCCGGCTCGAGCTTTCGATCTCATTGATCTCGGCCTCGGTCGGGATGGCAAGGCCGGTCTCCCGCCCCACGCGCGCGGTTTCATCAGCGGTTGCGTCGAGCAGGTCGATCCACAGCGCATCGCGCAGCGGCTCCGTGATGCGGCGGAGCGCTCCATCGTGGCAGGCAAATGCCGTCAGCATGAAAAGGAAGTTTCACCACAAAGGCACGAAGACACAAAGAGCTCCAGCCTCGCGTCCTCGTGTCTTTGTGGTGAATCCTTCGGTTTCAGTTGCGCGACCGATCCACCAGCGCGTTCTTGGCGATCCACGGCATCATCGCGCGCAGCTTCTCGCCGACCTGCTCGATTGGATGCTCGGCCAGGCGGCGGCGCATCGCCTTGAAGCTCGCCTGGTTCACCTTGTTCTCCAGCATCCAGTCGCGCGCGAACCTGCCGCTCTGGATGTCGGCCAGCACACGCTTCATCTCGGCCTTGGTCGCGTCGTTGACGATGCGCGGGCCGGACACGTACTCGCCGTATTCCGCCGTGTTGCTGACCGAGTAGTTCATGTTGGCGATGCCGCCTTCGTAGATCAGGTCGACGATCAGCTTCACCTCGTGCACGCACTCGAAATACGCCATCTCGGGCGCATAGCCGGCCTCCACCAGCGTCTCGTAGCCCGCCTTCATCAGCTCGACCAGGCCGCCGCACAGCACGGTCTGCTCGCCGAACAGGTCGGTCTCGCATTCCTCCTTGAACGTCGTCTCGATGATGCCGGCACGTCCGCCGCCGATAGCGCTCGCATAGGACAGCGCAACCTCCATCGAATTGCCGGACGGATTCTGTGCCACCGCGACCAGGCAGGGCACGCCGGCGCCGCGCTGGTATTCGCTGCGCACCGTGTGCCCGGGCCCCTTCGGCGCGATCATGAACACGTCGATGTCGGGACGCGGATCGAGCAGGTTGAAATGCACGTTCAGCCCGTGCGCGAAGGCGAGCGCCGCGCCGTTCTTCATGTTCGGCCCGAGCTTCTCGCGATACAGATCGCCCTGGCCTTCGTCGGGCGTCAGCACCATCACCACGTCGGCCCATTTCGCGCAGTCGGCCGGGTCCATCACCTTTAGCCCCGCTGCCTCCGCCTTCGCCACACCGCCGGAGTTCGGCCGGAGGCCCACGGCGATCTCCTTCACGCCGCTGTCCTTCAGGTTGTTGGCGTGGGCATGACCCTGGCTGCCATAGCCGATGATGGCGACGCGCTTGCCCTTGATCAGGTTCACGTCCGCATCGCGGTCGTAATAAACACGCATCTCTTTCTCGCTCCTGCTATCTGGGGACTTCGGCTGCCGAGGGCTCGAACTTCATCGGACGCCACGCGTAATGATCGGTGCCCGCCGCGATGCGGAACCAGCTCCTGCCGGTCACTGTGTCGACCAGCATGGTCAGCCCGGCGCCTGCCGGTTGCACGATCAAGTAACGGCCAGGCGCTTCGGTCGCTCGTGACGGCGGCGGTGTGGTGGTGGAACCAGACATGATCCTGTCTCTCCCGGCGATGATGACGGACGCGACCCTAGATCGTTCGCACGCCGCGCGCCATTGCCGCCACGCCGGTGCGCGACACCTCGGCCAGACCAAGATGCCGCATCAGGTCGATGAACGCATCGAGCTTGTCGGTGGCGCCGGTCAGCTCGAATACGAAGCTTTCATGCGTGGCGTCGATCACCCGCGCGCGGAACGCATCGGCGATGCGCAGCGCCTCCACCCGCTTCTCGCCGGTGCTCGCCACCTTGATCAGCGCCATCTCGCGCGCGATGTGCGGGCCTTCGCGCGACAGATCGGCGACGCGATGCACCGGCACCAGGCGGTCGAGCTGCGCCTTGATCTGCTCGATCACCATCTCGGTTCCCGAGGTCACGACGTTGATGCGCGACCGGCCGCCTTCGCTCTCCACCGGCGCGACCGTGAGGCTGTCGATGTTGTAGCCGCGGCCGGAGAACAGGCCGATGACGCGCGCCAATACGCCGGCCTCATTGTCGACCAGGACCGAGATCGTCGCACTGCGCATTGTGTTGTCGGTGGGGCTTGGCATGGGAAAACCAGGTCAGTACTTGAAGGAGAGAGTCGATCAGGCAGCGGCCTCGGCTCCTACGTCATGGCCGGGCTTGACCCGGCCATCTCTCCCGGCACTGCTGCCGCGATAGATGCCCGGGTCAAGCCCGGGCATGACGAAAGAACGAGGCGGTGGGGTGCCGATGCTACACGAGTACCAGCCCCTCATCGGTGATGCCGGCAGCCTCGTCCTCGTGCTCGGGGCCGAGGATCATCTCGTTGTGCGCGGCACCGCTCGGGATCATCGGGAAGCAGTTCTCCTTCGGGTCCACCATGATGTCGGCGATCACCGCGCGATCGGTCGCCAGCATTTCCCGAATTACATCGTCCACCTGCTCCACCCGATCGGCGCGCAGCCCGACGGCGTGGAACGCATCCGCCAGCTTGACAAAATCCGGCAGTGCCGCCGAGTAGCTCTCGGAATAGCGCCCGCCATGCAGCAGCTCCTGCCACTGGCGGACCATCCCCATGTACTGGTTGTTCAGGATGAACACCTTCACCGGCAGCCGGTACTGCGCCAGCGTCCCCATCTCCTGGATGTTCATCAGCACGCTTGCCTCGCCGGCGATGTCGATCACCAACGCCTCGGGATGCGCGACCTGCACGCCCATCGCCGCCGGCAACCCATAGCCCATGGTGCCGAGGCCACCGCTGGTCATCCAATGGTTCGGCTGCTCGAAGTGGAAATGCTGCGCGGCCCACATCTGGTGCTGGCCGACCTCGGTGGTGATGAAGATCTCCTTTGTCACCGACCGCGTCAGCTCGTAGAGCCGCTCGATGGCGTATTGCGGCTTGATGATCGCGCCCGGCGTCATGTCCTGGGTGAATTTCAGGCTGTCCTTCGCCCGCCACGTATCGATCTGCCGCCACCAGGCTGCCAGCGCCTGGGTATCGGGCGCGGTGCTGTCCGCCTCCCACCCGGCGATCAGCGCGTCCAGCACGCGGCCCGCATCGCCGACGATGGGCACGTCGACCGGCACGTTCTTGTTGATCGATGAGCTGTCGATGTCGGCGTGGATCTTCTTCGATCCTTGGCTGAACGCGTTCAGCCGTCCAGTCACCCGGTCGTCGAACCGCGCGCCGATGTTCAGCAGCACGTCGCAGCCATGCATCGCGAGGTTGGCTTCGTAGGTGCCGTGCATGCCCAGCATGCCGAGGAACTGCGGGTCGCTCGCCGGATAGGCGCCGAGGCCCATCAGCGTGTTGGTGATCGGGAAGCCGGTCATGCGGACGAATTTCGTCAGCGCCGCCGATGCCGCCCGCCCGGCGTTGATCACGCCGCCACCGGTGTAGAACATCGGCCGCTTCGCCGCCTTCAGCAGGGCGATCGCCTTGGCGATCTGGCCGTGGTCGGGCTCGGTCTGCGGGCGATAGCTCGGGTGTGCCGCCGCGGGCGGCGCGTAGGGCGCCTTGCCGATCACGATATCCTTCGGCAGGTCGACCACCACCGGGCCCGGACGGCCGGACCGCGCCACATAGAACGCCTCGTGCACCACGCGCGCTAGGTCCTCGGCCCGCTTCACCAGGTAGTTGTGCTTGGTTGCCGGGCGGGTGATCCCGGTGGTGTCCGCCTCCTGGAAGGCGTCGTTGCCGATCAGGTGGGTGGGTACCTGGCCGGTCAGGCAGACCACCGGGATGGAGTCCATCAGCGCGTCGCACAGGCCGGTCACCGCGTTGGTGGCACCCGGCCCGCTGGTCACCAGCACCACGCCCACCTTGCCGGTGCTGCGGGCGTAGCCCTCGGCGGCGTGCACCGCACCCTGCTCGTGGCGAACCAGGATGTGGCGGATGGCGTTCTGCTGGAACAGCGCGTCGTAGATCGGCAATACCGCGCCGCCGGGATATCCGAAGATGACCTCCACGCCCTGGTCCTTCAGGGCGCGGAGGAGGATTTCTGCTCCCGACTGGCTGGCTTCTACCGACATGGTCGTGCTCCGGGGAAAATCGCGGGCCGCACCGATAGGCCGCATGGTGCGGTGCGTCAACCCAGGCTTTCAATAAATGCGCAGATTTGGGGGTTATTTCTTTCCGAATATTGCTCCAGACCCGTGAATCGCGCATCGATCATATGCGAGTTTGCCGGATCGGCCAGCTTGTGGTGGCGGAACCAAGTCGCCTGACGCTTGGTATACTGGCCGGTCACCAACTCGACCCGGCGCCTTGCCTCCTCCAGCGTGATCTCGCCGCGCAGATGGGCGGCGAGTTCCGGCACGCCGTGCGCCCGCATCGCCGGCAGCGCAGGATCGAGCTCCAGGGCGAGCAATGCCCGCACCTCTTCCAGCGCACCCTCCCGCAGCATGGCACCGAAGCGCACCGAGATCGCCGTGCGCAACTCCGCTCGCGGCGGATCGACCAGGATTGCGGCAAACCGCCACGGTGCACGTTGCGCCGTCCTCGCCTGCCAGGCGGCGAGCCCGGTGCCGGTGCCCCGCCACACTTCCCAGGCTCGCGCGACACGCTGGCTATCGGTCGGCCGCAGCCGCGCCGCCGTCGCCGGATCCACCGCGGCGAGGCGCGTGTGCAGGGCGGCCGGACCAATGTCCTTGAGCAGGGAGCGGGCCTCCGCCCGCGCTGTCGGGCCGGGGTCGGGGATGTCCGCCAGCCCCTCGGTCAGCGATGCGAAATACAGCCCGCTGCCGCCGGTGAGGATCGGCAGCCGGCCGGCTTCCCGCGCCGCCGCCATGGCAGCCAGCGCCGCCTCGCGCCACCACGCCACGCTGCCCGGCTCCGCCGCCGGCCGCACGCCGTACAACGCATGCGGGACACGCGCCTCGTCTTCCGCGGTCGGCCGTGCGGTGAGCACGCGCAGCTCGCGATACACCTGCATGGCGTCGGCGTTGATGATCGTGCCGCGCAGCCGTTCGGCCAGCGCGAGGGCCAGGGCGGATTTGCCGCTTGCCGTCGGGCCGGCGACGATCAGCGCCGGTGGCGTCATGGCCTGGTCCGCCCCAGATGTGCCTCGGTCGTACCACTTGGCATGAGGTTCTTCCGCCACGCGAAGCAAATCCGGACTGCAGCAGCGCCCGGCGTCGCGTGGGTGATGGCGTTGGCTGGTGCGGGCCGGATGTTCATGCAACGTTCTATGGGGAGGACCGTGGCGCGCGGCAAGTCGGAAACGGTGGCATCGGGAGGAAAGTCGTGGTGCCGCCGGGTCAGTGGGTGGAGGCGCCGGCGAACCACCCGGCCACCTGCCCGGGCAGGTCGAGCGCTGCCACGGCGCGAGCGAGGTCCAGCAGGTCCAGCCCGAACAGCGGCAGGGCCAAGCCGATGACGACGTAGGCGAGAAACACCTGGGCCGCGATGCCCAGCAGCCCGCCCAGGAACACCTGCAGTGTCAGCAGCAGCGTCATCCAGGCCCGCTCGAACGCCGGCGGGGCGCCGCGCTCCGGCATGTTGCGCAGCAGCAGTGCGGCGAGCCAGGGCACCCCGCGCAGCAGCGAGGCACCGCCGATCGTCAGATTGACTAGGCTCGGGATCATGGTGGACAGCAGCAGGGCGTAGACCAACCAGTATTCCGGCGCGCCCGGGTGCGCCGCGATGCCGTCGAACAGCGCACCGAGGGGAAGGATGCGCGCGCCATCGCCGCCGGCACGCACCGCCACGGCGTCGAAGGCCTGCACGCCGGTCACCGTGACGACGGTGAGCAGGGCGATGATGCCGGCGGCGAGCAGCGCGTCGGCCAGTGCCAGGAGATAGGGCCACCAGCCGCCGAGTTCGAAACCGCGCCGCAGCAGCGCCCGCGTCAGGCCGAGCGACGCCCAGTCGAACGGCGCGTTTATCAGGGTGAGGAGGCCGAAGAATAGGAGCAGCGGCCCGCTGGCTGACCACATTCCTAGTTGCGCCGTACCGTCCGCTGCCGCGAAGCAGACGAGACCCAAAACAAAAAAAGCAAGCCCAGAAAGCGACCTTCCCATCCAGGGGAATCGCACTTGGAATTTCCTTGACACGACTCGGGCTTGCCCAGCCGGGCGTGATCGATTCTACCCGTCGGCGTGCGAAACACGCCCGGGGAGGGGACACCCTGGATCAGTTTGTCGCGTGCTGGGAGGGTCTTGAGGACCGGCGAACCGGCAATGCCGGTCTGCACGACTTCCATGAGGTTCTGATGATTGCCTTGTGCACGGTACTGAGTGGCGGGCAAGGCGCGGTGGACATGGCACTGTTCGCGAAGGCGAAAGAGCCGTTCCTGCGCGGCTTCCTCAAGCTCGAGAACAGTGTCCCGAGCCACGATACGTTCAGCCGGCTGTTCCGCGGCCTCAAGTCGGAGCTGGGCCTGCGGCCGGTGTTCCACCACAAGGAACGCCGCACCGAAGGGCATCTGTTCATCACCATGCTGGCGTATCAACTGGTGCAGGCGATCCGCCACCGGCTGAAGCCGCTTGGCCAGCATCTGTCCCTCGGGTCAAGCCCGAGGGCAGGCTCTGGACCGGGTTGCGCGAGATCCTGTCGGTGCAGCAACGGGTCACCGCGACCTTCCGGCAGCGCGATGGCCGCACTCTGCACGTGCGGAAGGCCAACGTCGCGGAGCCGGCTTTGCGCGCGATCTGCCGGGCGCTCGCCATCGATGCTTCGCCGGGAGGGGTGCAGAAATTCGTCGTTTGAGACCAGGGCGACGGGCTTGTAGTGCCATACGACCAAAATTCCGGCCGCAACATGTTGATAATACGAGGTTTGTTTTGGCGGGTGGTAAAGATGGGTTAACGGATCATTCATCCACTGGAGGTATCCACTGGACGTATCGACGTGCGACGGCTTGCGAGCTGCCGGTCGTTGACTTGGATTAATGCGATTGTGTGTCGCACTGCCATAACCGACAGGGGAGTGACCCATGAGCGACATTCTACTATTCGCCGCCCGACCTTCGGCGTCCTCGGGATCCTGGCCTCGGTCTGGATCCTGGTCGACGCACTGAACGCCAGCGAGGCCAACCAGGGCCGCTTCCGCCTGGCGGCCTACGCCGTCACTGGCTGCATCGTCGCCGCCTGGATTCTCGACGGTTACTGGTATGTCAACTACTACTACGCCGAGAAGGCGATCATCCTGAAGGGGCCGTGGCCGTTCGCCCACAACCTGTTCATGGAGACCAAGGAGCATCTGTTCTTCATTCCGCTGATCCTGGCGCTCTACCTGCCGATCGTCGCCGCCCGCAAGCTTGCATCCAACGCGGCCGCGCGAGCCATGGTCGTGGCCACGTTCATCATTCTCAACGGCCTGGCGATCGAAGGCGCCGAGGCGATCATCAACCACGGTGCGAAGGTTGCCCTCGTGCACACCGGCGAGAAGGGGGCTGAGTTATGTCCACCATGGCCGCCCGGCCGGCATCCCAGCGTTTTCAGCCGTTATCAGGCAGATGGAGGCGCCTTGGTGTCGTTCCTGACCACATCATTGTTGCCGGATGCTCGGATCGGGGGTTAACATTCCGCGAATGGTACGGTACTCGCCGTCCATCTGGGAAACTCGGACCAAACATGCCGGCACGCAGAACGGCGAGAATGATCTCGGCCTTGCTGCTTGCCGGTCCTGGGAGGAATTGGCAAAGTGCGACGATGTCGGCGTAGTGCTTCTCCTCGAGCTACTTGCGGCGTTCGACGAACTCCGCGCGGAAATAGCCGAGACGCGCGATCGGTCGACCGCAGCTCGTAAGCCCCAGGCGAAGAAAGACTGAGGAAGACCTCCCGCATCGAATTTGGGCGGGCCGCTTCCGGACGTATGACGGTCGTCGTCATGATCTATGTCAATGTTAGCGGCTTGGTATCTGGCAACATGGTCTTAATGGAATACGGAGGCCCGCCATGGAAATCTCTACACGTGACCTAGTGACAGTATTGCACGGGATGGGCTTCGGGGCCCTTTTCATGCTGGCGTTTTCGGGCGCTCTTGCCGAGCTTTATCGAATGTCCGCCTCAGGGCCGTCGGTTCAGCCGACCGGCCGGGGGCACACGCTGCTCAGCATTTACCTTGTGGTGATGGTGGTCCTCGCGTGGCTCACGGTGCTCTCGGGCGCTTACATCGTTTACCCCTGGTACCGGGCCGTTCCACCCGCGGGGATCACCGACTTGTCGGAGTATCCGCGGCGGCTGCTTCTATCGAGCGGCAAGACATCCGAGTGGCACAACATCGGCATGGAATGGAAGGAGCACGTGTCGTGGCTGGCTCCAATCGCGATGACGATGGTGGCGTATGTCACGCTTAAGTACGGGCGAGCCATCACCAGGCCGCGGCACATGCGCACTGCCGTGCTGGGCTTCGCAGTGGCTGCTTTTGTCGCGACGGGTGTTGCCGGCGCCTTCGGCGCCTTCTTGAACAAATACGCGCCGGTCCGCGGCGGCTCGGTGATCATACTGATGGAGGGCGAGCGATGAACATCTCGGAAACCCGGGGCGGCTCCGGGTCGGACGCTGACAGCATCCCCAACGGACCCGGCGCCGCCGCCATTCTCGCCGCAGGTATTGGCTGCGCTGCGATCGGCATCTTGTCCTTCGCAGGCGATGCATCGGACGCCATCGGCAAGCTGCTGAACTTCTACAATCCAACCGGCACGCTCTCTGGTGTGACGATCGTAGCGATCATCATCTGGCTCGTGTCCTGGTTCGCTCTGAACCGCCTGTGGCGAACGCAGACAGTTCCTACGGCCAAGGTCAACGTGGCGGCATTTGCGCTGCTGGCGGTGGGCTTTCTGCTGACGTTTCCGCCCTTCATGGATCTTCTGCAGGGAAAGTAGCAGTGCCTGCTCAGACGGGCAGCCGATACGGGACCTAGAGCCGACGCCTGTAGCGGCGACGGCTCTAAAGTCTGGCTAGAGCCGGCGGACAAAAGAATGAATTTGCCCTTATCTGAACCTCTCTCATCCGGGCCGGAAGAGGCGGTCGCCACTGGCGATATGCCGCCTCTTCCGGATCGGGAACCCGTCACCCAGTAGAAAGCTTCGATGATGCATGCATCGATCGGACGCCGACCGGCGTCGATCTGGCGGAGCCTTGCCTTCGGCGGCATAGGCGCTGCCCTGGCCATCAGCCCCGCCTCCGCCGGTCCGCCGTTCCGCACAGACGATCCGGAACCAGTCGAATTCCAGCACTTCGAGTTCAACATGCTCTCACTGGGCACGAAGACGAGCGGCGGATGGAGCGGGATCCTGCCGGGAGCCGAAGTGAACTACGGCGCGCTCCCCAACCTGCAACTGCATGCTATTATCCCCCAGGGTTTTACCGCGCCCACCGGCGGCCGCACGGGCTTCGCGCTCGGCGATATCGAGCTTGG
The DNA here is from genome assembly GCA_041487355.1 of Acetobacteraceae bacterium. Taxonomy (GTDB): domain Bacteria; phylum Pseudomonadota; class Alphaproteobacteria; order Acetobacterales; family Acetobacteraceae; genus JAMXLO01. The sequence continues at coordinate 28,687 of JBGPND010000014.1, read as the reverse complement.
TGTGAAGTACCGAATAATCACGCCAGCGGAGGACGACTGGTACCCGCAGGTCGCCGTGTTCCCGCTGGTCGAGGTGCCGGCCGGCAACCAGAAGCTCGGCTTCAGCACCGGGCACGCGCAGGTTTTCCTGCCAATCTGGCTGCAAAAGGGTTTTGATCCGTGGACCGTCTACGGCGGTGGCGGCTACTGGATCAATCCTGGCTTCGGCAACAGGAACTATGGATTCTTCGGCGCCGCGCTCTGGCGGAAGGTCACGGAACAGTTCAACGTCGGCGTCGAACTGTTCCACCAGACTTCACCCGCCAGTGGCGTGAAAGACAGCACGGGATTCAATGTTGGCGCCACCTACGACTTCTCGGAGAATTGGCACCTGTTGGCCTCGGTTGGCACCGGGCTGCAGAACCGGTCGACGACGAACCAGTTGTCTTATTACCTGGCGCTACAGTTGACGTTCTAAGTCAATACGATTCGCCGAAGACACGAAGGGGACCAACCCCCCTTCGTGTCTTTGCCGCTTTGTGATGGACCTTGAGGGCTACAGACTAGCGAGGATCGATTCGGCCTTGCTCACCTCGAAGCCGCCCGGCGGCTCGACCGCGAGATGGGTCACCTTGCCGTCCTGCGCGACCAGCGCATAGCGCTGGCTGCGTACGCCCATGCCGCGCCCCATCAGGTCGAGTTCCAGCCCGAGTGCCTTGGCGAATGCGGCCGATCCATCGGCCAGCATCGTCACCTTGCCATCCGTGCCCTGGTCCTTGCCCCAGGCACCCATCACGAACGCGTCGTTCACCGCGATGCACGCAACCGTGTCGACGCCCTTCGCCTTCATGGCGTCAGCGTTCTGCACGAAGCCCGGCAGGTGCTTGGCGCTGCAGGTTGGCGTGAATGCCCCCGGTACCGCGAACAGCACCACCTTCTTGCCTTTGAAGATTTCGTCGGTTGAGGTCTCCTTGGGTCCCTCAGGGGTACCCATCATCAACTTCATGGACGGAATCTGATCGCCGACCTTGATCGTCATGGCCTTCCTAGCTCCCCTCTGGCTTGCGAGCCCGCGAGTCCTACCCTTCCCCACCGCCGCTGTCACGCCACCCCGCCATGCCGCTTGCGCAGCCGCCCCGACCGCCCCAGATTCAGCACCATGGACCAGACGCCCAGACCCGCCGAGGGCCCAGCCTCCGGCGATTTCCTGACCGGGCAGTTGCTCATTGCGATGCCCGCCATGGCTGATCCGCGCTTCGCCCAAAGCGTCATCTATCTCTGCGCGCATACACGCGAGGGGGCGATGGGCCTCGTGCTCAACCGGCCCCTGCAGCGTCCCAGCTTCGATGCTCTGCTGCGCCAGCTCGACGTGGCCCCGCTGCCGCCCGCGCGCCGCATCCGGCTTTGCTCCGGCGGACCGGTCGACAACGCACGCGGTTTCGTGCTGCACACCGCCGACTGGACCGGCGAGGGCAGCCTGCGCGTCGACGACGGTCTGGCCCTCACCGCGAGCCTCGACGTCCTGAAGGCGATTGCCGAAGGCGGCGGCCCGCGCGAGGGCATCCTGGCCCTGGGCTATGCCGGCTGGGGGCCGGGGCAGCTCGACGCCGAGATCCGGCAGAACGCCTGGCTCTCGGTTTCTGCCGACGAGACAATCGTATTCGACGGCGACCACGACACGAAGTGGCGCCGCGCGCTTGGCAAGCTGAACATCGATCCGCTGCTGCTGTCCGACGCCGCGGGACACGCATAAGCGGCGCCTGCGTTAACGCCGCGGCAGGAAGTCCGTCGTATAATGCAACCACTGGTGGCAGCACCGGAGGTTGCAGCGGACATGTCAACCAATCATGAGGCCGAACGCGCGGCGATCCTCGCCGAGCTCACCGATATCTTCCGATCGGTGTCCGAGGACCCGGGCGTCGAACTGACGCTGGAGACGACATCGGACGACCTGCCGTGCTGGGATTCGATGAACCACATCGCCATCATGGTCGAAGCCGAGTGCCGCTTCGACATCCAGTTCCAGACCGCAGAAATCGAGGACCTGAAGAGCATCGGCGAACTGGTGCAGATGATTCAGGCCAAGCGGTCGGTTGTTCCCGCATAGGGCGTGTTCAGCATGGTTGGAATGTCCCCGGAATGATGGGTATCGCTGCGCTCAACCCATCCTACGCAGCAGCCCGTAGCCCGTAGTCCGTAGGATGGGTTGAGCGCAGCGATACCCATCACGACTGACGGAGCATTGGCACGCTGGCTGCAGGCGGAATTGGCAACCCCGTCACCTGCTGCACGCGGCGCCGCCGAGCACGCAGAACGACGCGCAATACGGATGGTTCAGCGCCACCGGCCGCGCGGCCTCCGCCAGCGTGCGACCCAGCTCGAACTGCGGATCATACGCCAGCAGCGTGCAGGCCAGCACAGCGGGAGACGCAGCGCCCTTGCGTTTCACCACCATGCGCGCCGAGGCGCACATCACGTCGGCCGGCGACTTGTTCAGGATGCCCCAGCACGCAGTGGTGATCTCCGGCACGTCGTGGTTCGCGTCCATCTCCGGGAACAGCATCAGGCGCACCGGATCGAACGCATCCACGGTCACCCCGAACTCGGCGAACAGCCGCGCGAAGCCGGCGCGAAGATCGGCCTCCGGCTCCCCCGAGAAGCGCCGCCCCGCCACATCAATGGCAAATCCGTTGCGCGCCAGCCAGACGAGGTCATCGATTGCCGGCGCCCAGCTTCGCCGCCCGCGCTCCGACTCGTGCACCGCCGGCGTGTAGTGGTCGAGCGAGACGCGTATCGTCAGCCGCTCGCCATGCGCCTCGCGCAACGCCAGCAATTGCGGCCTGAGCCCGCGCATCGGCTGCATCGCATTGGTCAGCACCAGCGCGCGCAACCCGCGCGACAGCACATCGTCCAGCATGAAGATGATATCCGGGTTCATGAACGGCTCGCCGCCGGTGAAACCGATCAGCGTGGTCGGCAGACGCTCGCGCTCGATCTCATCGAGATAGGCCGACACTTCCTGGCGCGTCAGGTAGGCCAGGCGGTCGTTGCGGGGGGACGATTCGATGTAGCAGTTGTGGCAGGTCAGGTTGCACAGCGTGCCCGTGTTGAACCACAGCGTTTGCAACGCGTGCAGCGCCACCCGCGCGCGCGCCTCGCCGTTCGCGGTGACGAACGGATCGCGGAACTTTCCCGGGTCGAGCGGCTGAAACTGCTGGTCCACGAAGCTACCTTCCCTGGAACACCGGCGTGCGCTTCTCCAGGAAGGCCTGCCGCGCCGCGCGATAGTCCTCGCTGTTCACCGCCGCCTCCTGTATCGCGGCAATCTCCGCCTGCCGCTTCTCCACCTCGCCGCGCGCCAACGCCTCCAGCACAATCTTGGCGCCCCGCTGCGAGAGCGGCGCGCGCGTTGCCAACTCCTTCGCCAATTCCTGGGCGCCGGCCAGCGCGCCCTGCTGCGACACCACGTCGATCAAACCCATCGCGCGGCAATCGGCCAGCGGGAAATACCGGCCCGAGTAGAGCACCAGCTTGGCATTCGCCAGCCCCGCCGCGCGCAACAGCAGACTGCAATCCAGCGCGCTGTAGACGATGGACAGGCGAGCGGCCGGAATGCCCATCCGGGTCGTCGCATCGCCCACCCGCAGGTCGCATGCGAGTGCCAGCCCACAGCCGCCCCCCACACCGTAGCCGTGCACCGCCGCGATCGTCGGCTGTGGCAGGTCGATGATTGCCTGCGTCGCGTCGCGTCCCGCCTGACCGTAGACGCGCGCATCCTCGACGCTATTCCGGACCTTGGAGAACTCGGAGATATCGGCGCCGCCGCAAAAATTGCCGCCGGCGCCGGTCAGTATCACCACCCGCACGTCGCTTCGCCTGGCAAATCCGGAGTAGATGTCCGCCAGGCCACGCCACATCGCCAGCGACACCGCATTGCGCTTCTCTGGCCGGTTGAGCGTCACCACCGCGATCCCTGCCGGATCAACCTGCACCAGGATGTCGTCTGCCATCGCCGCCTCTCTCATTTCCCTCGCGGTCACCATGCCATTAGGCTGGCATCGTCAACAACCCGCGGAGGGATTTGCCCCATGGCCGGATCGCTCGAAGGTCTCACGGTGCTGGACCTCACCGCGCATCTCTCCGGCCCCTATTGCGCCATGCTGCTGGCCGACCACGGCGCCGACGTGATCAAGATCGAGCAGCCAGACAAAGGCGACAACGCGCGCGGCATGCCCCCCTTCGTGAATGGCGAGAGCGCGCCGTTCATGATCTGGAATCGCAACAAGAGATCGGTGGCGCTGGACCTGAAGGCGCCTGCCGATCGTGCGCGGTTCCTGACCCTGGTGGATCAGGCGGACATCGTGGTGGAGAATTTCCGCCCCGGCGTGCTGGACCGGCTCGGCCTCGGCTGGGACGCGCTGCACGCGCGCAACCCGCGGCTGATCGTGGGTTCGATCTCAGGCTTCGGGCAGACCGGCCCGTACAGCTCGCGCGGCGGTTTCGACCTGATGACGCAGGCGATGTCCGGCCTGATGAGCGTATGCGGTGCGGCGGATGGTCCGCCGCACCGGCTGCCGATCGCGATCTCCGACGTGGCGGCGGGAATGTTCCTCGCCTTCGGCATCCTCGCGGCATTGGAGGCGCGGCATCGCACCGGGCGCGGCCAGTATGTCGAGACGTCGCTGCTGGAAGCCGCCACCTCGTTCTGCGTGTATGAAGCGGCGCACTACTTCGCCACCGGCGAACGCCCGCCACGCATCGGGCAGGCGCATCGCGGCAGCTCGCCCTATCAGTGCTTCGCCACATCGGACGGCTATATTACCGTTGGAGCTTCGCAACAGAAATTCTTCGAGGCACTGTGCGATCTGCTGGAGTTGCCCGAGCTGAAGACCGATCCACGCTTTGCCCGCAATGCCGATCGCGTGCAGCACAACAACGCCATCGTGGAACTGCTGCAGGCGAAGCTGTGCCTGCGTCCCTCCGCGCATTGGCTCGCCGAGCTGGAGCGGCTCGGCATTCCGGCGGGACCGGTACTGCACTTCGACGAAGTGTTCACCGATCCGCAGATCCTCGCGCGCGACATGGTGGCCGAGACGAAGCATCCGGTCACCGGCCGCTTCCGCACACTTGGCGTGCCGGTGAAGTTTTCCGAAACCCCAGGCGCGGTGCGTCGACCCGCGCCACGGCTCGGCGAGCACACGCAGGAAGTCCTCGGCGAGCGTGCCGCCGCCGCAGAATAGGCATGAAGGGCGCGTTCGTCCTGCACGGCAGCATCGGCACAGGCTAGTGCAGCGGCGCAGACAGATGGTTCGCGGCGATGGCCTGTCTGTTGCTGCCGAGGGCGGCATCCGAGCGGACGATCTGAATGAGTCTGTGCACTATAGCGGGCTCAGGGTGACCGGAAACGCGCGAGCCTCACCCGTCGTGATGGGTATCGCTGCGCTCAAGCCATCCTACGCGGCCAGTAGCCAGTAGGATGGGTTGAGCGCAGCGATACCCATCATTCCGGCAGGATTCCAGTTCTGCTGAACATGCACTAGACGCTGGGCACCGCCCACACGTCTAGTTCCGCGGCATTCTCGCGCAATGCCTTGACCGCGGCATATTCGCGCGACTGCCAGAACCGCCGAATCGCCTCGACGACGCGCGGAACGGCCTCGCGATTGCGGGCAAACCCGTCCGGATCCGTGATGTTGATCTGCACGATCATGTACGCTGGCACGACGCTACTTCTTCGTATCCCGTTCATTCTGACGCAGCGCGAGCCACTGCGCCATCAGCCTGCCGTCGTCCGACGGATAGCGCTCTTCCAGCACGACCAACGACCTGATGCGGTCGGCCAGATGACGCGATCCGTGCGCACGCCCTTCTCGTCTACATAGGCGATATGCAGCTTGCACTCGTCGCGTATCGGCTGACGCACTCGCCGTGCGGAGGCGCTGGATGATGTCGAACCGCCGGTCAGCCCGCCGCATGGGTGTGTCTCCCGTTGGCGTGGCCCTCGTGCCGGGGCGCTGCGGCCGCTATGGTGCGGCGATGTTCCACCCGTTCACCCTGGTCATCCGACGCAAGGACACCGGCGGCGGCATGCCGGAATGGGTGGGTATCGGCATGCTCCTCGGCGCCTTGCTGTTCTCCGGCTGGATGGTCGTTGCCTCATTGAGCCGCGGCGCATGGGTGGTCGGCATCATCGGCGGCCTGATCTTCGTCACGTCGCTGTTCGTGACGATCGCGCACCTGTTCCCGGACGATCGCCGCTGATGCGGGAAGCCTGAAACTACTGACAGAACGCTGTCAGTGGCCACCCCCTATGCTCCACCTCCACCTGTGTAGGACAAAGAGCATGATCACCGTCACCGACGATCCGGATCCCGGCCTGGAGGAAGTGCTCGAGACGGGGCTCGCAGAGTACAATGCAATGAAGACCGGCCTGCGCGACTGGCGCGCGCTTGCGGTCGCGGTGCACGACCTGGAGACCGGGGAGCTGGCCGGCGGGCTGCTCGGACGCACCACGCTGGGGCTGTTCTTCCTCGACCTGTTCTACCTGCCGGAGCATCTGCGCCGCTCCGGCATCGGCAGCCGGGCGCTGCGCATGGCGGAGGAGGAGGCGATCCGCCGCGGCTGCCGCGCCGCCACGCTGGTCACCATCAATGTCCAGGCACCGGAATTCTACATCCGCCACGGCTGGGAGGAGTTCGGCCGCGTCGGCAGCCTTCCCGGCGTGGAGCGGGTCTTCCTGCGCAAGACGCTCGCCGTCTGAAAGGAGCCATCATGCAGTCGATCAACCTGGAGGGCGGGCGCGGCACGAACTCGGGCGAGTAGCTGCGCTTCCCAGGCAACTACGCGCTCAATCCGCGCGGCAAGGTGCACAGTGCCTTCATCGGCACGGAATCGGTGGCCCTTCTTGTCTACAGCGGCGAGCCGGATGATATCCGCTCGACCGACGTGATCGACGCGCCTTCATGTCATTACGAGCGGAGCGAAGCAATCTCGTGGAGAATGACGCACATCGAGATTGCTTCGCTCCTCGCAATGACAGGGGGATGTCACTTCGCGGCCTGCAGCGATGCCCCCGCCGAGGAAGCCAATAACTCCGCCTCGACCCGCGCCAGCAGCGCCTCCAGATCGCGGATCGTGTACGGCTTGTTCAGCACACCCTGCAATGCACCCAGCTCGAACTGCTCTGCCTCGCTCAGTTCCGCATAGCCTGTCGCAAGGATGATCGATCCGGCGAAGCCGCGGGTCCGCATGACGGCTGCCACCTCGAGGCCGGTCATCGATGGCATCGCGTAGTCGAGCATGACGATCGCCGGCTGCCCGTCGAGCAGCGCCAGGGCCTCGTGACCGCCATGCGCCGTGGCGACGCAATAGCCGAGCTGGCGCAGCATTTCGGCGGTCACCTGCAACACGTCCGCATCGTCGTCGGCGACCAGCACCGGCAGCTTCGATCGTGACATCTGCTCCACGACGTGCGGACGATCGGATTTCGGCATCTCCGCCGCGCGCGGCAGCAGCAATGCCACGGACGTGCCACCGCCCGGCGCCGTCACAAGACGAACAGTGCCACCGGATTCACGCACCATGCCATACACCTGGCTCAGGCCGAGGCCGGAGCCGGAGGGTCCCTTCGTGGTGAAGAATGGCTCGAAGGCACGCTGCGCCACCTCGTCCGTCATGCCGACGCCGGTATCGCTGACGGTGATCGCGACATAATCGCCCGCGGCAACATCATCCTTCCCTTCGTCGGCGACGACCTTGTTGGCGGTGGCTATCGTCAGCACACCGCCATCCGGCATCGCATCGCGCGCGTTCAGGGCCAGGTTCAGGATCGCAGCCTCCACCTGGCTTGCCTCGACCATCGCCGGCCACAACTCGGCGCCAAGTACGGTGTCGATGCGAATCCGCTGTCCGTGCGTGCAGGTCCGCAGCAGCGGCACGAGATCGGACACCAGCCTGTTCACGTCCGAAGCCTCGACCACCAGGCGCTGGCGACGCGAGAAAGCGAGCAGGCGTCCGGTCAGTTGGGACCCGCGGTAGACCGCGCCCGAAGCGCGCTCGATCCAGCCGTGCTGGCGCTGCTGCTGCGGGGGAACGCTGCGCGACAACAGGTCCAGGCTGCCCTGTATCGTTGCCAGCAGATTGTTGAAGTCATGCGCGATGCCGCCGGCAAGCTGTCCCACGGCCTGGAGCTTCTGCGATTGCACGAGGGCGGCCTCGGTGTTCTGCCGCTCGGCAATCTCCACCTGCAGCCGGTTGTTGGTGAGCAGTAGTTCCTGCGTCCGCTCAGCCACCCTGGCTTCCAGCGCTTCGGCATGCCGCCGCAGTTCCTGCTCGTGCCGGGCAAGCGTGCGGGCCAGATCGTTGTAGGCGGTGGCGATCTGGCCGAACTCCGACCGCTCGTCCTGGCCAGGCGCCGTCGCGGTGAGATCGCCGGCACGCCAGCGGCGTGCTGCCTCGAGCAGTTCCCTGGTCGGCCGCCCGATGAATCGCCGCGCGACAAAAAGCGTGAGGAGGAATGCGCCGATCGCGACAGCACCCAGCAGCAGGCCGCCACGCAGGCTGGCCCGATTGATGTCACCCATCAGATCGGGTTCATAGAAGCCGATCGACACCAGCAGGTGATGCCGCGATTGCGACGCCGGAATGTAGCCGACCACGCGATCCGTCCCGTCGATGCTCTTCAATCGTGCAACGCCGGATTGCGCGGCAGTGACCAGCGGCAACGCCACCGCGGGGAAGCGTTTGCCGACGAATGCCTCGTGCTGGGGGCTGCGCGCCAATATGTATCCGTCACGATCGGCAACCGAAAGCACGCTGCCAGCCAGGAAGCGCGAACCTGTCTGCCGGATCTGGCGCAGATGCTGTGACAGCCAACCGAGGTCCAGCCCGGTGACAAGGATGCGCCGGTGGGTCGGGTCGGTCCCGGGCAGGGGAAGCGCGAAGGGCAGGAACCCGACATCGAATGCCGGCGCCGTCGCATAGCGACCAGCCGAGAAGCCCGTGGCGGCTATGGCGTCCTGCATCCAAACGGGCGGGTCGCCATCGGTCTGACGCAGCCCGGATTTCGAGGCGCAGACCACGCTGCCGTCCGCATCGATCAGGGCCAGGAACGCGAACATCGGCAGACCGCGTTGGATGCCGACGAGGCGTTCCTCGCAGGCCGGTGCGAGGTCGCGGACCTCGGGAAACTCGGCGGCGGTGCTCAGCAGGACGCGAGCGCCGTCGGCGATGCTCTCGACGTCGCCGTTCAGCAATTCGGCCTGCTGCAATGCCAGATCACCGAGTTGCGCCCGGCGCTCCGACCAGTGGCTGCACTCGACCCAGACCGCCAGTGCGATGATAGGCACCAGACAGGTCAGGACGATCAGCAGCAGCCGCGTCGACAGCCGCATGCTTTGGTAACGGCCCCACACGCTACGAACCCTCCCGGTCCGACACAAGGTGCATCTCCGGGCCCACGGGAGGAAGAATATCGTTGACGGGAACATCGACCGACCAATCACGCCAGGTTGAACGCCTTACGGAGAGAACTCGTAGCCGATGACGCTGCCGATCCCAGCCCCCACGGCGGCGAGGATCGGGCTCGCCGTGGTCGATGCTCCGGCTGTAGCAGCCACGGCCGTCGCTGGGACGACCAACGGCAGCAGGAAAAACCCGGCCGCCGCGCCGACGAGCGCGCCCGCGGCGATCGGCAGCATGTGATCGTTCAGTTGCGCCCGCCCCGCCGGTTGCGCATGGGCGGTCGATGCGAAATCCGGCGCGCCCAGCATCGTTGCGGTTGCGATCATGGTGGCCGCCACAGCGCGAATCTTCATCGATAGCTCCTGCCCGTTTGTCCGGGACAGCATAATGCGTCGGGTTGTTCTGGCAAAGCTCCGTCATGCAGCGAAACGATGGGCCGGGCTTAGACCTCGAGCCACTCCTTGCGGATGTCGGCGTTGGCCTCGATGTCGGCGGGCGTGCCCTCGAACACGATGCGGCCGTGGCCCATCACGTAGAGCCGCCGCGAGATCCGCATCGCGATGGTCAGCTTCTGCTCCACCAGCAGGATCGACACGCCCCGCCGCGCGATCTCCTCCAGCAGATGGCCGACCTGCTCGACCAGCATCGGCGCCAGGCCCTCGGTCGGCTCATCGATCAGGATCAGGTCCGGATCGCCCATCAGCGTGCGGCACATCGTCAGCATCTGCTGCTCGCCGCCGGACAGCACGCCAGCCGGATTGTTCTGCCGCTCCGCCAGGTTGGGAAACAGCCTGAACACGTCATCGAAATTCCAGCGGCCGAACTTGCCCGCGTGCTTCAGGCCGAGCATCAGGTTCTGGCGCACAGTCAGCGAGGGAAAGATCTGGCGATCTTCCGGCACGTAGCCGATGCCGGCCTTCGCCACCAGATTGGCACGCAGGCCGGCAATGTCGCGGCCGCGGTAGCGCACCGTGCCCACCGGTTCCACCAGGCCCATGATCGCCTTGCATGTGGTCGACCGCCCGACGCCGTTGCGCCCGAGCAGGGAGACGATTTCGCCCTCGCCCACCGACAGGTCGACCCCTTGCAGGATGTGGCTCTTGCCGTAGAAGGCGTGCAGGTCGCGAACCTCGAGCATCATGCGCGCCCCCTCCCCAACCCTGCCCCGCTACGCGGGAGAGGGGGCGCTGAACTCCCTCTCCCGCGTAGCGGGGGAGGGTTGGGGAGAGGGCGCCTCATGCCGCCAGCGCCCCGAGATACGCTTCCTGCACCGCACGGTTGGCACGGATTTCCACGGGCGGACCGGACGCGATCACCTTGCCGTAGACCAGCACGGTAATCGTGTCCGCAAGGTCGAACACGACGCGCATGTCATGCTCCACCATCACCAACGTCTTGCCCTGCGTCACGCGACGGATCAGCGCCACGGCGTATTCCGTCTCGCTGTGGCTCATCCCCGCGGTGGGTTCATCGAGCAGGATCATGCTGGCGCCGCCGGCAATCGTCATGCCGATCTCCAGCGCGCGCTGCTCCGCGTACGACAGCAGTCCCGCTTGCACATCGCGCCGCTCCGCGAGATTGAGCTCCTCCAGCAGCCGCTCCGTCTCCTCGTTCAGCGCGCGCTGCCGGCCGAGGGCGTGCCAGAACGAATAGCGGTAGCCGCGGCTCCACAGCAGGCTGCAACGGACGTTCTCGAACACGCTGAGCCGATGGAAGATCGAGGTGATCTGGAAACTGCGCGACAGGCCGAGCCGGTTGATCCGATGCGGCGGCAACCCATCCAGTCTTGTCGCATCCAGCCGTATTTCGCCCGAAGTGAGCGGAAACCGGCCGCTGATGAGGTTGAACAGGGTGGTCTTGCCGGCGCCGTTGGGGCCGATCAGTGCGTGACGCTCGCCTGCCGCCACGCTCATGCTGACGCCGCGGATGATCTCCGTCTGGCCGAAGTTCTTGGTGACGTCGGTAAGCGAGAGAGAGGGCGGACTCACCTTGATCCACCCGGCTGTGCGATTTCGATCAGGCTGTCCCAGACGCGCTTGAACCGTCCCGCTTCGCGGGAGAGCCAGAAGCCGCCACCCAGCAGGCACGCCAGCGCTACCAACCAAGGCACCGGGCTGTAGATGTCGATCGTCTGGCCGAACAGCGCGAGGCGCTTGCCTTGCGCCATGCCGATCGTGAGGAAGGACAGCAGTTCCACCAGCCCGACGAAGCCGAACAGCACGATCAGCCCCGGGACGAGAATGCGCAGATAGGGCAGCACGAGCCGCCGCAGCAGGCCGGCGCGCGCGATCGGCGCGTGTTCCAGGATGATCCCGGTCAGGCCCGCCGGCGCGAAGGTCACCATCGCGATGAACAGCACGCCGACATAGATCAGCCAGGAGTTCGACATCAGGCTGACGCCGCTTTGCATCAGCGTGATAAGGATCGCGCCGAGCACCGGGCCGAAGAACGTGGTGGCGCCGCCGATAAAGGCCATCAGCAGCGCATTCGCCGCCAGCGGTGCCGCGACGGCGTCGAAGGTGACGATTTCGTAGGTAATGGCGAACAGCCCGCCGCCGATGCCGGCGTAGAAGCCGGACAGGGCGAACTGCTGGAAACGCACGATGCGCGGGTCGTAGCCGACGAACTGCGCGCGCTCGTGGTTGTCGCGGCAGGCATTCGCCATGCGCCCCAGCGGCGTCGTGGTGTGGAAATACATGCCGACCGCGGAGATCAGCATCCACGCCACGATCAGATAGTAGACCTCGATCGCCTGGCCGTATTCGAAGCCGAACAGGCTGATGCCGATCTCGCGATCGGTCTTCACCCCTCCCTCGCCGCCGAAAAAATGGTGGAACATCGTCGCCGCCGTGGTGACGAGTTGGACGATGCCGAGCGTGATCATCGCGAAGGCGGTGGAGCGCTGCTTGGTCGACATGTAGCCGAACGCAATGGCGAAGCCGAGGCCGCTGAAGCCCGCGAGCAGCGGTATCAGCTCCATCGGCACCGGCAGTTCGCCGGCGCCGGCGGCATTCAGGAAATGCACCGTGGAATAGCCGCCAAGGCCGAACAGCACGGAATGGCAGAACGACAGCAGCCCGGCCTGGCCCATCAGCATGTTGAACGACAGGGCGAAGATGACCATCATGCCGGTCTGGCTCAGCATCGACAGAATGAAGCCGGCATGCCGCGCATGCTGCCAGTCGTAGAACAGCCAGGGCAGCACGACGGAAACCGCCAGCGCGGCGAGCCATGGCCAGATGCGGATGGTTCGCGTGGCGGCCGGACGTGCCGGCAGGACGCGAACGTCCCGGGTTTCGGCTGCGTCGCTCATGTCTCGCGGGTACCCATGAGGCCGCGCGGGCGGAACAGCAGGATCACGATCAACAGGGCGTAGGGTATCAGCGGGCCGATGCGCGACACTGGGATGGTGAGGACCTCGCCGAGCAGATCATTCGCCGCGAGCGTGATCCCGAGCGGACTGAGCAGGTCGGCGAAGGACCAGTCCATCACCACGGAGAAGGTCTGCACCATGCCCATCAGAATGGAGGCGATGAAGCAGCCGGCGAGCGATCCCAGGCCGCCGAAGATCACCACGACGAACACGATCGGTCCCATCGCATCCGCCATGCCGGATTCGGTGGTGAAGTAGTTGCCGGCGATCACCCCGGCGAGCCCGGCCAACAGCGAGCCGCCGGCGAACACGATGGTGAAGACGCGCGGCACGTCGTGGCCCAGCGCGCTGACCATGCTGGGATGGGTGAGCGCGGCCTGGATGATCAGCCCGATGCGCGTCTTCTTCAGCAGCAGCCAGGTGGTGAACAACATCCCGGCCGACACCAGCAGCATGAAACCACGATAGGCCGGGAAGTTCTCGCCGTACAGCGAGAACAGCGGGAAGTCGAGCGAGGCAGGCACGCGATACGCCATCGGCAGCATGCCCCAGGCCATCTGCACGGCGCGGCCGATGATGAACACCAGGCCGAAGGTGAACAGCAGTTCGGCGATATGCCCGTTGTGGTGGACGCGTCTGAGGCCCCACACCTCGATCGCCGCGCCGATCGCGCCGCACAGCAGCGGTGCCAGTACGAAAGCGGGCCAGAAGCCGACCCAGCGGCTGATCTGGTAGGCGAAGTAGGCGCCGAGCATGTAGATGCTGGCGTGGGCGAAGTTCAGCACGCCCATCATGCTGAGGATCAGCGTCAGCCCGCTGGCCAGCATGAACAGCAGCATGCCGTAGACGAGGCCATCCAGCAGGGAGATCAGACCGATCTGCATGACGTCAACGCACCCCTGTCATTGCGAGGAGCGAAGCGGTGGCCGTCCTCGGGCTTGACCCGAGGATCGACCCGGCCAAGCAATCTCGGGACTGGTGCGCACCAACCACGGGATTGCTTCCCGCCACGCTTCACTCGCGGTCGCAATGACATGCGACCACTACGATGATGGCCGCTTCATCTTGCATGTCGTCGGCAGCGTTTCGTCGGCCACCGGCACCTTGAACTCGGTCTTCCAGCCGAGCCCGGTCTTCTCGACGTCGAATTTCACGTTCTTGGTGAAAACCGCCTCGTAGTACGGGTGCAGCAACTGATGGTCGTCCTTGCGCATGATGTTCGTGACGCCGAACAGGTCCTTCTGCTCCATGCCCTCGAGCGCCAGCGCGACCTTCAGCGCATCGGTGGAGCCCGCCTGATTGATCGCCCGCACCAGCATCATGAACTGGGTCAGGCTGGGGAGGGCGATGAAGCTGAAATCATGCGTGGCGCGCCAGCGCTTGAAGAATTCCGCGGCCTCGGCGTTGTTCTCCTCCACCGGGACATTCTCGTGGCCTTCCATGACCGAGGTGAGCCGACCTTCGCCGGCGGCGCCGATCGCCGTCGCGGCGCCGATCACATGGGCAAGGTACGTGTCGTAGCGGATGTCGAGCCCGGCATCGACGCCGGCCTTGATCAGCAGGTTGAGGTCAGGCCCATAGTTCCCGGTGACCAGCGACTGCGCACCCGACGCCTTGATCTTGGTGATGTACGGGGCGAAGTCCTTGACCTGCATCAGCGGGATGAACTCGTCGGCGGCGATCTTGATGTCGGGGCGGTACTTGGCGAGGAACCGCTTGGTGTCCTGCTCGATCGACTGGCCGAACAGGTAGTCCTGGTTCATCAGATAGACCGACTTCACCGACTGCGGCAGCGACTTGATCCGCGCCACCGCGCGCATCTCCACGCTGCCGACGAAGCGGAAATGCCAGAAGCTGCACTGTTCGTTGGTGAGTTCGGTCGCCAACTGGCCGCAGTTCAGTTGCAGCACGCGGTTGTCGGGGTTGCGGGTGTTGTGTTTGGTCACCGCGTCGATCAGCGCCGACCCGACATTGGAGCCGACGCATGACATGACGAAAGGCAGATTCTGGTCGGTCACGCTTTTCAGTGCGATCAGCGCCTCGGCCGGCTGCAGCTTGTCGTCGAAGGTGACCAGCTCGAACTTCTTGCCGAGCGCGCCGCCCTTCTCGTTGATGTAGTCCACGATGAACTGGAACATCTTGAGGCTGGCGTCGCCGCCCTGGGCGAAGGCGCCGGAGAACGGGTCGATATAGCCGATCTTGATGGTGGCGTCGGCGGCGCGAGCCCCCGGCCCCCACAAGGCCATCCCCAGCAAAGCCACGAAAACTGCAGCGAGTGAGTGGCGGCGCTTCATGTGTCCCCCCTGAGCCCAATGGGCTGCTGGCGTTGGTGTCGCCCGTCGCGTTCTTGTGACAACCTTATGCCGCCGGCAGAAAGCGAGTCAATTTTGCTACTCCTTCCGACGCGCCGGCATCAGCTACCATCCGGCGGTGATGGCCGAAGTCACGGATGATACCGTCGCGCCGATCTTCGATCCGCTCGCCTTCCGCCTGACAGGGCAATCAGGCGGCGCTGATCGCCAGCGCGCAACGCCTGGCGGCCTTGGGGCGGACTATCAGACCTATGCGCTGGCGGCGGCGGAGATTGCGCGGCGTTGCGACGCAATACGCTGTATCTTGCCGTGCCTGCCGCAGCACCAGGCGTGCGTGTGACCGGGGAGTGGGACCCGCTGGGGATGCGCGGCACCGTCTCGCGCACGCTGGAATTCACCGACGTGCTCGTGGAGCATGATGCCGCGATCATGCCGCGCGACGTATATTTCCAGGCGGCGTCGCGCTGGCCCCACATGTTCCTGACGCTCGCACCCACTTATCTTGGTCTGGCGCAGGCGGCCTATGACTTCACCGTGCGCTATCTGCGCGGGGAGATTCCGGGCGCCCCGCCGGGCAAGCGTCGGAGCAGCGTGGTGAAGCAGCTTGCCGTCGCGGAGATGCGCATCAAGCTCGAGCAGACGAAGGCATTGTGGTTCCAGGCGGTGAGCGAGGCGCGGGTCGATCCGACGCCGGCGCTGCAGCTTGGCGCCACGGTCACCATTCATCCGCGCGTCACGGCCGATGATACGCTGCGCGCGATTGCGGAGGACCGGCCGACTTTGACAGTGCTGGTGCCGTCGACCATTCAGGCACTGCTGGACCATGCGTTGTGGCGCGAAACGGACCTGTCGAGTCTGCGCGCGATTACCACCGGCTCGACCCTGGAGCCGCGGTCCCTGGTGGATGCAGTCACTGCACGCGGCGTGCCGTTGCTGCAGGTCTATGGCTCGACCGAGACCTGCCCGATTGCGGTCTACACCCGGCTGGGCGGCGACTTGTCGCGGACTGGCTCCACTGGCCTGCCCGGCCTGCTGTGCGAGGCACGCGTGGTGGACGAAGCAGGGCAGGAAGTGCCGGTGGCTTTCATCGTCGTGCGCACGGGAGCAGCAGTCACGGTCGAGGAACTGCGGGCGCACCTGCTGAGCCAGCTCGCGCGCTTCAAGGTGCCGCGTGAGATCAACTTCGTGGCGGAGCTGCCGCGCAACGCGCTGGACAAGGTGCAGCATTTCCGGCTGCGGGAATCATACCGCGGCTGACTGGGTCATCAGACCGTCGCACGGAGACGGTGACTCAATGTCGTCATGCCCGCGCAAGCGGGTACCCAGTGCGACCAGCACTCTTGTTTGCAGCCCTGGATCCCCGCTTGCGAGGGAATGACGATTGCAAGTCAAGTCTCCCGCTCGGCGGTATCAGACGTCACAGATAGATCTGCCGGACGATCTGCTCCTCATCGACCTTGGTGCCGCGCACATCCTGATGTTCGATCACCAATCCATCGCGCAGTACCAGAATTCGATCCGCCACCGACAGTGCCAGCCTGATATTCTGCTCCACCATCACCATGGTGACGCGTTCGCGCTTCAGCGCGGCGACGATGGCGGCAATCTCGGTCACGAAGGCGGGCGCCAGACCGCCGGACGGTTCATCGAGCAGCAACAGTCGCGGCTCGCTCATCAGCGCGCGGCCGATCGCCACCATCTGCTGCTCACCGCCCGACATCAGCCGCACCGGTTGCGTGCGCCGCTCCGCAAGACGCGGGAAGGAGCGGTAGACAGAGTCGAGCAACCGGGCGACGTCGCCGCGACGCACCCAGGCGCCGAGGCGGAGATTCTCCTCCACCGACATCTCGGGAAACAGGTCGCGCGCCTGGGATACCTGCACGATGCCGTGGCGGAATATCCGATGCGGCCGCAGTCCGGCCAGTTCCGTCTTTGCCAGCAGGATTGACCCATGACGCGGCCGCACGAAGCCGCTGAGCGCGTTCAGCAGGGTCGACTTGCCGCTGCCGTTGGCACCGAGCAGCGCCACCACTTCACCCTCGCCGACGTCCAGATCGACGCCGTGCAGAATCTGCCGACTGCCATAACCGGCTTCGACGCCGCGCGCGACGAGCATTGGCTCAGGCATGGCCGAGATAGGCCTCCAGCACGGCGCGGTCGGCGCGCACCTGTTCCGGCGGCGCATCAGCCACCTTGCGCCCGTCATTCAGCACGATCACGCGGTCGGCCACGCTCATCACCAGCTCGATCGCATGTTCGATCAGCAGGATGCCGATGCCGCGTTCGCGCGCGAGCGTGCGTATCACCGTAGCGAGCTGCTGGCGGGCCTGCGGTGCAAGCCCGACAGCCGGTTCGTCAAGCAACAACAAGGGCGGGTTGGTGGCCAGGGCGCGGACGATCTCCACCATGCGCTGCTGGCCGCCAGAGAGCGCGCCCGCCTTCTGGTCGGCCATGGCGCCGACTCCCATCAGGTCCAGCAATTCGCGCGCTCGCGTCGTCGCGGCAGCCTCGGCGGCGGCCGATTTCCTGCCAAACAACAGGCCGATGAAGGTGCTTGCCACCTGTGCATGCAGGCCAACCAGCACGTTTTCCAGCGCCGTGAGGTCCGGGAACAGGCCGCCATTTTGAAACGTCCGCCGCGCACCGCGAGCGGAGATTTCGTGCGGCGTAAGCTGCCTGATCTCCTCGCCGCGGAACAGGATGCTGCCGGAATCCGCCACCACATTGCCGGAGACGGCATTGAACACTGTGGTCTTGCCGGCGCCGTTCGGCCCGATCAGGGCACAGATCTCACCATTGTTCAGGTTGAACGACACGCTGTCCACGGCAACGAGGCCGCCGAAACGGACGGTCACTTCGCGCAGTTGCAGCAGCGGCGCGTCAGCCACGGTAGTAACGATCGACGAAGGCGGGATGCAATCGGGCGAGCTGGCTGGCCAGCCCGCGTGGCAGGAAAAGTATGACGAGGACGATCAGCAGGCCGAACACCAGTTCCTCGAAGCCGGGGAAGCTGATGAACACCTGCGGGGCCGCGGTAATGATGGCAGCGCCGATGATCGCGCCGGTGAGACTGCCGAGACCGCCGACCATGATGATGGCGAACTGGCGGATCAGCTCGGTGAGATCGAATGACACCGGCGTGAGATGTCCGACGGAGATCGCAAACATCGCGCCGCCCAGACCGACCACGGCGCCGCCCCAGGCGAACGCGAGAACGATGTAGCGATCGGTGGGAATTCCCATGGCCGCGGCAGCGACCTCGTTGTCCTTGATCGCCAGGAAGGCGCGGCCGAAACGCGAACGCAGCAGCCGATCGGTGATTGCAATGATCAGCACGACGATGGCGAGGAACACGTAGAATTTGCGCCGGTCGGAATCGAGTGCCCAGCCGAACAGGTTGGTCGTCGGCACCGCCATGCCCATCGAACCGCCGGTGAGTGCCTCCCATCTTATGTAGGTCCAGCGCATCAGTTCGCCGAATGCCAGCGTCATGATGGCGAGATAGAACAGGCGCACGCCGCGCAATGCGGGAATGCTTGCGATCGAGCCGGCGAGGCCGCCGACCAGCCCGGCGGGGATTACCGTCAGCCACCAGGGTAAGCCGAGCTGTGTCATCAGAACGCCGCTCGTGTAAGCGCCGAGGCCGAAATAGGCGACGTTGGAAAAGGCAAGCAGGCCGAGATTGCCGACCACGAGATTGAAGCCGATGCCGACGGGAACGTAGAGCAGCGCAGTATTCAGCACGTATTGCTGATATGGATTGAGCAACAGCGGCACGGGAAGCAGAACAAGCGGCAGCAGCCAGAACAGCCGGCGTTTCATCGCTGCGATCAGACGCGCACGATCGCGCGCCGGCCAAACAGGCCTTGCGGACGCAGCAACAGCACCAGGATCGGCACGAGATAGCCGGTGATCTCGATGAACACCGTGTTGATGTAAAAGCCGAGCAGTTTCTCGGTCACGCCGAGCAGGATGCCACCGGCCACCGCGCCGCCGAGCGAGCCGAATCCACCGAGTGTCATCGCGGCGAAGCCTTGCACGAGGGTCCATTGGCCGAGATCGGGAGTAAGCGGTGTGATCATCGACAACAGCACGCCGCCGATCGCGCCGAGTGCGGCGCCGCCGCCCCACATGAGCGCGTGGAACAGCGGGACATTGATGCCGACGAGCGCCGCGCCTCGCTGGCTCTGGAAGGTGGCCTGGATCACCTTGCCGAGCGGCGTGACCTGGAGCAGCAGAAACAGCGCCGCCAGCAACAGCAGGACGAAGCCACAGATCACGACGTCGTCTGTCGTGATGACGACGTTGCCGAACATGTAGACATCCTGCGCGTAGGGGCGCGATGGGTTCAGCGTTTCGTTGCCCCATTCCAGGCGTAGCGCGCCACGCAGTGCATAGCCGACCGCCAGCGCCATCATCGCGAGCGACAGATGCGGGCCCGCGACGATCGGCTGCAGCAGGAAGCGTTGCGCGGCGAAGCCAGCCAGGAACAGCACGGCTATGGCAAGCGCCATCGCCACCAGGTAGGGCAGTCCGAAGCCGAGGCCGAACACGAAGACCGCATAGGCGCCAGCGGCGACCATGTCGCCATGGCCGAAATTCACCACGGTGGTCGCGCGATACACCAGGGTCATCGACAGCGCGATGAGTGCGTAGAGCATACCGGTGGAGATGCCGCTGACAAGGAGCTGCGGCAGGAAGGTCAGCATGATTGGCGCGTCGCTGGACTTACATCGTCATGCCGGTGCCAAGCACCGGCATGACGAAAGAGACACGCATGCGGCATCACTGCGTATCAGGCAGCGCGTCGCCCCACGCCTTATAAACCGTCTCCTGCCCCTGTGCGTTCAGGCCCACCGCGTACATCTTCTCGACGCCGACGTGCTTGTCGGGGCCGAAGGTCTCGGTATCGGCGAGCACGCCGGTGTCGAAGTCCTTCAGCGACTCCATCGCTTTTTCCCAGCTCTCGCGCGTCGGGTTGGGGCCGGCGCGGCGGAACGCCTCCACCGTCACGATCGCCGCGGGGACGCCAAAATAGTAGAAGTTGGTCGGCTCGCCAGCCTTCGGCAGCTCGTCCTTCGTCAGATACTTGACGAAGATGTCGCGGAACTTCTTCAGCGGCCCGGTGCCGAGCTTCGCCTTGAACTGATAGGGCTGGAAGAAGCGCTGCTTCAGATGGTCGCGGTTGGGGAACGCTCCCAGCACCTGGTTGAAGTCGGCACCGAGCGCGCCGAGCACGATCACGTCCACCTGGAACTTCTGCAGTTCGCGCAACAGCACGACGAGCTCGGGCTGATACAGGCAACCCATGACCGCCTGCGCGCCGGACGCCTTGATCTGCAATGCCTGGGCGGTGGCATCGGTAGCGCCGTGCTCCAGCGCAGTGGTAGCGACGATTTCTCCGCCGTGGCTCCTGATGTAATCGGTGGCTGGATCGCAATAGCCGTGCGCCCAGTCGTCGCTGTGCATGGCGAGCGCGATCTTCGTCGTGCCGGGCTTGCCCAAGGCGAAGCTCGCCATGGAGCGGCCGGACTCGATGCCGGTGTACGTCGAGTGGAAGATGCCCGGCGACGGCGGGCGGCTGATCTTCGGATTGGCCGAGGCGCCGATCCACGGCACGCCTTCCTGCACCAGCATCGGCTTGATCGCCATGGCGACGCCGCTGCACGGGTTGGCCATGATCATGAAGACCTTGTCCTCATAGATCAGCTTCTTCGCCGCTGCGATGCCCTTCGCCTCGTTGCACGAATCGTCGGCGAACACGGTGACGAACTTGTGCCCGTTCACGCCGCCCTGGTCGTTGATGTAGCGGAAATAGGCCTCGGGTCCGTAGTTCAGCGGCGTGAACACCGAGGATGGGCCGGAGAACGGACCCATATTGCCGATGGTGATCGTGGTCGCTGTGATGCCCTGGGTGTTGTCCGCCCGTGCCGGCATCGCCAGTCCGGCCATCGCGATGGCTGCGACGATCGCTTGCCTGATGTGCATTGTGAGGTCTCCCCGTATGCACTGCATCATATCGGAGGATGCCCAGCATTCAAGCCAAGCCTGCGGAGCGTCAGGCGTTCCCCCGATACGCATAGAATTCGCGCGCCGCCTCCAGGCTGATCTTGCCGTTGCGCAGATCCGCCTGCACCAACGCCGGATCGCGCTCCGCCGGTGCGCCATACCCGCCACCGCCGGCAGTGGCGATCACCAGGCGATCGCCCTTGCACAGGGTGGACACGATTTTCGATTTCACGACTTCCTCGCCACCCGCGGCACGCCGGATCACCGCGCTGGCGCGACCGCCGGCCATTCCGTCGGCGACCCCGGCCGCCTCGCACAGGTGCCGCTCGCCGCGATACGTCACGGTCGCCTCGCCATCCAGCAGCTCGTATTCGAACACCCCGCCGAGCCCGCCGCGGCTCTTGCCGGGTCCGCCGGAATCGCGATGCAGGGCGACGCGGTGCACGCGGATCGGCGCTTCCATCATCAGCGCCTCGGCGGGAACGTTCAGGCAGTTGCTGGCATCCGTCTCGATCACGTCCACGCCGTCCAGATGCGGCGACGCACCGCTGCCGGCCACCAGGAGCTGCGACGTCACGTAGCGGCGTCCATCCGACCGCTGGCCACCGAAATGCATGATGACGATCTCGCTGCCCGAGTCGGCCGGCACGCGATCCGGCGCGGCCTGCCGCAGCGCACCGAGGATGCAGGTCGTGATCCGCTTTATCGTCGAGGTACGGCAGCCGGTGGGCGCGGGCTCGCGCGGATTGACCAGGCTGCCCTCCGGCAGATGGAACGCAATCGGACGGAAACAACCGCCATTGTTGGGGACGCGCCCCTCCGGATCGGTCACCGCGCGCAGGGCGAAACAGGCCGCGGCATAGGGGCCGGATGGCATGCAGTTGAACGGCCCGCGCACCTGCGGCGCGGTGCCGGTGAAGTCGCAGGTCATCTGCCCATCGGCAATCGTCACCGCCACTTCGATCCGCACCAGCTTGTCGAGCTCGATGCCGTCATTGTCGAGGAAATCGACGTGCCGATAGGTGCCGGATTTGAGGTTATGCAAGGCCTGACGGGTCATCACCTCGGAACGGTTCAGCAGCTCGTCCGACAGCGCGAGCAGTTCATCGCGTCCGAAGCTGGCGGCAAGCTCGCCGAGGCGGCGGGCACCGATCGTGCACGCCGCAACCTGCGCGTTGATGTCGCCCATCAGCACGTCCGGCAGGCGGACATTCTGGCGCAGCATCGCGATGAGGGTGGCGTTCAGCGTGTCGCCCTGGCGGAACTGCAGCAGCGGAATGCGGATGCCTTCCTGGAAAATCTCGGTCGCGTTGGTCGGCGTGGAACCGGGTGCCATGCCGCCGACATCCTGGTGGTGCGTCATCGCCGCGCTGATCGCGATCACGCGGCCGTCGGCAAACACCGGCATCATGATCGCGATGTCCGGCAGATGCGTGCCGCCCTGATACGTGTCGTTGAGAATCCAGATGTCGCCTTCGCCCATCCGGTCGAGCGGCACCGTCTGCAACAGGCGGCCGACCATCGGCGTCAGCGCTCCCAGATGCACAGGAACGGCGAGCGCCTGGGCCAGCGTTTCGCCCTGCAGCGTGAACAGACTCGCCGAGGCGTCCAGCCCCTCCTTCACAATGGCGGAAAACGCGCTGCGCACCAGTGTGAGCTGCATCTCGTTGGCGATGCCGTCGAGCTTGTTGCGCATCACCTCAAGCGTGATCGGGTCGACGTCCATATCAGCCTCTTGTCAGCAGAAGATTGCCGTTTTCCAGCACCGTTCCGCGCCAGCGTGGTTCGACCAGCGTGGTGGTGTCGTCCTGTTCCACGATCGCCGGCCCGGCGAATGTCAGGCCGGCTTGCATCGCGGCGCGATGATAGATCGCCGCCTGCACCGGCGCACGGGCACCGGCAACGCGGATCGCGCGCGGCGGCTTGTGTGGATCGGTTTGGAGCGGGCGGTAGGCGCCTTCATCCAGATGATCGCTGCCACCGGCGCGATGCACGGAACGCAGGTTCACGATCGCCACCGGCTGTTCCGTCGCATGACCGTAGATACGATCGTGCAGCGCCAGGAAGTCGCGATACAACGTGGCGAGCGGATCCGGCGCGCCCGCCGCGAGCGGCACTTCCAGGTGATAGGACTGGCCGATGTACCACAGATCGGCGGAATACTGGATCGAGACGGTCATGCCGCCGATGCTCTCCTCCGCCATCAGGCGCGCACACTGGCGATCCAGTTCGTCAAGCACGCCACGCACATCGGCGAACGCGAGGCCGGACAGCGGGCGCGGAAAGGCCGTGGCCACCTCATGTTCGATCGGTGCAGCGAGCAGACCCGCCGCCGAAAGCACGCCCGGATGGCGCGGGATCAGCACACTGCCGATGCCGAGTTCGGCGGCGAGCGCGGTGGCGTGAATCGGCCCGGCACCGCCAAGCGCCACCAGAGTGAAACGGCGCGGATCGAGGCCGCGGCGCACGGACACCAGACGGATGCCCTCGACCATCTGCGCATTCACGACGCGATGGATGCCGAGCGCCGCATCTGCGACGGACAGGCCCAACGGCGTCGCGATGCGGCGCTCGATCGCAGCGCGCGCGAGCGACGGATCGAGCGAAACCGAACCGCCGGCGAAGTACGCGGGATCGAGCCAGCCGAGCACGACCGAGGCATCGGTCACCGTCGCTTCCTCGCCACCGCGGCCATAGCAGGCAGGCCCCGGTTCGGAACCCGCGGAATGCGGGCCAACGCGCAAGCCGCCCGCCCCGTCGAGCCATGCGATGGAACCGCCGCCGGCGCCGATCGCATTCACGTCGACCATCGGCACGCGCACCGGAAAACCCGCGATGCTGCCCTGCGGACGGATCACCGGTTCGCCGCCTTCGACCAGGGCGATGTCGCTCGAGGTGCCGCCGACATCGATGGTGATGAGGTCGCGGTGGCCGGACGACCGCCCCACGATGGCTCCGCCGATCACGCCCGCGGCGGGGCCGGAGAGAAACAGCCGCACCGGCCGTTGGCGCGCGACCGAGGTCCCGGCAAGTCCGCCGCGGGACTGCATGATCTGCAGCGGCGCGGTGACATGTGCCGCGGCGAGCCCGTCCTCCAGCCGCTCCAGGTAGCGGCGGACGACAGGCTTCATGTATGCATCGAATGCGGTGACGACGGTGCGCTCGTATTCGCGGAAGGTGGGATCGACCTGGGAGGACAGCGAGACAGCAATGCCTGGATGGTCTGCCTCGATCAGCTCGCGCGTGCGCTGCTCATGCGCGGGATGCAGGAAGGAGAACAGGTAGCAGACGGCGATTGCCTGCACGCCATCGGCGACAAGCTCCGCCGCGGCACGCCGCACCGACTCCTCGTCCAGCGGGATGATGACCTCGCCTTGCGCGGAGACCTGCTCGATGGCCTCCTTGCGTTGCGCGCCAGGTGCCAGGAACACCGGCGTCACCGGCTCGAGCATGATCCGGTGCAGGTCCTGGCGAAGCTGGTAGCCGATTTCCAGGATATCCTTGAAGCCCACACTGGTGATCAGGCCGATCTTCGCGCCCTTGCGCTCCAGCACCGCGTTGGTGGCGATCGTCGTGCCGTGCAGGAAACGGGCGATGCTGGTGGGGGCAATGCCCAGGTCGTTCGACAGATGCGTGACGGCGTTCAGCACCGCCTGGCTGGGGTCGCCGCGCGTGGTGGGGATCTTCAGGGTGCGCATCGGCTCTCCGGCGCGGCGGCAGACGATGTCGGTGAAGGTGCCGCCGATATCGACGCCGATTTCTATGGTTTGTGCCGTGGTTGGCATGCGGGGTGGTGGTTCCTGTGATCAAAGGAGTCGATGTTCGCCGAATTGCGCTCGCCCGTCACCCCCGGGCTGCGGGAGACAAGCCCCTGCTTGCGCAGTGTGTGAAAGAAACAGCGGCGTCGCTATTCCCGCAATATCCTGGGTCCCCGCTTTCGCGGGGATGACGAAACTTGCGCGGGGATGACAAAACTTGCGCGGGGATGACGAAAAAGGTGGACCGATTCAATAGATTGTCATCCCCGCGAAAGCGGGGACCCAGGGGTCACCGTCACCGCTGGGGCTGGGATGGATTCATTCACACGCTCTTGCGCGGGGACGAACGGTGATCACCTGCCAGCGATACCGATCAGGTTCGCCAACCTCGGCGGATCGTCGAGCAAGGGCTGGCTGGCGCCGTCGTAGACGATCCTGCCGCGGTCCAGAATCACGGCGCGGCTAGCGAACTCCAAGGCGAGGCGCGCGTGCTGTTCCACCAGCACGACGGCGGGGCCATTCTCCTCGCGCAGACGGTGCAATGCGGCGAGCAGCGAATCGACGATGACGGGTGCCAGTCCTTCCAAAGGTTCGTCGAGCAACAGGAGCGAGGGATTGCCCATCAGCGCACGGCCGACGGCGAGCATCTGCTGTTCGCCGCCGGAAAGCTGATTGCCCATGTTGCGTCGGCGCATAGCGAGGGAGGGGAACAGTTCGTAGACGCGCTCTCGCGTCCATCGCGTGCCCGCGCGGGCAGCCACGGACAGGTTCTCGTCGACATTCAGCGACGGGAAGATTTCCCGTTCTTGCGGAACGTAGCCGATGCCGAGACGCGCACGCCGGAACGGACGCAGACGCTCGATCGCCTGATTGCGGAACACGATGCGGCCGGCATGAAGCGTGGTGTGGCCGAGCACCGAGGCCAGCAGTGTGGTCTTGCCGACACCGTTGCGACCGAGCACCGATAGCGCGCCGCCCTCCTGCAAGCTGAGCGATACCCCGTCCAGCACAACGGTCTCGCCGTAGCCCGAGGAGACGCCGTGCAGTGCCAGCCAGTCAGACATGCTGATGCTCGCCGAGATAGACCTCGCGCACCCGCGCATCGGCGGCGATCTCCGTGGGGGTTCCCTCGACCAGGATGCTCCCCTGCACCAGAACAGTGATACGGCGGGCAAAGCGGAACACCAGCTCCATGTCGTGTTCGATGATCAGCACTGCGATGTCGCGCGGAAGCTGCTCGATGACATCGAGAATGATCGCGCTCTCGGCTGTGGGAACACCGGCCGCCGGTTCGTCAAGCAGCAGCACGGTCGGCTGCAGACCGAGCGCTATGGCGATCTCGACCAGACGCTGCTTGCCATAGGGCAGCTCCTTCACCGGCACCAGTGCATCGTCGGCGAGGCGCAGACGCTCAAGCAGCGTGTAGGCGTGTTCAAGCACGCCGCGGCGCGAACCGATCAGCCGGAGCATGTCGCCGCCGGTGGCCTCGTGCTCACCCACGGCGAGACAGACATTCTCCAGTACGGACAGGCCCTTGAACAGCGTGTTGATCTGGAACGTCCTGGCCAGACCGCGACTGACGCGTGCCGCCTGTGGCAGCGTGGTGACGTCCTCGCCGCCGAGCAGAATGCGACCTGCCGATGGCGCCAATCGGCCGGTGATCAGGTTGATGAATGTCGTCTTGCCCGCACCGTTCGGCCCGATCAATGCGTGGCGTGCGCCGGCTTCGAGGCGGAAATGGATGTCGTTCGCCACGATGAGCGCGCCGAACCGCTTGTGCAGACCGATTGTCTCCAGCGCCGGCGTCATCGCTTCCTCCGGAGCATCCGCAATGCCTGATCGATCAGGCCAAGCACGCCGCCGCGGGCGAACATCACCAGCATTACGAGCAGCAGGCCGATCCAGAAATTCCAGAAGACCGGTTCCAGCTTGGCGAGCTGATCCTGCACGATCATGTAGAGGCTCGCGCCGACGAAGGCTCCGTACAGGCGGCCGATGCCGCCGAATACCAGCATGATGACGATCTCACCCGAGCGCTGGAAGCCGAGCACGGTGAGGCCGACGAACTGCGTGGTCTGCGCGAGCAAGCCTCCCGCGATGCCGGCAAGGGCGGCGGAGATCGTATAGATCGTCAGCAGGCGGCGTTGCACCGGCGAGCCGATCGCATGCATGCGGATGACGTTCTCGCGTATCCCGATCAGCGACTGGCCGAACGGTGAATGCACCAGACGCCGGGCGAACAGCCACGCGAGGAACAGCACCGCGAGGCAATACAGATAGGCTGTGCGCCCGAACAGATCGAAGCGAAACAGGCCGAGGATCGGGTTCACCTCCATGCCTTGCAGCCCATCGGCTCCGCCGGTGATGAAGCTTGCCTTGTTCGCTGCCTCGGCGAGCAGCGCGGTCACGGCGAGCGTCAGCATCAGCAGCGTGAGGCCCTGCGTGCGCAGTATGATGAGGCCGGACGCCAAGCCGACCGCGGCGGCGGCGAGTGCGGCGACCAGCAGGCCGGACAGCGGCTCGCCGGTGATGTGCGCGGCGTAGATACCCGCCGCATAGGCGCCGACGCCAAAGAATGCGGAATGGCCCAGCGTGACGATGCCCGCATAGCCGAGCACGAGGTCGAGCGACAACGCGAACAGGATCATGATCAGGATCTGGCTGCCGAGCGACAGGTAGTCGGCGAAGCCGAAATAGGCGGCGACCCCCACGATCCAGGGCAGCAGCTCGACGGGACGCAGACGGTGGCGATGGACCAGCGTCTCGACCGGCGAGGCGTTGCGAGGAGGACGCCAGTAGATCAATGGATCAGGCTCGTCCGAAGAGTCCGGCAGGCCGCCACAGCAACAGGCCGATCATGGCGGCGAACACGAAGAAGGAGCCGAGCTCGGGCACGAGATATTTGCACGCGGTGTCGCCGAAGCCGAGCAGCAGCGCGGCCACGAAGGGCCCGCGCAGGGAGCCGAGGCCGCCGATCGCCACGACCATCAGGAAATAGACGAGATACTCGGTGGCGTATCCGGGATAGATCGCGAGGATGTCGGCGCCGAGGCCACCACCCAGCGCGGCCAGGCCCGAGCCGAGTGCGAAGGCCAGCGAGAACAAGCGGCTGGTGTCGATGCCGACCGATTCGGCCATGCGGCGATTATCGACCGCGGCGCGAAGCTGGGCGCCGAAATTCGTGCGCTCGACGCCGAACCACAACAGGGCGATCAATACGAAGCCGACGACGATCAGGAGCGAGCGATACATCGGGAAGGTGCGGAAGCCGAGATCAAGCTGACCGCTGAGCGCGGCAGGCAGGCTGATGGGCTGCGGCACCGGACCCCAGAGATAGCGGACGATCGCCCCCGCCATGAAGATGAGGCCGATGGTGAACAGCACCTGTTCCAGTTCGCTGGCACCATACAGGCGGGCGTAGAGAGTTCGTTCGAGAACGACGCTGACCAGCGCGATCACAATGAACGCAGCCAGGAGTGCCAGGCCGAAGGGCACCGCGTAGCTGTTCATCAGCGTCACGGTCACGTAGCCGCCGGCCATCGCGAACACGCCATGCGCGAGGTTGACGAAGCCCATCAGCCCCATGGTCACCGAAAGGCCCACCGAGATGATGTAGAGGATCATCGCGTAGGCGAGGCCGTGGAAGAGGATGGAGAGAAGCGCGTCCATCCACAGGACGGTACTCTACGTCATGGCCGGGCTTGACCCCGCCATCCACGCACCACCCAACGGGGGTGGATTGCCGGGTCAAGCCCGGCCAAGACGTTGATATAAGGGCGCGCCCCCAACAATTT